>NZ_JBQRUW010000065.1:0-77217 GCF_052663305.1 Streptomyces cyslabdanicus
TCGAGATGCCGGGAGATGTCGGTGGGAATCGAGAGCACCCGGGAGGGCGTGTCGGTGGGGCGGGACGTGTGGGGCCCCCGGCCGGGTGGGTGGTTCGGCAGGGGCCCGTAGGGGTGTGCCTAATGGTTGTGCTGCGGCGTCACCAGCGCGGGCGCACCGTCAGCGTGAGGGTTTCTGGGTTCCCGCTGTTGCCCTGGTAGACGGTGTCGCCGCTGTAGACGGCCGTGATGGTGTGCATGCCGACGCTCCGGAACGAGGTGATGACCATCGCGGCGGCGCAGTTCCGGCGGAAGGGCCTCAGGGGAGCTGTGCCCAGGGTGGTGTGGTTGGTGGTGTCGGTGAATACCACGGTTCCGGTGGGCCTTGTCCTGGCGCTCCTGGCGGTGGGGCAGACCACATCGCGTAGTTGCACCGTCTTGCCAACTCGTGGGGTCCGGTGCGGGCGCGAGACCAGATCCGTGGTCACGGGCTTGCCCGGGGTGAGGTAGCTGATGGTGATGCCCGCGGCGGCGCTGGTCACCGTGGGGCCGGTGCCGCCGGTGGGGACCAGGGACGAGCCGCCGCCTCCGCCACCCCCGCCGCCGCTCGGAGTGATGAAGGGGTTGATGTTGCCGCCGCCGCCTCCGCCGTAGTAGCCCCCGCCTCCGCCGCCACCGGTCAGGGAGTTGCCCGGGCCGCCGCCGGTGCCGCCGACACCGAGCGTGCCGGGGCCACCGTCGAACACTCCGCCCCCGCCGGTGCCGCCGGTCCCGCCGTGGGTGGACGTGCCCGCCCCGCCGCCGTCTCCTCCGCTGCAGGTCGCGTCCGCGCCTGGCTGACCGGCGTCTCCGCCCGGGCTTCCGGTGCACTGGCCGGCCCAGCCGGCTCCGCCGCCGCCCGCGGCCACGATGAGGCGGGAGTCGGTGGTGGTCAGGGGGGTGGTGCCGGGCTGGGTGCGGACGTCGGAGGCACCGCCGCCTCCTCCGCCGAAGTGGGTACTGCCGCCGCCGTTGAAGCCACCGGCGCACTGCGCGCTGCCGGCGCACGAGCCGTTGGTGGGGGTGCCGCCGACTTCGACGTAGAGGGTCTGCCCGCCGGACAGCCCGGTGAGCGTGCCGGACACCTGGGCGCCCCGGCCGCCGCTCACGCCGTTGTCCTCCACGCCGCCGCCGGCGCCGATCGCCATGACGTCGACCTGCGTGACACCGCTGGGCACGGTGAAGGTTTGCTCGGCGCTGGTGAAGGCGAACGTGCAGGTGGTGGTGGGGCCTGAGACCGTACAGGTGCCCTGCGCGTGGGCGGCCCCGGACAGCGCCACCGGAGCGATGGCGGCGGTACAGAACACGCCGGCCGCCACGGCCAGCGCCCGGCCCCGGGCGGCGGCCGAGCCGGCACGATGCCCGGCACCAGGTCCCGACCGGCGGGCAGCATCCGACAGTGAGAACGTCACGATCCACTCCAGAAGACGGAAGAGGTCCTCTCGGCGGAGGATTTCCTTCCGCCACTGTGGATCACCCGGCCACGGCCACGGCCCGCCTTCGGCCTGACACACCGTCGGTTCACACCAGCGGGTCCCCGGGCACGGCCTTCGGCCCCACCCGAGTCCGAGATCACGATCATGGTCTCGAAGCAAGCACTCGAGTGCTCTCAAAACTCGGCGATCCCGCGCGACTCCGGATCGATGGACAGGGAAGGCGCATCTGACCGCAGGTTGATCTCGCCCCAGTCGCCGAGGATCTGGTAGCCGTCATCGAGTCTGGTCAGGGAGTCAACTGATCCGAAGTCGGCACAGCCGCTCGCGTCGATTGCAGGCTTGATGGCACTCTGGCCCGTCCAGTGCAGGTCACGTACGCGTGAGAAGACGACGGCGGCTGATCGGAAGCAGGCACGTTCCTCCGGCAGCGGGGTCCGGTATTCGGGGTGTGATGGCAAGAGCAGCAGATCGAGCTGGAGGGTCAAGGAACCAGGGTGGATCGCGATGTCCAGTACGTAGCTGTCTTCCAGGCTGACGTTCTCGAACCCCGGGAAGCTCGGGTACTCGTCGTGCATGGCTCACCCCTCGGGCTGACTGCAAGGTGCTGATCATGATCCTGACCAGAGGGAGATGCCAGCGATATGCAGTCCGGCTAGGTAGATGGTCGCGGTCTTCTCATGGCGGGTGGCGATGCCTCGCCACTGCTTGAGTCGGTTGATGCATCGCTCGACGGTGTTGCGCTGCCTGTGGGTCTCCCGGTCGAAGACCGGTGGCCTGCCGCCACGGCTGCCGCCACGGCTGCCGCGACGCAGCCGGTGACCTTGCTGGTCGGCCGGGACGGGGATCACGGCTCGAATGCCGCGCTTGCGCAGGTGCTCGCGGATCGCACGTGAGGAATACGCTTTGTCCGCCAGGACCACGTCGGGCCTGGTCCTGGGCCGTCCACGGCGCCGGGGAACACGCAGCCTAAGGGCTGTCCCGTAACTGCTGGTCATCTCCGACGGGAGACTGCCTGCGGCGGTCATCCGAAGATGAGCTCGACGTCCTTGTCCAAGCAGTACGTCATGACGGTGACCAGTTGACGGGCGTCGTCGACGCGTCGCTGGAGAACGGGGTCGCTGTCCTCGTGTTGGAGCTGATCGATGATCGCCTCCAGCCTGGGCAGCATGGCTGCGCATTGAACGGGCGTGAGAGAGCCGTCATCGTCTGGATGGTCGAGTAGCGGTGCCAGCGTGGTGGAGATGCTGCTCCACGTGTGGTCTCCACCGAATCCGTTCATCTCAGCAAGGGTGAGTCCCTCCGCGTGGGCCAGCCACTCCCTGAACATGTTGAAGCCGGTGTAGGACCAGGAGACGTCCGGGCTGGTCACGTCGCCGTCTCCTGGGAAGAGCATGAGCCCCATCCTGTCCTCCTTGCTTGTCCGGTGCCCAGGATCAGTCGCGGGGAGGCGTGTCGGCAACTGAAATGGTCTGCCGCATGGCTGGTGTGATTACGGCGTCGGAGTCGTCATGGATAGCCCCGTTCACTGGGCTGAGCCCGCGACAGTTCGGCAAGCTGATCACTCCCTCCCAAGGGACACCCACCCAACGCAACCAACTTCATCGGTGAGCTTGTTCCGCTTTGGCAGACACCATCTGTGTGGTGGTCAGGCCGCCGGAGCAGCCTCGTAGTCGGCGGGTGTGCGGTATCCGAGGCTGCTGTGCAGCCGCTGCAAGTTGTACCAGCTTTCGATCCACTCGAATATCGCGGTGCGTGCGGTGGTCCGGCTGGGCCAGGGACGGGCGTCGGTCAGCTCGTTCTTCAAGGTGGCGAAGAAGGACTCAGCCAGCGCGTTGTCCCAGCACTTCCCGGTGCGGCCGACTGAGAGCCGGGCGCCGAACTCCGAGGCAAGCAGGGCGAATTTACGGCTGGTGTACTGGCAGCCGCGATCGGAGTGGAAGATCACCGGATCGGCCGGACGGCGGGTGCGGCAGGCGGCTCGCAGGGCGTCGGCGACCAACTCGGTTCGCAGGTGGTCGGCGGTGGCCCAGCCGACGACACGGCGGGAGGCGATGTCGATGACGGTGGCCAGGTAGAGCCAGCCTTCCTCGGTGGCGATGTAGGTGATGTCACCGCACCAGCGGGTGTCGACCGCAGCCGGGTCGGGCTGGAAGTCGCGAAGGACCAGGTCGGGGCGAGTGGCCGCGTGCGGATCGGGGATCGTGGTGCGGTGCCGGCGTCTGCGGTGCCGGCCGGTCAGTCCGGCCAGGCGCATGAGCCGGGCCACTCTGCGGCGCCCGCATCCGGCGCCCTCGCGCTTGAGAACGGCGTGGACGCGCGGGGCCCCGTAGGTGCCACGGGACTGGGCGTGGACTGCGGTGATCTGCTCGGTCAGCTCGGCGTCCTGCACGGCCCGGGGGCCGGCGGCGCCGCTGCGGCGGGCATAGAAGGCGGCTCGGGAGACCTTCAGCAGCTCACACGCGCGTTTGACGCTGTGACCTGCCTGCTTCTCCGCCTCGATGAACGGGTGCACGCTCACCGGGTCTCCTTGGCGAAGAAAGCCGTGGCCCGCTTGAGGACTCCACGTCCTCACGCAGGCGGCGGTTCTCCGGCCGCAGCTGAGCCAACTCCTCGCGTTCGCTGCTGGTCAGGCCGTCGCGCTTGCCAGCATCGACCTCGGCCTGCTTGACCCAGTCGCGCACCGCGGTCTCGGTCAGATCGAAGTCCTTGGCGACCTGGCCGACCGAGCGGTCACCGCGTCGGCACAGCTCGACGATCTCGGCCTTGAACTCCGGCGTGAACGAGCGGCGAGGACGAGGCTTCTTCCTCCCCATGCTCTCCATGGTGGACATCCTTCCGGGGACTCAACCCCTGATCTCGGATGTCCGCCAAAGCGGCGGCAGTTGCCTGGGCGCCTTGGTGGGGGGTGCGTCCAGCGTGTTGCCCGGCCTGGCCGTCCTGTGTGCGTGTGGCTTCCTGGATGGCCTGGGTCGCAGGGAGTCGGCGGTGCGGGCCGCCGTCCTCGCCGGCATCGGTGTACCGGGCCGGGCCCGGCTCGGGTTGCGTGCCGCGCACGTGCTCCGCGCGGCACGGGCCTCGCCGGCCGAGGTCGCCGCCCCGCTGCTCGCGGTGGTGGCCGACGGTGCGCGCGGGCGGTTGTGCGCGGTGGACCGAGAGCTCATGGCACACACTGCCCGGGGCCTGTTCGAGGACGCGCGCGTGCTGCGGGAGCGGGGCCAGGCGGCTCGCGGGGCGTCGTTGCTGCGGGCGGCTCGCCGGCTGATCCAGCGGGTTGCCGGCGCCGCCTCGCCGGTGCGGGGGCGCACCGCGGAACCGGCGTGGTGACCGCCGGTGCGCCGGGATGGCGAGAAGAGCGTTCACCCTCATTCATTGCAACGTTCGAAGTGCACTTCGTTGCGTTAAATCACAGGCCAGAGCAACGATTTCATCACCTTCACCTGCATAAATGGCGAACATGCGCAACAAGTATATTGCTCGAAACTTGAAAGCAACGTAGCGTTTCCATCGTCAGAAACAGCGGGTGGATGGTGGAGCTCGCAACGAGGAGCAAGGAGAGAACCATGCAGAAGTTCGCTACCCCCGCCCCGGTCTCGACCGTCCTGGACATCCCCGCCGGCCGTATCCAGCTCATCGCCGCCGACCGCGCCGACACCACGGTCGAGGTCCTGCCCGCCGACGCCTCCAAGGGCCGCGACGTGAAGGCCGCCGAGCAGGTTCGGATCGCCTACGACGACGGTGTGCTGCACATCGCGGTCCCCGACACGCACCGCGTCCTCGGGAACTTTGGCTCTGTCGAGGTCACCGTCCAGTTGCCCGCCGGCTCCCGCGTCCAGGCCAGGGCGGCCAGCGGCGAGTTTTGCGCCGTCGGACGCCTCGACGACGTCACCTTCGAGGGCGCCCAGGGCTCGGTCGAGGTGGACGAGGCCGCGAGCGCGCGCCTGACCCTCGCCGCCGGGGACATCACTCTCGGCCGCCTGGACGGCACCGCCCACCTCGCCACCCACAAGGGCGATCTGACGGTCACCGAAGCGGTCGGCGGCACCCTCACCCTGCGCACCGAGCAGGGCGACATCGCCGTCACCACCGCCCGCGGCACCTCCACCGTCCTCGACGCCGGCACCACCTACGGCCGCGTCACCAACAGCCTGCTGGGCACCCAGGGCGCCGATGCCGCCCTCACCGTCCACGCCACCACCGCCCACGGCGACATCACCGCCCGCAGCCTCTGACCGCCTGCGGCCACAAGAAGGAGTACCGCTCATGACGAACCTGGCTGTCGCCGCGCGCGGTGTGCGCAAGTCGTACGGTGACAAGGTGGTTCTCGACGGCATCGACCTGTCCGTGCCCGAGGGAACGATCTTCTCCCTGCTCGGCCCGAACGGCGCGGGCAAGACCACCGCCGTCAAGATCCTCTCCACACTGATCAGCGCCGACCAAGGACAGGCGCAGATCGCCGGCCACGACCTCACGGCCCGGGCACAGGCCGTGCGTGCGGCGATCGGGGTGACCGGCCAGTTCTCCGCCGTGGACGGGCTGATCACGGGGGAGGAGAACATGCTCCTGATGGCCGACCTGCACCACCTGTCCAAGCGCGAGGGCCGTCGGGTCACCGCCGAACTGCTGGAACGCTTCGACCTGGTGGAGGCCTCGAAGAAGCCCGCCTCGACCTACTCCGGCGGCATGAAGCGCCGCCTCGACATCGCCATGACCCTGGTCGGCGGCCCCAGGATCATCTTCCTGGACGAGCCGACCACCGGCCTCGACCCGCGCTCGCGCCACAACATGTGGCAGATCATCCGCGAACTTGTCACCGGCGGCGTCACGGTCTTCTTGACCACGCAGTACCTTCAGGAGGCCGACGAACTCGCCGACCGGATCGCGGTGCTGAACAACGGAAAGATCGCCGCGCAGGGCACGGCCGACGAACTCAAGCGGCTGATCCCGGGCGGACACGTGCGGCTGCGGTTCGCCGACCCGGCCGCCTACCAAAGCGCCGCCTCGGCCCTGGACACCGCCACCCGCGACGACGACGCCCTCTCGCTCCAGGTCCCCAGCGACGGCAGCCAGCGCGCGCTGCGCTTTGTTCTGGACCGGCTCGACCTCGCCGGCGTCGAAGCCGACGAACTCACCGTGCACACCCCCGACCTCGACGACGTCTTCTTCGCCCTCACCGACGCCCCCGCCCGGCCCGCCCGTACCGACCAGCCGATGGAGGCTGCGCGATGAGCTCCCTCTCCCTCGCCGTCCGTGACTCGTCCACCATGCTGCGCCGCAACCTCCTGCACGCGCGGCGCTACCCCTCGCTCACCCTGAACCTGCTGCTCACGCCGGTCATGCTGCTCCTGCTGTTCGTCTACATCTTCGGCGGAGCCATCAGTGGCGGCGCGGGCCGCGACACCTACATCGCCTACATCGTCCCCGGCATCCTGCTCATGACGATCGGCTCGACCACGATCGGCACCGCGGTCTCCGTCTCCGGCGACATGGCGGAGGGCATCATCGCCCGCTTTCGCACCATGGCCATCCACCGCGCCTGCGTCCTCATCGGGCACGTCGTCGGCAGCGTCCTGCAGGCGATCATCAGCGTGGTCCTCGTCGGCGCGGTCGGTGTCGCGATGGGCTTCCGCTCCTCGGGCGCGGGCGTTGTGGAGTGGCTCGCCGCCTTCGGTCTGCTGGTCCTCTTCGCTCTGGCGCTCACCTGGATCGCTGTCGGCATGGGCCTGGTCAGCCCGAACGCGGAGGCGGCCAGCAACAACGCGATGCCGCTGATCCTGCTGCCCATGATCTCCAGCGCGTTCGTGCCGCTCGACTCGATGCCGGGCTGGTTCCAGCCCATCGCCGAGTACCAGCCGTTCACTCCCGCCATCGAGACCCTGCGCGGACTCCTGCTGGGCACCGACATCGGCCACAACGGCTGGCTCGCCGTCGGCTGGAGCCTCGGCCTCGCGGCTCTCGGCTACTTCTGGTCGGCCTCGACGTTCAACAAGGACCCGAAGTAACCACCGCGACAGCGCGGGCCCCGGCCCGCGGCTGTCCATGGACAGGGCGGCGTACCCCGACCTCACGTCGGAGTACGCCGCCCTGTCCGTGCGTGTCGGGCGACCGCGCGACTTGTCTCAGTCCACGCGTCCCGTCAGCGTCGAGGAGAAGACGTTGTGCCCGTCCTGGCGCCCGACGACCTCCACCGTCACCGTGCTGCCGCTCTCGAAGGCCACCCGTTCGACGTCGATCCAGCAGGGGCGGTCGAGTCCGACGTAGCGCCAGAAGCTGTTGGAGGCACTCACCGGGGTGAACGACTGCGGGCCCACGAGGGAGCAGGCGAGTGGGGGGACAGGCCGGCGTCGCCGCCTGCCGCCGGTGCCCCGCCGTCGCCACCCGCCATCACACCGACGGCGAACTGTCCACGCTGGTGGCCGACCCGGCCACCAGCGTGGGCGACATCGACGCCCACTTCGCCCGCAGCTCCTGAGATCGTGCGGTAGGCGACCGGGCGTCACGCCCCACCCTGGACCCGTCCCACGGCAACCGCCACAGGACGGGTCACCGCGTGGCCGCCGCGGCCGTCGTCCGCTCGCCCGCTGCCGTCTGCGGGGCCAACGCGACAGGCCGGCCCGTCGTCAGGGCACGTACCTGCCGGCTGCACAGGGCCCCCGCCGTCGCGAGGACGACCAGCACGGCGCCCGCGAGGAGCGTGGCGCGCACTCCGAAGTGCGCGGCGACCGGGCCCGCGGTCATCTCGCCCAGCGGCAAGGCCACGAACGAGCCGAGCGCGTCGTAGGAGTACACCCGCGCCAGCCGGTCCGCCGGGATGTTCTCCTGCAGCGACACGTCCCAGGCCACGCCGAACTGTTCGAGGGCGACGCCGTTCGCGAACATCGCGACGCCCAGCAGCAGGGCGCCCGGTGCCTCGGCGAGCACCACCAGGGGAAGCGACTCGACCGCCACCAGCGCGACGCCGATGAGCAGCGCGTGCCGGGCCCGGGAGCGAGCGGCGAGGACACCGCCGGCGACCGCCCCCGCCATCTGCGCGGCCAGCACCGCGCCCCACACACCGCGCCCGAACGTGGCGTCGGCGACGATCGGCCCGAGCACCTGCACACCGCCCGCGATGACCGCGTTGACCACCATGAACTGCGCCACCACGATCCACACCCAGCGGCGGGCGGTGAACTCCTGCCAGCCCTCCCGCAGTTCACGCAGCGGGCGGGTCCGCTCAGCCGGGGCGGCAGGCCTCTCGTCCTTCGGCTTCACGCCGAAGAAGCACACCGCGGCCCCGACGAACGCCACCGCATTGCCCAAAAGTCCCCAGCCGGGGCCGAACACCGCGGCGACGACGCCCGCGAGCGACGATCCGGCGATCGCACCGAGGTTGGTGCCCATACGCATCACCGCGTTGGCCGGACGGATCAGATCGCCCGGCACGGTCTGCGGGGTGAGCGCGGCGGAGGCGGGCAGGGACAGGGCGGCGAGCGCGCCGTTGAGGACGCTGAGCAGCACGAGCAGCGGGATGGACGTGGCGTCCAGGAGCACGCTCAGGGCGATGGCCGCCTGGACCGCCGACGCGCCGAGCGCCGAACCCTGCAGGACGAGGGTGCGTCGCACCCGGTCCGCCACCACCCCGCCGAGCAGCAGCAGAGCCACGTTCGCCAGCGAACGCGCCCCCACCACGATGCCCAGGTCGGTGGCCCGTCCCGTGGCGTCGAGGACGGCGAACGCCAGCGCGACCGGGGCCATCGCGTTGGCGAAGTACACCAGCAGACGTCCGGCCGCCAGGTGCCGGAACGGCCGGTGCCTCAGAGGCGCCCAGGAGCGCCCGCCGGCCGGGGTATCCGTCGCGCTGTCCGTGATGTTCATACTGTCGTGCGCTCCATTCCGGCCGCTGCCAACGAGGCGTTGGTGTCCGTGCGTGTGCCCGTGTCCGGTGCCGGGCGCACCGTGACGTGCACCCGCGCCGCCGTGATCCCGAGATCCTGCACCGTGTACGGGCAGAAGGAGTACGCCTGCGGGGTCGCGCCCGGTGCCACCCGGACCGTGAACGGGGCGTGCACCCGCTCTCCCGGCGCCGTCGCCTCCACGCGCCGCAGCACGGGGCCGACCTTAGCGTCCAGGTAGACCGGTAGCACAGTGCCCAGATTGACCGTTCCGGCCCGTCGCGCGACCGTCTCGACCACCAGGTCCAGCGTGCCGCTGGCGGCGATGCCGTCCGGCGCCTTCACCCGCAGACCGGTCGCGTCCGCAAGGGAGTTGGCCACGTCGCCGCGGCGGGCGCACACCACTGCACGGTGTCGGTGACCGCCGGCACCCGTCCCCGCCGCCGTAGGCCCGCAGACCGCGCCCGCAGGCGCACCGCGCGTCGAGCTCGTACGGCGGATCGGCGACGCTGCGCACCGAGGCAGGTCGGGAACTGACGCGCCGGGCCGTCGCGGTGCTTGGCGTAGTCCATGGCGAGGCCGAAGACCACACCGATCATGAAGATCGGCATCGTCGTCATGATCGGACCGGGCTGCTCGATACCGAAGACGTCGGCACCCCGGCCCAGTTGGAACACCGCGACCATCGCGCCAGCGCCGCGCTGACCGAGAGCAGGAATCCGAGGGCGGCCCTGAGCGGCACCAGGATCGAGCGGAACACCAGGAGCAGCAGCAGCAGGAAGGCCAGGCCGGCGACCAGCCCCAGGAAGGGCAGCAGTGCGTCGGACAGGGTGCGGGAGAAGTCGATGAACAGCACGGTCCGGCCGGTCACCAGGATCTCGGTGGCACCCGCTGACGCCTCCAGCGTGGCGTGCTACCAGCTGATGGTCGACGACGCCCGCCACCGCGACGTCCTGGCCGCCGAACGCGAAAGCGAGCCCGCATCCGAAGCGAGAAGGGCACCCTCTGGGGCGGACCCCACTCTCACAACAGCAGCCCGACCCGACCGGGCGAACCAATGCGGCCCCAGCTCCGGTCGAGCCCCAGTGAAGTGATCCGGATCACACCCTGTCACAGCGGCCGATGGCGCGGTGTCTTGAGGCCGAACACGTGGAAACGGAGGAGGCAGAATGACCGGGAACACGCATGTGGTGGTGATCGGTGGCGGATACGCGGGCGTGATGGCCGCGAACCGGCTGACACTGCGCGACGACGTGACCGTGACACTGATCAACCCGCGCCCGGACTTTGTCCACCGGGTCCGCCTGCACCAACTGGTGGGCGGGTCCGACGACGCAGTCATCGCCTACCAGGACGTCCTGGCCGAGGGCGTCCGGCTGGTGGTCGACACCGTGACCCGGATCGCCGCGGCCGAGCGCAGCGTGACGTTGGCGACCGACGGCACGCTCGACTACGACTACCTGATCTACGCCGTGGGCAGCGGCAGCGCCGAACCGAGCGTGCCGGGCGCGGCCGAGTTCGCCTACCCGATCGCCTCCCTGGAAGCGGCACAGCGGCTGCGCCCGGTCCTCGACGCCGCTCCCGCGACGGCCCCGGTGACGGTCGTCGGCGCCGGTCCCACCGGCATCGAGACCGCCGCCGAGCTGGCGGAACAGGGCCGCCGGGTGACCCTGGTCTGCGGCGGCGTTCTCGGCCCGTACCTGCACACCCGGGGCCGGCGCTCGGTCGCCCAGCGGCTGACCGAGCTCAAAGTGACGCTCATCGACGGCCCCCACGCGAAGGTGACAGCGGTGACCCGCGACACCGTGCGGCTCGCCGACGGCCGTGAGCTGCCGAGCGAGGTCACCGTCTGGACCGCCGGCTTCGGCGTTCCGGACCTGGCCGCCCGCAGCGGGCTGAGCACCGACGCCGTGGGCCGCCTGCTCACGGACGAGACGCTGACGAGCGTGGACGACGCGCACATCGTCGCGGCCGGGGACTCGGCCGCACCGACCGGCCTGCCACTGCGGATGAGCTGCCTGAACGCGATCCCGCTGGGCGCGCGGGCCGCCGACACCGTGCTCAGCCGACTCGCGGGTGAGCAGCCGGACAACCTCCACCAGTCGTTCTCCGCCCAGTGCGTCAGCCTGGGCCGCAGCGCGGGCATCTTCCAGTTCGCCAACAGGTCCGACGTCGCGGTGTGGCTGCACATCGACGACGGCCTGGGCGCCAGGATCAAGGAAACGGTCTGCAAGGGCATCCCCAAGCACCTGTCCGACGAGGCGCACAAGCCCGGTTCGTACAGCCTGCACCGCGTTCCGGGAGGGGCCGGCAAGCGCCGGCAACTGCTGCGTGCCCACCGCGCCGAGGTACCTGCCGTCGCCGACCGGGCAACCTGACCGCCGGGTGCCGCCAGGATCTTGCCGTGGACGCACGCGAACGCGGTCGGCCGCCAGGGCCGACCGCGAAGGACGAGGAAGAGGGACGAGAGATGAGCGACGACGCCACCGACCCGGCGACCGAGGCGTTCCTCGCCCACCGCAACCTGCTCTTCACCGTCGCCTACGAGATACTCGGATCGGCGGCCGACGCCGAAGACGTCCTCCAGGAGACCTGGCTGCGATGGGTTAAGGCCGACCAGGGTCAGGTACGCGACCAGCGCGCCTACCTGGTCCGGATCACCACCCGCCAGGCACTCAACCGGCTGCGCACCATGAAGCGCCGCCGGGAGGCATACGTCGGCACCTGGCTGCCCGAGCCGCTGCTCACCGCGCCGGACGTGGCCGAGGACGTCGAACTCGCCGAGAGCGTGTCGATGGCGCTGATGCTCGTCCTCGAGACGCTGTCACCGACCGAGCGCGCCGTCTTCGTGCTGCGCGAGGTCTTCGATATCGGCTACGACGAGATCGCGGCCGCCGTCGACAAGAGCCCCGCGGCCGTCCGCCAGATCGCCCACCGCGCCCGCCGACACGTCGAATCCCGCCGCCCCCGCCGGCCGGTCTCCGCGAACCAGAGCCAGGCGGTCCTGAAGTCGTTCCAGCACGCGCTCGAAACCGGGGACCCGCAGGCCCTCCTCGAGGTGCTCGCCCCCGAGGTCGTCCTGATGAGCGACGGCGGCGGCATCAAACACGCCGCGCTGCGGCCGGTCACCGGCGCCGAGAAGGTGGCCCGCATGTTCGCCGGCGGCATCGGCAAGCTCAAAGGCACGCTCACCACCGAACCGACCGTGGTCAACGGCAACCCGGCACTCCTCGTCCGCCTGGACGGCGAGATCGACGGCGTCATGGCGATCCACATCGAGGACGCCCGCGTCACCAGCCTCTACTACGTCCGCAACCCGGAGAAACTGTCCCACGTCGCATCCACGACCCCGCTCACCCTGCGCTGAACACCACCGATCCCCGACACGCGAACGTCAAGCAGCGAGTTCGGTCCTGTTGCATGCGGGCTCTGCTGCAGGAGATTTCGGGGTGGTCGACGTCAAGGACACCGACGGCTGGGTGGTCACCGGTCACCACTGTCGCCGGGGGGATGGTCCCGGACGCTGTGCTCCGCACTACCGGACCCCGCGGCCGGGGGCTGGGGCGCGCGGTCGTAGGCGCTCTCCCTGCGGCCCGAACATGATCAGGTACTCGACCGGGCCGCCGGGTCCGGCGTTGGTGACTCCATGGGCGGTACGGGTGTCGAACTCGGCCACCTCCCCGGCGCTCAGGACGAGGTCCTGCTCCCCGAGCGCCAGCCACAGCCGCCCGTACAGGACGCACAGCCATTCGTACCCGTCGTGGGAGACCTGCCGCGGCCGCGTCGGCGGCGCGCCGACGGCGGGCAGGACGTGCTTGTGGGCGTGCAGGCCCCCCACGTACCGGGTCAGCGGCAGCACCGCCTTGTCGCCGGGACGCTGCAACATCGGGGTGCGCGGTCCGGCCGCGGCGACGGGCGCGGTGCCGGCCAGCTCGTCCAGGGAGATGCCGTACGCCTTCGCGAGGTGCAGCAGCACCTCCAGGGTCGGCTTGCGCCTGCCGGTCTCGATCCGCGACAGCGTGCTCAGCGAGATCCCGGTCGCACGGCTGACACCGGTGAGCGTGGCGCCGCGCTGCTCGCGCGCGGCCCGCAGCCGGGGGCCCATGGCCGCCAGCGTGTCAGCTACGCCGTCGTCCGTCACCATCACCGCGCTCCCTCCGGCCGTGCCGCTTCCACCACCCTGACCTGCCAGTTTGCCAGCATGGCAAGAGTACTCGCGTCGGGTGGCCACAGCACCACATGATCGGTGGACAACCGCGGCCACCCGTGAACCAAGGAGAAGCCATGCACCAGTCCGCGCCGTTTGCCGGCCTGAGCCACCGCACCATCGAGGCACCCGCCGGGCGCCTGCACCTGGTCGAGCAGGGCACCGGACCGCTGGTCCTGCTCGTCCACGGCTTCCCCGAGTCCTGGTACTCCTGGCGCCGCCAGCTCCCGGCCCTCGCGGCGGCGGGGTACCGGGCCGCGGCGCTCGACGTGCGCGGCTACGGCCGCTCCTCCAAACCGGCCGCGACGGACGCCTACCGGATGCTCGACCTGGTGGAGGACAACGTCGCCCTGGTGCGCGCCCTGGGCGAGGAGAAGGCGGTGGTCGTCGGGCACGACTGGGGCTCCAACATCGCGGCGGCCTCCGCCCTGCTCCACCCCGAGGTCTTCCGCGCCGTCGGACTGCTGAGCGTCCCCTACGCGCCGCCCGGCGGCCCCCGCCCCACCGACGTCTTCGCGCAGATGGGCGGCGACGAGGAGTTCTACGTCTCCTACTTCCAGGAGCCCGGCCGGGCCGAAGCGGAGATGGAGCCCGACGTCCGGGGCTGGCTCGCGGGCTTCTACGCGGCCCTGTCCGCCGACACCATGCCCGCCCAGGGCGAGCCCGACCCGCACTTCGTGTCCCGCACCGGCGGCCGGCTGCGTGACCGCTTCCCCGGCGGCAAGCTGCCCACCTGGCTGACCGAGGACGACCTCGACGTGTACGCCGGGGAGTTCGAGCGCACCGGCATGACCGGCGCCCTCAACCGCTACCGCACCATGGACCGCGACTGGGAGGACCTCGCCCAGTACCGCGGCGCCCCCATCAAGCAGCCGTCCCTGTTCATCGGCGGCGCCCTGGATGCCTCCACGACCTGGATGGCCGACGCGATCGACGCCTACCCAGCCACCCTCCCCGGCCTGACCTCCACCCACATCCTGGACGGCTGCGGGCACTGGATCCAGCAGGAGCGCCCCGAGGAGGTCAACCGCCTGCTGACCGCCTGGCTCGCCTCCCTCCAGGGCTGAATCACCGGCCGTGCCCGCCGTCACCGCGCCTGCTCCGGGCGGCCCGCCGGCCGCCCCGCGGCGGAGGCGGATGACGCTGCCCATCCAGGAGGTCAGCGGGCCACCGTAGTCGGTGCCGGCCAGCGGCCCCAGCCACTCCCGCCCGGCCTGCGCGAACCTCGCCCACCCCGTCTTCTACGCTGCTGCCAAGCCAGGGGCTCACCAAGCAACAACCACCACCGGGCTCTTGCCGGTCCTGGCCGCTGCCCAGCTTCACGAGATCACGACGCGAACGCTGTCCGTACGCGCTCCGTACGCGAAATGTGCGCTTCACGCTAGGGTCGGGGACAGGAGGTTCTGCATGTCCGAGCTGTTCGACGCGGTCGACGCGCTCATCGCGTCCCGTTCCCCGTTGCCGCCCCCGGCGGAGCGCAGGCGGCTGCGCCAGGCACATGGCCTGACGCTGGACGAGGTGGCCGCCGCACTGCGGGTGCGGCGGGCGACGGTCAGCGGCTGGGAGGCAGGCAGGACCGAGCCGCGGCCGCCGGAGCGTGACGCCTACGCCCGCATGCTCGAGCAACTCGCCCAGCTCTACCCCGCCGACCCCAACGCCGCGGCGCCCGCGACGGACACGGCGGTCCCCGAGACGCTTGCCGTCCCATCCGCTCCTGCGTCAACGAGAGCCGAACCGCCCAAAGCCCGCACCGAACCGCCCAAAGCCCGCACCGAACCCACAGGCCCGATCCTGGAGCCTGCGTCCGAGAACACCGCACTGCGCCCCGCCGCTGTACCGCATCCGGCGGCCGCGACCAGGCCGACATCGCGCCGCCCGCCCGCGCGGAAAGCCGCCCTCGCCGGCACCCCAGCCGGTAGCACCGATACGCGGTTCGAGAACGGTCCGCTCGTGGTCGTCGACGTCGACGCCGAGGGCCAGGCGTACGCGTACGGCGTCGGCGGCCTGGTCCTGAACGTGCCCGCCAAGACCATCCCGTCCCTGGTGGAGTGGGCTCTCAAGGAAGCGAAGCTCGGGCAGCCGAAGCTGTCGGGTCCGGGCAAGGACGCCGACCCGCTACGCCGCCCGCCTCTTCGATGCCCAGGAGCAGGGCGCCACCGAGCAGCGCCTCGAGGAGATCGCCGCCGAAGCGCTCAAGGACGTGTACTTCCAGGACAACGGCCGCCGCGCGGGCCGGCTGGAGGAGGTCCGCTTCACGGACATCGAGCACCTGGAGTTCGACCTGTAGCAGCCGCACCCCGAACAGCCCGCGAGCCCGGACCGAGTGACGACGCCCCGGCACCGCACCTGCCTTGGGCAACAGCTTCACGGGGCCGCCGGTGCTGAGCCTTCGAGCCGTGAACGCCCCGGTAATGCCGGTGAGTTGCCGATTTCATGGGCGTGCACCCAACTGATTATGATCTTGGTCATGACTGTGCAGAACCCTGACAAAACCCCTTCCCGTAAACAGAGACTTCAGGAGAGGCAGCGCCGTCAGTTGGCGGTGGTCGACACCGTGGACAAGGCCGAGGCCAAGGTCCGCAAGGCGGAGGTCGAACTGGCCGTGGCGGTCACTGAGGCAGTGCAGGTCTTCGGCGACGAGCAGTCCGCGTCCGAGGGACTCGACATGCCGGTCGAAGCCGTCCGGCGCTTCCTCGGCATGACACGGGACGAAACGGCCGGGAGCGACAACGGCGCCGAGGCCGAGGGCACATCCTGAGCTCGGCGTTCGTGGCGGGCCGTGGGGCGAGATCGGTGTCGAATCCCCGTACCGCCGCGGGCGACATCACCCGGAACGGGTCAGCCGCTGATCCGGCAAGCCGTCCGCGGGAGAGACCAGAGGGCCACCGGCCGTGCGGCAGGCACAGGATCGGCGGCCCGGGAGCCTCTCGCCCGCGCCCACCAGGTCGAGGACCGGCCTGGTCAAGACCGATCTGATTCACCCCCGTTGGCCCGGGAAAGGTGGGCGATGTGCCGTCGCCGCGCCCGCGCCCGTCAGCTCCCCGCCGCCACCCGCCGTACCACCGCCAGCGCCTCGCGCACTGCCCCCGGGATGTCCGTCACCGGGAAGCGCGCCTGGCGCACCACGCGGTTGCGGTCCACCACCAGTACCGCCCGCTTCAGCCGCAGTGCCTGCCCGGCGCGGAACACCGGCAGCCGCAGAGCGGCGGCGAGGCGCAGGTCGACGTCTGAGAGCAGAACGAAGGGGATGCCCTCCTCGACCGCGAACACCCGCTGCTCATCCGGGCGTTGCGTACTCACGCCGCGCACCTCGGCGCCCGCCGCGCGGAAGTCGTCGTACGCGTCCCGGAACAGCCGGTTCTCCAGCGTGCAGCCGATGGCACCCGGGATGTCGGCCCAGTCGTCCGGCAACGGGCCCGGGCGACCGGTTGCCGGGTAGCAGAACAGGACGGTGGCCGCAGCCTCGGCCACCGGGTCCAGCGGCTCACCGTCCCAGTGCCCCGGCAACTCGAGGCGCGGCAGCCGCTCGCCCAACAGGCCCGCCACCCGCCGCGCCTCGGCACTCTCCTCGTCGGCCGTGCCGCTCAGCGAGCCGTTGCCGAGCAGCCAGCGGTCCGCCCAGTCCTGCATCGAGAGCAGCACGGGCAGCAGCCCCCGCCCGCTCTCCGTCAGCCGGTACTCGTAGCGCACCGGGCCGGTGTGATACGGAACCTTCTCCAGGACGTCCGCCTCCACCAGGTGCGCAAGGCGCTCGGTCAGCACCTTGCGGGAGATTCCCAACTCCTCCTGGAGCGCGTCGAACCGGTGGTGCCCGCGTGCGGTCTCCCGCACCAGGAGCAGGCTCCACCAATCGCCGACCACCGCCGCCGCCTGCGCGATCGCACACGCGGCGTCCCGCTCGGGCACCGACCTGACCATGGGTCTCCCGTCTTCCGGATACAACGTCCCGTCTTCGAAACCATCTTGCGCCATGCGGTCAGTTCCCGATAGGAACTCAATCGCAACCAGGTAAGTTCCCATGAGAGACTCACTGGAGGGTGGGCGTCGCATGAGCGAGACACCGACGGTCCCGGAGCACGATCGCCGCAGCACCCACCACGCGACCTCGCCCCCGGTCGTCTTCTGGCGCTACTGGACCGCCGCCACCGTCAGCAACGCGGGCACCGCCGTCACCGCCCTCGCCCTCCCCCTGGTCGCCCTCACCGTCCTCGACGCCACCGCCCTCCAGGCCGCCCTGCTCGCCGCCGCCGGACAGATCTCCTGGCTGCTGCTCAGCCTCCCGGCCGGAGTGATCGCCCAGCGCGTCCCGCTCCGCCGCCTCCAGGTCACCCTCGATCTCGTACGGTTCGTCGCCGTCGGATCCCTCCCGCTCGCCTGGTGGCTCGACCGGCTCAGCTACCCGCACCTGTTGCTCGCCGCTCTGGTCACCGGCGCCGCGACCGTACTCTTCGACATCGGCAACTCGACCTTTCTGCCCGCCATCGTCCCGAACCGACAACTCGCCGCCCGCAACAGCCTGATGTCCGGCACACACGCCGTCACCGAGACCGCAGGGCCCTCCGGGGGCGGCCTCCTCGTGCACGCCGCGGGCCCGGTCGGCGCGCTCCTCGTGGACGCGGCCAGCTACCTGCTCTCCGCCGTGCTGCTGCGTACCCTGCCCGAGCGCCGTCCCGCCTCCCGCACCGGCGACGGCGCCCTCCGGCTGATCCGCGAGGGCTGGACGTACGTGACACGGCACCCAGTGATGCTGCCCTGCATGCTCTGGGCCACCGCCACCAACTTCGTCTGCGCCGCCCTGGTCGCCCTCACGCCCCTCTACCTGGTCCGTGAGGCCGGACTGACGCCCGTACAACTCGGCCTCGTGCTCGCCACGGACGGAATCGGCGCGCTCGCCGGATCCGCCGTGGCGGTCCGACTGACCCGACGGTTCGGCACCGCCCGGGGACTCGTCGGGACCGCGCTGGCCGGCGGTACTGCCGCCCTGCTGGCCCCGCTGACCACGTCCGCAGCCAACACGTACTGGTTCGCCCTGGGCAACGCCGGCTTCGCCTTCGGCGTCGTCATCGGGTCGATCACCACCCGCACCCACCGCCAGGCCGAGTCCCCGCCTGAGCTCCTCTCCCGTGTCATGGCCACCGTCCGCTTCGTCTCCTGGGGCGCCCAACCGCTCGGCGCCCTCATCGCCGGCCTGCTCGCCACCTACGCGGGGACGCACGCGGCCCTGTGGACGGTGTGCACAGCCGCGCTCCTGCCGCCGCTGTACCTGCTCACGGTCCCGGTGGGCCGCCGCCGGGACCTCGCCTGACACCAAACACCCCAGGCCGGGCCGGCAGCGCAGGCTTTCGGGGGTGGGTAGAGCCGGCATCGGCGACGGGCGGCGCCGTCGTCGACTTCGACGGTGGTCGCCGGTTGGCACCGGGCACGTTTCGGACGGTCCGTCACCGTGCCGTCCGACGGTACCGGGGAGGTGATCCACTGGCCGTCGTCCCGGCGAGGGGCTGGTTCGGCGGGCCACACCCCGCTCCATGTTCTTCACCATGTGTCGAAGATCGCGCAGCGTGGTCCGGTCAATGACGGTGGCCTGCTGCTGATCGGCACCGAGCTGTGTATCGGCTGGTTGCCGTCAGCGGCCGGCTTCGCTCAGATTCCCGGTTCCTCTGGTGCCGTCGGCGGCTCGGTGGGCGTCGGGGCGGGCGGGCGGAGGAGGACGGCCCGGGCCACGGGCGGGGTGAACAGGGCGGCGACGGGCGTGCGGAGGGTCAGTACGGAGCGGAAGGCGGGCCCGACTACAGGGTCGCCGGGGTAGCGCTCCAGGACGCGCTGCAAGTACCAGTCGGCGACGCGGTCCGCAGCTCCGGCGGCTGCCGCAGTGCCCACCGCGCCCGGCATGTTGCGGTCCGCTCCGGCGGAGATGTCCCACGCCTGCCGGGACGCGGCGAGCAGTGCCCGCTGCACGCGCCGCGTCGTGGGGGTCCGGCGCGGATCGGCCAGTGCGTCACGCAGGGCGAGGGCGCTCATCGCGGCGACGGCCATGCCCTGCCCGTAGATCGGGTTGAACGCGCACAGAGCGTCGCCGGTGGCGAGGAATCCGGCAGGGCGACGGCCGGGCAGATCGTAGCGGCGGCGAATGTTCGAGGTCCGACGATGGCCGAACGCCGGTGAGAGAGGTTCGGCCTCGTCCAGCCACTGGTGCAGGAGCGGATGCGGCAGCCGCTTCTTGGCGTACGTCACGAACTCGTCGTCGCCCGTGGGCGGCTCGTCACCGCGCAGCCCCGAGACGACGACCAGGTGGGTGCCGTCCTCCAAGGGCAGCGCACCACCGCCGTGGACCTGGGCGGGACTGGGGTAGACGTAGTAGCCGCAAGTGTCGCCGTCGAGGACGCCGCTCCTGCCGCGGTAGACGCGGGAGGCGTACGCGAGACCTGTGTCGATGGTCTCCTCGTGTGGGGACTCGGCCCCGATCGCCGTGAGCCACTGCCGGGCCTTCGTGCCCCTGCCGGAGGCATCGACGACCAGGTCGGCCTCGAGGGCCCGTTGCTCCCCTCGGGCATCGCCGGAGCGGTCCTGCAGCAGCACGCCCCGCACGCGCGAGGCGTCACCGAGGAGCCCGACGGCATCGGCCCCCTCCACCACGCTGATCACCGGATCGGCGAGGACGCGCCGTCGCACCAGTTCCTCCAGTTGCGCGCGGGAACCCGTGTAGATGTGCGTCGTCGCGGGCAGCCGCCGGAACCAGCGCCCGTCCTGCCTCTGCACCATGTCCGACGGCATGCCCACACGGGGCGCACCCGCCGCCCGCAGCTGTGCCAGGAAGCCCGGCAGCAGCGACTCCAGGGCCACCTGCCCACCCTCCAGCAGGACATGCGGATGCCGGCCCTGCGGTACACCGGGCCGCGCCATCGTGCCGTCCGGGAACCGGTCGCGCTCCACGACGGTCACCCGGTCGGCGTGCTCGGCGAGGACCTGCGCCGCGAGCAGCCCCGCAAGGCTTCCGCCCACGACGACCGCATGCCGAGCGCCCCGCCCGCCGCCCCCACTCCAACGCCCCGTCCTTCCCGTAGATTTCACTGATGCGCCCCCTGGTCGCCCCGTCGTCGGAAGACACCAGTATCCCGCTCCACAGGGCGCGTTGGCCGCGTTCCGGCGCTTCCCGCGACCCGATGGCCAGGAATCCGCATCTCAACCGGCAGATCGCCCTGTGCGGGTCCTTCACCCGTTGGTGTGAGATCTCTGGCCGACACCTCACACCGCCAGCCGATGCTCCAGGCCTCTGCCGGCCGGAGGGCGGTTTTGCCCAGTGCACGTGCGGCGACACGCAGCCGGCCCGTGACCGCGGCCGAGGCCATGGAAGTGCCCATGACGTCGCCGACGACCAGGGCGACCCGCAGCTCCCCGGCGGTCGCACCCTGCACGACCCGCGCCCCGGCGAAGCGCGCAACCGTGGCGGCAACGGCGAACGCCACCACCCCAAGGTGCCCAGGGCAGCGCCACGCACGTCATCACGGTCATGCCTGAGGCCTTCTGCCCCGTACGCACGAGGGTGAACCGATGGGAGCAGGGCGCCGCCAGCAGGCCAGGCGTGGGCGGTCCGCGGGTTCCGCGCGAGATGGGCCTACATCATAAGTAACCGGGCATATGGACGGTATTACTCCTCCTCCTGGAAGATCGGAGGCCCCGGTGATTGCGCTCGGAGTCATCCTCCTCATCCTCGGTTTCGTGTTCGGCATCTCCATCCTGTGGACCATCGGGATCGTGCTGCTGGTGATCGGTGCCATCCTGTGGGTCCTCGGAGCACTCGGACACGCTGTCGGCGGACGACGTCACTACTGGTGATCGCCGGTGGACCGCCCAAGGCACCCTCGCAGCTGGCGACTTGACGAAATCCCTACGGCCTCAGAGGGTGCCGACGTTGGCGAGACCTGCGGCATTCCTGGCGTCACCTCAGCACGCCTCAGTGGGGGCGGGATCGACGCCCGGGTGTGCACGGTTGAGCTGCTGCCCGAGAAGGCGGCGAGCCTCGTAGGGCTGCCGCCGCTGACCGGTGCGTGCCCACCCACTTACGGAAACTCGCTTTCTGGGCCACCTGGTGTTCCCGAAGCTGAATACCCAGCATCCCCGCACTCCTCCTCTGCCTTCTCATCCCCTCGCTTCGGAAATCACAGGGACGGCGTGAAGGGCGGGACGGACACCGTGCCGTCCTCACCCACGACGATCCGCTCGGCAAGCTGGGCCAGGACCTGAGAGGGGCGCAGCCCCGCCCGGTCCGCCATCACCTGGATCAGCCGACTGGACGCGGCGGACAGCCAGACCTCCGCTCGCAACTCATCCGCTCCCTCCCGCCGCCGTTCCCCGAAGGCGGCCTGTGGCGCAAGAGCACCAGCAAACCGTTCCTCACGCTCGCGAGCCCACACCGAGCCCTGAGCATCCCGTTCCGGCTCGTACACGCTCCAACCGACCGCAGTCATCAAGTCCCTGACGCGCCGCCACTCAGCATGCTTGGCCAGCCAGATGGCAGCCAGCCGCTCCCGATCCATCTCGAACTCGTAGAAGGAACCGTTCCCCCTCAACTGCTCCGCGGTTTCCCGCTCACGGACAGCGGCCTCCGCGATCTTCTCCGCAACGGCAGCGACGTCCAGGCCACTCGCCTGACGCCGGACCTGATCCCGCGCCACGTCCTGAGCACTCCACATGAGCTTTCCCTTTTCCGGAAGCGCGGGCATCTGGACCCGCATCTGACAAATCCGTTAACGATCACTAAGTGCTGTCCCGTAAATGATCTACGCCATGCATGACCAGCGTCGTTTCCCGGTCACCCGGCGAGGGTGAGGTTGTGCAGGCGGGCGATGCCGAGCATGGCGTGGTGGACACCGTTGCCTTTCAGGCGGCAGTCGCGGAGGATCTTCCAGGTCTTCATGCGGGCGAAGGTGTGCTCGACGCGGGCGCGGACCCTTCGGTGGGAGCGGTGGTGTTCTTCTTTCCAGGCCGCAAGTTCGGTCTGACCGGGTTCGCGGCAGTGGGGGATGACCAGGCCGGTGCCGCGGTAGCCGCCGTCGGCGATGACCGTGGTGCGGCCGACGGCGTCCTTCGCGCCGGACAGCTCCCACGCCTTGCAGTCGTCGCGGTTGCCGGGCAGGGGCCGGCCGACGGCGACGACGAGCCGGGTGTCGGCGTTGATGACGACCTGGTGGTTGGTGGAGTACCGGTAGTTCTTCGACTGCTCGGCGACGGTGTGGTCGCGGGTGGGGACCAGGGAGCCGTCCACGTCAGGTTGGTCCGCCAGTACGCGGCAACCAGAAGCACCCGGTCTTCCAACGGCAGGCTCCACGGCCGGCCCTTGCGAACCGGGTCTACGCCCTCGCGCCGCAGCGCGGTGATCAGCTTGCCGAACTGCCGTGGGCTCAGTCCGCTGAACGGGGTTATCCAGGAAGGCTCTGACGCCGTGATCACACCGGTCACTCCGTGATCATTTCACTGCTTCGGGTTCTCTCCGCTCGAACGCGATGCGGCAGCGTTCGACCTGTTCGGCCACCTGCTCCATGAACCAGCGGATGATCTCGTAGGGGATGACGTGCTCGTCGTAGCTGTGGATGTGAACGGTCGGCTCCAGGCCAGGATCCTCGTCGGACATCACGGCCACCAGGAAGGCAGTTCCCGGCAGGTGTGTCTCTGCGTTGGGAACCTCAGCCCACGAGGCTGGCGCCGGGACGGCCTCGCTCAGCTCCACACACCAGGCATCGTCCGGCAAGGCGTAGTGGAACTGGAGGGCGTAGTGACGGCCTGCATGAACACGCAGCTCTGACATGTCCGCAGGCTGCCATAGCCGCCGTGTCAGAGTCTCGCCGATCGCCACGCTCCAGTGGTGGCCGGATTCGATAGCCGCAGGCCCCTCGCCGGCAAGGCTCTGCCGAAGCGGGGCGAGGAAGGGTGGCGGAAATGCGTCTGCGCATCGGCGTTCATGCCGCTGGCGGCGACTGCCGAACCGACCCGTTCCTTGAGGAAGGCGCCCGCCCGGTCGCAGCTCGTGCCACTCGTTGAGATCGTCGACCATGGCGGTGGCGGTCGCGAGGGTGGTGCGGACGTGGTCGAGCTTTCGTGCAAGAGCTGGTCAACTTGCGTTGATCCTATGGAACGATCACCGCCATGGAGATTCTTCGGTACGTGTTCCTCGTCTTCCACCTCTTCGGGTTTGCTGCGATCATGGGCGGCCTTTTCTACCAGCTGAGAGGGAAGGACCCGGTGACCGGCAGCTACATGCCGATCAGTGCGGTCGTTCAGCTGGTCACCGGTGCGGGACTCATATGGACCCGGACGTCCCTGGACCTTCCAGTGGACAACGCGAAGATGGGGGTGAAACTGGCCCTGGACGTCCTGGTAGCGGTGGCGGCGCTGGTGGGCATGCGCAACAAGCAGGCGTGGGCCTTCTACGCCGTTGGGACGTTCACGGCGGCCGCAGTCGTCGTGGCCGTCGCATGGAAGTAGTTCCCCAGCGGGCCTGTGCGCGCATTCGGAGCACGAACACGCCTCAGATTGGCCGATTCGTGAGGACGGACAGCACCTTGACCACGCGCTTCAACGTGCCACTGTAGGCCGCGAGGTCGGATAGGTTCTTGATCTGTGCCGCGGTCTCCTCGGCGGTCGGCTGCTCCTTAACCTCGATCTTGCATGAGGGTCCGTCAGCTTGCTGACGGACCCTCATGCAAGATCGAGGCTGGCGGCCGGGGGCCGGTCAAATGCGCGTATCGCCGTCGAGGTCCGCCTGTGACCTGCATGGCCACCTGCGCCGGCTGCCTGGCCCGCGGAGTGTGCGGGGGCGTTTGGGCCCGATGGAGGCTCAGTCGCTGCCCCTGGGAGCAACCACGTTCGGGTACCTGGAACAGCCGATGGGTCTTCGCGTTCGACCACGGTGCGTTCATCGGTTTTCCCTGGAGTGACCGTTCCTGTTGCAGACTGGCGCGGTGCGCACGCGTGGCTGTCGGGCGTGGAAGGCGAGGCGAGTGGAGTTGGCCGGCTGCTGCGGGGGCGTGCCGGGTGTTGTCCTTGCGGGTCATGTGTCCGTCTTCCTATCGGGTCGGGGGCGGTTCAGGTTGCAGGGCGCCCGGCGGCCGTCCAGGCGGCGTACTCCTGGCGGACGTAGAGGCGGCGGCTGGGGGCGAGCGTGATCGCGTCGGGGTGGAGCGGGCCGGCCACCAGGTTGGGATGGCGGCGGTCGTGCAGGAGGAGTTGCTCGGCGGTTTCTGCGGCGGCTGCGACCGGGCCGGGGCCGGGGTTATCCAGGGCCATCCGGTCCATGAGGACCGCCCGGCGTAGCCGCCAGGCGCGTTCGGCGGCCGTCGCGTCGACCGGGGGGCCGGTGACGGGCCTGGCCTCGCGGCCGTCGCGTTCGGCCCCGAGAGCGAGCACTCGGTGCATCTCGCGGCGCAGGTTTGGCGCATTCGCGTACGCCTCGTGCGGGGGCGGGGCGCTGATGCCCTCGCCGCTGTTCGGGGTGGCGTTCACCCTCACACCTCCGCCGGTTCGTAGGGGCCGGCGCCGCAGCGTTGACACAGCACCGTGTCGTGGTCGGGGTCGCCGTGATCGAGGGTCGATGGGTGTGCCGCGGACCGCATGGGAACCTGGGCCGGGCCCGGGCAGCCGTCGATGGGGCACAGCCTGTGGGTGGCGAAGGCCACTCGGTGGGGGCGTCGGGTGACCCGGCGCTGCCGCCCCTGGTGACTCGTCGCTGTGCTGCAGTGCCAGCACCGGCAGGGGGTCGCAGCTCCTCGTGCCGAACGTCCGGCCGGGTCATGGCGAGCACCTCAGGCAGGCGCGGACTTCGCGGCCGCTGCGTGTCTGGTGGACCTCGGTCGACTGTGCGAGGTGCTGGACGATGCCGGTGCCGCGGCCGTGCTCGTCCGGGGCGATGTCGGGGCGATGGCGCTCCACGGCCGTTCCGGAGTCACTGACCACGATGTTCAGGGTGCCGTGGTCGAGGACGAGCCGCAGGGTCATGTGCTCGCGGCCGTACTGGGCGGCGTTGGCTGCGAGTTCGTCGACGATGAGAACGGCGGACTCGCGCTCGCTCTTGGGAACACACCAGGTCTCCAGCAGATCGGCCGCGAGGTGACGAGCGGCGGAGACGTGTGCCTCCTGCGCGGGCAGGGTGAGCAGTGCCTCGTGGCGACAACGCCGGGAGAGCGGTGGGCTCGGGCGGGGGGAATCGGTTACGAACATGGTCTTCTGACTCTTCTGTGGATGTGCGGAGACCGGAACGTGGAGACTGCCAAGGCATTCGAAGAGGGGTCGGTATGCCGGATCCTGCATCGGAGTGTTCATTCAGTTCCACGGACGACGCATGCCGAACGGTTCGAGCAATTCACACCTTTTGCTCCACTTCCTGTGGGTCAGGTCAAGGTCGGTGGAAGGCTGACTCGTTCGCCTCGGTCAGGGGAGCCGAGGACACCGGTCGTCGGGTGGCCGGTGATCGGGGGACTTGCACGCCCCGGGCTGGGCACTTACGCGTCAAGTCGGCCAGGGGCTGGCCTTCTTCGCGGGAATCGGCGGCGAGGGCGACCGGTCCCACTGGTTCGGCGAGCGCAGGAGGGGAGCGGGCCGGAGTCTTGTAAACGACCGTGGTCCGGTGTGCCAGGAGCCCGCCTGACGCGGGGTCGGGCGGACTCCTGGCGATCTCACGCCCGCATGGTGACCAGCTTCTGACCGTTGCCGGCGACGATCTCGAAGTGCTCGATGGCACCCGGAGACATGGCAACCGCCCCTGGGATCGTGGTGCCGGGAGGGTACTCGCCCGCCCGCCAGGTGGCGCCGTCCGCCCTGGCCCCGCCGGGTCCGACCGCCTGCAGCCGGCAGGTGATCCCGGCAGGCGCCCCCTTGGCGGAGACCTGCAGGACGCTGCCCCAGGCAGAGGGCGAGACCTTCACCGAGGCGGAGACGTTGGTGGTGGGATCGCTTCCGGAGAAGGTGCGCGACGGAGCCGGGGTGGTCGGTCCGGGCGGCGTCGCCTCACTGACCACGGACCCGGTGGTCGCCAGCCAGGTGCCGCCGACCGCACCCGCGAGGAGCATCAGGGAGGCGGCGGCGCCCGCCAGTTGCAGCCGCCACGTCTTGCGGCGCCGGGCCGCGGCCTGCTGCAGCAGCCTCTCCAGTACCCCCGCCTCGCGTGCATGCGGCGCCCCGGCCGCGGCGGGCCGCGCGGGCGGAGAGCCCTGCGTGCTCTCAGTTGCCCGCGCCACCAGCCGATCGGCCAGGTCTCCGTCGGCAGCCGACATCGTCTGGCCTGCGGCTTCGGCCGCGGTCACCGTCGCCAGCAGTGCGGGCAGTCGCGCCAGCTGCGTGTGTTCCGCCTGGCACTCGGCGCATCCTGCGAGGTGGTCGCGCACCTGTTCCATCTCCGTCGGGGGCAGCGCGCCCAGGACGTATCCTCCCAGCGCCAGCCGGAGGGCGTCGTGCTCGGCACTCATGGTCGCCACCTCCTGCATCGCATGGTCATGACTCGATGCCCCGCTCCAGCAGCGCCAGCCTGAGGGCGTGCAGGGCGTAGTACGTCCGTGACTTCACGGTGCCCAGCGGAATGCCCAGCACATCGGCGGCCTCCGCCATGGTCCGGCCCCGGTAGTAGGTCTCCAGCAGGACCGCGCGGTGGTCCGGGGACAGCGTCCGGAAGGCGTCGGCAACTGCACAGCTCTGCAGTGCCTGCTCAATCTCGTCCTCTCCCGGTGTCTGCTCGGCGGCCCGCTCCAGTGCCTCGCCGCCGGCCTCGGCAGGCCTGGCCTGCCGAGGCCGGCGGGCGTCGACAACCAGGTGCCGAGCGACCGTGCACAGCCATGCCCGGGCCGGGCCTCGTGCGGGGTCGAAGGCGGCGGGATGCTGCCACGCTCGCAGCAACGTCTCCTGCACGACATCTCCTCCGCCCATTGCCGGTCTCCTGAGGTCAGTCGAAGCACGTAGTGGAGCAGGGGGCCCGCGTGCTCGGCGTACAGGGTGCGCAGCAGTTCCTCGTCCGTGTCCGAAAGCGTCCCTTTACCAGAGACACGGTCCGCGGAGCGATCCGGATCGGTCCTTGGGTCACGTTTTCGGGAACTCCAGGGCATAAGGCGATCATTGCGCGTATTTACTGGCTTGCCTTGTGATGCTCCGTATCGAAATGGTCACCCTCTGTGAGTACTGCCAGGACCGCGCGCGGGGCGCCGGAGGGCTGATCGATCTGCGGTGACCTGAAGAAAGTGTCATAAAAGCTGCGAATCGACCGAACCGTACGACCCCCGCCACCCGTGGAGTCAGACAAGAGCCGACATACGCGGCATCTCTCGCCCACGCCCAAGCCATTCTCGGCCCGCAGACGGGGAACTGCCGTATGCCGCCTGCGACTTCGCTTCGTCTGCGCACTCGGCCGGCGCACTGCCCATCTCAACCTGATCGTGAGGAACGAACAGCATGTACCCGCACCTTCGTACACCAGGCCGGCGATCACGCGCTGCGGCTGGGCTTGCCGTCGCCACCGTCGCCGCACTGGGGCTCCTGAGCGCATGCGGCCAGTCGTCGCACTCCTCGTCCCCCCATGCCGGTGCCATTACACCGGGACAGGGTCAGCACCAGACGGCCGGCATGCCCGGCGCCTCCGGACCGGGACACGCGGCGGGCTCCGCTCCCGGCGCCTCACCCATGCCCAGCATGACCATGCCCATGAGCCCTCCGAGCACCAGTAAGCCGACCGCGCCGGTGGCCGGGAGCGCCGTGGCGATCAAGAACTTCGCGTTCGCCCCGGCCACGCTGAAGGTCAAAGCGGGCACCACGGTGACCTGGACCAACCAGGACACCGACGCCCACACCGTCACCAGCGCCGGATCGGGCGGCCCGCTGCATTCGGCCGCCCTGGCCACTCACGCCACGTACAGCCACCGGTTCACACAGCCCGGCACCTACCACTACCTCTGCACCATCCATCCGTTCATGACCGCCACCGTGGAGGTGACCCGATGACCGAGTACCACGACCCTCACCAGGGATCACCGATCGGTGGCAACGAACCGCCCGTACCCGACGAACACGGCATGTCCCGACGCCAACTCCTCCGGCACGCAGGGTGGTTCGGCGGGGCCGTGGTGCTGACCGTGGCCGGCGGAGAAGTGATCAGCCACATCGCCGACAGCCGCGGCATCGCCGGGACCACCGCCGGAACCGCGGCCGCGGGAGCCGGCACGACGACGAGCGGCACACTGCGGTTCGTGCAGGTCTCCGACAGCCACATCGGCTTTCAGGGTCCGGCGAACATGGACGTGGCCGGCTCCTTCTCCGAAGCGATCCGCCAGGTCAACTCACTGGGTTTCCGACCCGACTTCGTCATGCATAGCGGCGATCTGACCCACCTGTCCACGTCCTCGCAGTTCGACCAGGTCAGGCAGATGATGACGGGGATGCGGACCGACCGCGTCTTCACCGTGCCCGGCGAGCACGACTCCATAGGCGACGCGGGCCGCGCCTACCGGCAGACCTTCGGCAACGGCACACTCGGCGACGGCTGGTACAGCTTCGACACCCACGGCGTGCACTTCATCGCCCTGGTCAACACCCTGAGCCTGGAGAAGCTCGGCCATCTCGGCAACGAGCAGATCGACTTCGTCCGCAGGGACCTCACGGGACTGCCGCCGGACACACCCATCGTGGTCTTCAGCCACATCCCCCTGTTCGCCATGTACCCGCAGTGGGGCTGGAGCACGGACGACGCCTTGCGCGTCATCGCGCTCCTGCGCCGCTTCTCCTCCGTCACCTGCCTCAACGGGCATGTCCACCAGCTGTTCACCAAGACGGACGGCAACATCACCTTCCACTCCGCCACCACCACGGCCTACCCGCTGCCCAAGCCCGGCCGGGCCCCCGCCCCGACTCCCCAGGTCGTACCCGCCCGGCAGCTCAAGGACGCACTCGGCATCCGCACCGTGGGCTACCGGCAGGGCGACCGAAACCTGGCGATCAAGGACGAGAGGCTGACATGACCCTCGGAAGACTCCTCGCCCCGGCCCTGCGAGTCGCGATCGCCGCCACGCTCGCCGGGAGCGGATACATCCACGCCCGCCTCTACATCGACGAGTACCGCTTCATCCATATCGTGGGCCCCCTGTTCCTGCTCCAGGCGAGTGTCTCCTTCGCGGTCGCCGCACTGCTGCTGATCGGGATGCCTCCACTGGTCAGGCTCGCCGCCGCGGGGGTGGCGCTGGGCGCCCTCGGCGGCTTCGCCGCCTCCCGCACCGTGGGCGTCTTCGGATTCACCGAACACGGCCTGCGGCCCGCCCCGCAGGCCCTGCTCAGCATCCTGGCCGAAACTGCCACGCTGCTGCTCCTCGCCATCCGGCAGGCAATCGTGACCGGACAACACCGCGCTGCCCGGCCTCCCCTCAAGGCACCTGTCCGGGACCAGGCCACCACCCGCACACCACCAAAGTGACGAACCAAGGAGATCTCCCCCATGCCACCGCAACCGCGACCAGCAACCGCCGGTCTGAGCCCACGCCTGCGCACACTGAGGGACACCGTGCGCGCCATACTCGGCCTTGACGACGACACCGCCGTCGTCATCCGCCAATTCACGTACACCGAGCCCGGCCACCCACCACTGGAAACCGTCGTCACCGTGCTCCCCATGGACGGCGAGGCCCACCGCTGGACACTCCACCGCCCCGCCGACCACATCACCGAGCACGACCTACGGGCCGCCCTGCTCCACCACCGGCGGAACTGACCGGAACTGTGCTGTCGCCCGGCCGTGTGCAGTCGGGCAGGGTCACGGAAGAAGCCGTCCCCTGGCGAGGGCAAGAGCTTCGCGTCGGAGGACGTGTCGGGCGCCCACAACCCGTCGCCGGAGTCCGACGACTGACGTCGGCTGTTCGCCAAGGACCCCTGACCACCATCACCACTGGCCAGGGAACGGGCTGGAGAGGGCTGGCACGGGCAGGGTTGGTTGGCGCGCTCGCGCCGGTCTCGGTGGGGATCGCCGGCGGATGATCGACTGTCACGGAGGAACCGCCGACCACGTTGGGGCCTGTGGATAACCCATCGGGATGGGCGACGACCGCGTCGACGGAGGCCGTGGTGCAGAGCGTGACGTCGACGGCCCGGCCCGGCTGGTGCCGAAGCTGACCTCGATCGACTGCGGGGAGCGGACCCATCCGAGCCGGACCATGCGGTCGAAGTCGGCACGGCGCACTCGGAGCCGGGTGGCAGCCCGCTCGGGTCCGAGCGGGATGTCGGCGGCGACCAGGTCCGCCAGGTCCTCGCGGCGGCAGACCTGGTCGACCTGGTCGGGGTGGTGCAGCGTCCCCGTCCGGGTTCGCGCTCAGGTCGACCAGGAGACCGCGGTCGACGAACCGGCGCACCACGAAGGCCGTCACATGCGCTCACCGATCACGTTCGGGGGATGCGGTTCGGCGTGACGGCGCGGTGTTCATCTCCTACCGGCAGTCGGATGGCTCCCCGCAGGCCGATTCGATCGAGAGCTTGCTCAGGGCCGCCGGTCTCGTCGTGTGGAGAGACCGTACCGACCTGCGCCCAGGCACGACGACCGATCGCCTCGAACAAGCCCTGACCACAGGGCTTTCAGCAGCCGTGCTCGTCGTGACACCGGAGATCGTCCACAGCGACATCATCCGAGAACGTGAGCTGCCTCGGCTGCTTCAACTGGACGAGGACCCCGCCTTCAGCCTGTGCATCGCGAATAAGATTGCCAGAGCGGGAAGCAATACACAGTGCGACTACGAGGCACCGGACCGACTCCTGAGACTCGCTCCCTCTCGGACCCTCGCCGACAAGAAGCAAAGCAACATGCTGCAGCCGTCCGGCGAGAGCGAGATCGTGCGGGACCTGCTGATGCACCGAGTCGAACAACGAAAGTCCGCCATCCGCAGCGAGAACCGCGCCTTCACGATCCGAGTACAGACCCGCCCCGCACCCTTCGCCATGGACGCGGGCGAGGACGACCTGCACATCCGCATCAGATCCGCCGGCGACGGACGTCTGCCCTCGCGCGAGGGACTCACACTCCTGCAGACCACGCTGCCCCTGATCAGCGACGCCGTGTACGCAGCCGATGCGAAAGCGGTACGCGTCTCCGGCGGAGCTCACCTGTCGGTAGCTCTGGCCTTGGGAGCCGCCCTGCCCGAGACCAAGATCGGCAATGTCGAGGTGGTCGATGCCCATGGCGCTCTGTGGACGTCCACAGAAGCTGGTGACGACCCGCTGACCAGCGAACTTCATACGCAACCAGTTGACCTCGAACAAGCGGATACGTGCGACAGCCACGACCGCATCGCGATCTTCATCAGCCTGACTGCCGCTCCAGATCGGACCGCCTTCGAGCAGCTCCTGCACGAGTCCAGCGACCGCTTCGCGGCGGCCGCCGTAGTCTCCGTCGTCGGCGAAGACCGACTCGACCCGCGCGAGGCCGCACGCCTCAGCGCGGCTGCCGCGCAACAGATCAAAGCGCTGGCCGCACGCAGCGGCCGTGCGGAGGTGCATCTCGCTTTCCACGGCCCGTACACGATGGCCCTACTCGTAGGGCGATACCTCAACACGCTGCGTACCGTCGTCTACGAGTGGGACGGCGCGACCCCTGGGAGGCCCCGCTACACCCCAGCTCTCGTGCTTGAGCCAGGTGTGACCGGCGGACCGATCACCCAGGTCCTGCTCGGCCAATAGGCGCGGCGATACACGCGCAGCGTGCCGACCGGTCTCGCTCCGGCGCGCACAAAAGAACCAGCGACCGAGCGCGAGAGCCCGCCAACCTCGGATGTCTCCATAACAACAGGGCCAGCAGAAGTCCTTACACCAGGTCGACGGGGGAGAGGCCGGGGCCGGCCGGTCTGAACCGGTCCGGTGCCCAGGCCGCGACGGGCGGCAGCGGCGGGGTGCCGCCGGTGGCACGGAACGCCTCGCGCGGGCCGACGATGTGCTCCTGGCCCAGGCGATGGGAGAGCAGAGCGTCGTCGAGGAGGTTGACCAAGCCGTCCTGACCGCCGTGACGCCCCGACAGACGACTGCAGTGCGCCGCCTGGGCCACCCTGAGCCTCCCCTCGTAGCGTGGAGCCGTGACAGCAGGGGAAGCCGTGGGGACTGCTCAGCAGCCGGTTGGCCGCGTTCGTTGAGGGAGGACCCCCACCCACGTGGGGAAGAACCAGGTGGTGACGCCGCCGGTGGTGCGGCCGTGGATAGACCCCTACTTACGTGGGGATGGCCCCTTGCTGACCTGCGAGGCCGACTTTATCGATAGAGAGTTTTACTCGTGTGGTCCGGGCGGCCGTCAGCAGTGCCTTCTGCCGGAGGGCAAGGCGGAGCACGCGAATAGGGCTGAACAGGCGGGTCGGCCACCGGCAGTGGCGTTGTCGGACGAGCCGCACCTCTCGGGTGGCAGCTTGCCCCGGCGGCTATGGACGCGGGCTGGTTAGTGGCTGTTGTCGGTGAGGGTTCCGCGATGCACGAGCTCGTCGGCAGTGCAGCCGCGTCGCTGTGCCATCGCGTGGAAAGTTTCCCGCTCGCGTTGCCAGGACAGGGCCCGGGCGGCTGCCGTCTGACGAATGTACTCATCAGCGGAAAGGCCCAGAGCAGCAGAGTGGGCGGCGATCGCCTCTCGCTCCGCAGACGTGAATGTCATCGTGTGGCCTCCTTTGGCCGGTGGGCCTGCTGCTCGGCGGGGAGCCGGGCGTTAGCCCCGCGCAGGTCATGACGCTACCCGTTGTGCGGGCTTCAGCCCGCGCTCGCTGCAGGGGGGGGTGGGTGTTGATCCAGGAGAGGCCGCCGAGGTCGAGGTGGTGGCGGGCGCGGGTGACGGCGACGTAGGCGAGGCGGGCGTCGGTGTCGCTGACGGGTTCCGGGATGGGGCGTCCTTGGGCGTCGTGCTGGTCGGTGTCCTTGGGCGGGGTGGAGACGGTGACGTCGGCGTGCTGTTCATCGGTGAGCTGGTCGACGGCGGTGAGGATGGCGTCTGGGCCGTGGGTGTCGACGAGGTCGATGAAGGGCTGGAGGTCGCGTCCTGCGGGGTCGTGGGCGGCGTAGTCCTGCAGTTCGCCCCAGGAGGCGAAGAGTACGAGTTCGGGGTGGGAGGTGCGGCGGCCGTCCTTGAGGTCGCGGGCCGCGAGGGCGAGCGCGGCCAGCTGCTGGCCGCCTCGGGTGAGGGCGACGCGGTGGCCGGCGGCGAGCAGGCGCATGACTTCGGCCATGGCGCCGATGTTGGTGCGGCACAGCACTACGTCCGGCCGGTCGAGGCTGCCGATGTCGGTGGGGATGGTGTCGCTGCCGGTCAGGCGGATGGGGGCGTCGGCGAGGGTGAGCCACCGGTTGGCCTCTTCGGCGATCAGGTGACCGAAGCGGAAGGAGCGGGTCAGGGTGAGGGGCGTGGCGTCGAAGCCGGTCATCACGTCCCGGGCGCCGCGCCAGCCGTAGATGGCCTGGGCGGAGTCGCCGACCATGACGAGCTGGGCGTGGCTGCGCTGGGCGGCGAAGACGTCTTCCAGGACCGGGTTGGTGTCCTGGGCCTCGTCGAGGAAGAGGAAGTCCGCTTCGATCTTCGGCTCGGTCAGGGCCCACATTTTCAGATAGTGGTCGTGTTCGAAACGGACCGCCCCCTGGTCGGGGTTGTGCAGGTCGGCCCAGGCCTTGGTTGCGAACGGCATGACCTCGTCGGCAAGTCGGGCATGGTCGCCGGGTGTGTCCAGGCCACGCAGTCGTGGCACATGGTGGCCGGTCAGGGTGCGGTCGGCGGAGTAGCAGTAGCGGGTGACGGTGCGCAGCACGGTGTGGGAGAGCGCGCGGGGGCCGATCTCGTGAGCACCGATGCGGACCGGACGCGTGATGCCGAGCGCCTGGCCGGTCTTCCACGCGGGCTGGCGGGGGCTGTTGAGGCGGCGGGTGTAGCGGTGACCGACGGCGGCGAAGGCTGTGGCGTGGGCGGTCTTGCACAGCACCGTGCGGGGGAAGCGGTCGGCGGCGTCCTGGGCGATGCTCTTGTTGAAAGCGAGGTAGCGGCCGCGGCGGTGGGTTCCGGCCGCGAGGAGGCCGAGGGTGCTGGTCTTCCCCGTCCCGGCGCCGGCCTGCAGGATGAGATGGTGACCGGCCCGGAAGGCGTCGGCAGCGTGCGCCTGTTCGTCGGTAGGCGTGTGCAACAAGAACTCCGCGAAAGAGAAGAAAAAGATCGAACGAGGGAAAGGGCGATGAGCGAGGTCTGCGGTGTTGACTGCCGTCCCGGCAAGGCCCAGCGCCCCAGATGCCGCTGCCGGGATGCAGCGGTGATGCCGGCTGTGCAGGATTCGGACCGTGCAGACCAGGACTTCCTCGACAGTGGGGGGGGCGGGCAGGCTCTCGAGCCGGTTCGCCGGGCGCCGAGCGCGTTCCTGCTCATACTGGGCAAGGTCCCCGGCAACGCACCGGCTGAGCGCATCCTGCGGACGCCGCCCGGGCCTGCAACGGCTCAAGGGGCCGAGAGCGATGTTGAGCAGGATCAGGCCGCGCCGGTTGGGGTAGTGCGTGGCCAGGATGCCGGTCGGCAACTGCGTGCCCCGTTGGTGCCGTGGCACGTGCAGGGCACCGCCGGGGCTGCGCGCTCTGCACCGTCATCAGCCGGGTACGGTCCGCGTTCGCGGCCGGCCGGACGCTTGCCCGGGCGTGCCGAGCTCGGTGCAGGTGGCGGGCCTTGGTGGGGTGAGCTCGAGGGCGTGGAAGGGCGTCATGGGCGGGCTGTCTCGCGTGTCCTGCCGGTGGGGCCTGGGCGTCGGGTGCGGGGCAGGCGGTTGTGGATGTGCTCGTGGTGGGCCAGGGGGTCGAAGGGCTCCCAGTCGGCCACTGCCAGGTCGGCGGCGGTGGGGATGGTGGCGTGCTGCGGGCAGCGTTGGGTGCGCCAGCGTAGTTGCTCGGCGTACGGGGTGGCGCTGAGGTCGTAGATGGCCATAACCGCGGAGGGCAGGGCCAGCTGCCCGCTCGTCGCGGTGGCCGGGACCAGCCTCCAGGTGCCGGCCGGGGTCTCGGGGGAGAGCAGAGTGCTGGTGCAGCGGTGACGGCGCCGGGTCTGGGCGATGCACTGGATCTCGTCCACCGGGCGGGCGGCGAGGTAGCGCACGTACAGCAGCTGCACGACGGGGCGGGCCGGGCGGCAGGCCGCCGCGTCCCCTCGCTGGGCCGGGCTGCCCGGAGAGGCCGGGCACGGAGTGAAGGCGCTGGCGTCGATCAGACGACGGGTGTTTACGGCCAGCGACCGACGCAGCCCCATCAGCTCGGGAGGGGGCGGGGGAGTGTCGCGGGCGGGGCAGACGGCGGCGTGCGGCAGACGGCACCAGCTGCTGCCGTCTCCACCGGGGTAGGCGACACCGGAGCTGACGTGCCAGCGGCACACGGCGGGCACCTGGGCGGCCGGAAGTTCGTGCGGATGGAGGCGGACGGGCCGCTGAGTGCCGCGGTGGTACCACTCGATCCGGTTGCCGCACTCGCGGCACCGGTCGCCCTGGCCGCAGCGCAGCAGCCGGCTGACGCCGTCGGGGGAGACGTGCAGGGAACGGCGCACGCGGTGGGCGAGAGGGCTTCCGTCCCAGCGCCGGGCCGGGGGAGGAGGTGTGGAGCGCATGCGGACGAACCTGCCAGCCAACACGCTGGATCCGCGGCAGCAGCTATGCCGGATCGCCCGGTCAGCCTCATACGGTGCGACTGGAGTGCGAATGCATGATTGCGTGTTCGAGAGGGTCTCGCCGGTTCGGGTGATCTGCGACAGGCGCTCGGGCAGGGAGTCAGTCCTGGGCCGGGCCGGGCAGGTCGTGCCCGCGACACAGGGTGCTGAAGAGCTCGTCGAGCGGGGTGTTCAGGGCGTGAGCGAGGGCGTGCCAGGTCTTCAGCGTGCCGATGGTGCGGCCCTGCTCGATCTCGATGACGGTGCGTCTGGCCAGGCCGCTGCGGGAGGCAAGCTCGTCATGGCTCCACCCGCGCGCGGCCCGCAGGCGCGCGAGTTCGAACCGCAGCGCAGTGAGGTCCGGATCGGGCGGCAAGATCGTCACCCGTCCATCCGACGGTGCAGGCCCCTGCACTGCCAGTGCATACCTCTGCCCTATTTTCCCAGGTGACAGCGCCCGCAACAGGGCAGAGGTCTGCACTACGGTTAGCGGCCGCCCCACCCAAGAACGGGACCGGCGCGGACGTGACAAGGAGGAACACGCGCCCATGAGGCTGCGCCCAGCATGTCCGACGACACCACGCGCCTGGACCGTGGAACTGCGCCCGCACGCCGGCGGGCTTGCTCTCGTATGCCGGCAATGCCCGCACGCCAGCGGGCAGATCACCGCAGCGTCCGCACGCGCAACCGCCCTCGCCCACCTCGCACGGCACGCACGCGGCAACCTCCTCCCCTCGCACCTACGGATCTGCCAATGTCATGAACGTGGCTGCCACTGGCACCCCCGCCACCGCGGCTGCGCTGGCCCCATCCGCCTCCTCCTCGCACGCGAAAGGGGCGGACGACTATGGCGGCTCGCCGACGCCTGCAGCGCCTGCGCCGCAGCGACAGCACAGGCCGCCGTAGTGCCCGACACCGTCCTCGCCCACGTACCGCTGCACCCGACAACCGCCCGGCGGCGCAGACGCCGCCCCAAGGGGCCCGGCGAACAGACCCGGGTACGTGAAATCCTCAGCTACCTGGCCGCTGCCCTTCCAGCCGGCACTTCGGCCGCCGCGCGCCTGCTCGCGCTGCAGTGCGCGCTCCGCGTGAACATCAGAATGCACGTCCGGCTGCCCAATGGCGTGCTGCGGAGCCTCCGCCTCAACGCCGTCCAGGACCCGTGGCGCGAGCTGGAGCACGCGCGATGGCTGCGCATCATCCCCGGTAACGCGGCCAACGAGGTTGTTGCCGAGCTACTCGACGCTGCGCTGCTAGGCCAAGCCCCGGCCCGCCCCGATCGGATGCGTGCCGCGGACTGGGCGCTGCGCGTCAGCTCCTCCTCGACAGCAAAGGTAATCGGACCGTTGCCGCAACTGGCGAGCGCCTACCTCTCGGCACACGCCAACCCGCAAGAAGGCAGCGGCCTGAGCGAGTTCGACCAGATGGCGCGCGCCTGTGGCGTCCCGCTCGTGGAACTGCCCACCCTGCTTGACCAACTGGCAGCAACCGGGCTGCTCAGGTCATGGCAGGCCTGCCCAGACTCGGGAGACCTGCACTGGACCCTCGCGCGCGGAAGGGGAATCCACGACACCAGCCGCCAGTACGACACAGCCGCTCCAGACAATACGGATGAGGCAGGAGCACGATCTTGAGTGTGCGACAGCCGCTCGGGCGAAAGAGACCGTGGCAGGCTTGATCTTGAACAGGACGTCGTCTGTCTGGCGGACGGCCGGCCTCACCGGGACCGGACTGTCCCTCACCCCAACGACTTCATGAGTCAAGCTCAGTAGGTGGAAGCGGGTGGGAGGAGGCGGTCCAGAACGGCGTCGTGTTCTTGGAACACCACCCGCCCCACGTTGCGCAGTTCGCGGGCGAGCTGCAGGTCGATGTCTTCGGCGGGTAGCGGGCCCAGTAACACTGCGGATGGGTGGATTCCGGCGTCGTGGAGTGTGGCCAGGTCCATGGCGATGAGTCTGGCGCCGTACAGGCGGGCGACGGTGTGCGCGATGGCGAGACCTGGCCCGTCCAGGTCGCCTGCATACCGCAGCGCCACGCCCTGGTCGACGGCGAGTTGCAGCAGGGCGTGGTCGACGGCGCGCAACTGTCCGCTGGTGCATGCCAGCGGCGCGGTGTGGCCGCAGGCGAGGGCGGCTTCGAGGACGGAGGGGTTCTCCACCACGGTGAGGACCTGGGTCGGGTCCAGCCGTGGGGAAGTGCGGGTGAGGTCGAACAGGTGCAGTGCGACCGGGGCGACGGCGTCGCGTAGGCGCTGGTCGACCGGTCCGTCGCCGATGGCCTGGACGTGGTGGAGCAGCACGGTGGCGGTGAGCCGGTCAGGGACGACTCCGGTCTGCTCGAGCAGGGCACGGATGCGGTCCGGCCGTGTCGGCTCGACCTGTCCGGTCAGTTCGGCGACCAGTGTGACGAGTCGACTGCCGGCGAGGGTGTCGAGGTCGAAGAAATGGGGATCGCCGGCGGTGTCGTGGGCGAGCTTGGGCAGCGAGACCGGAGGGTCGGCCGGCAGCCGTGTTGCCACAGCGGCGAGGGCGTCGACCAGCTTGCGCACCCCTGTGCCATCGTCGACGCCGATCCCGGCGGCGCGCATCCGCGCGACCAGCCCCGGACATGCTGGCAGCTGTGCGGCCGCGTACTGCCACACATCCTGGCGCAGCGCCGCGTCGCTCATGCGCTGCCGTGCGCGGTCGATCACCGGCCGTCCCACGGCATGCTCCACCAGTGCCACCAGGTCCTGTGGTTCCAGCTGCAGCACCTGGCGTAGCGCTCGTACCGGCACTCGCGCCCCGCGGGCGTCCACGACCACTGCGGAGGTGCCGCGCCGCAGCCGCCCTGCGTCGTCCAGCCACGCCCGCAACGCTGCTATCCCCGCCGGCGGCAGCCCGGTCACCCGCACACTTGCCATTGCTGCCGGATCCGTCCCGGCGCACAGCCGGTCGTGCACGGCGGACCACAGCGGGGCCAGTGCCTCATCGTCCGCGACCCATTCCCATGTCGTGCCCATCAGTCGGCCATCCCGCCGTCGAAGCCCAGGCCGAGGTCCAGCGTCAGCGGCTGCGCTTCGCCGTGGCCCTGCCACAGCCACGGCACCGTCACTCGGTGCTTCCCGCTGGTGATGACCTGGTGGATGACGACCTGCCCGGCCTCCTTCTTGATCACTGGGGTCATCGAGGGGGCGGTCGCCAGCACGTCGAACTCCCACCGGCGCAGCAGTCCCAGCATCTGCCGAAGGTTCGCGTCGTCGAACGCCGCATCCAGCTCGTCGATCGACAGCAGCCGCGGCCCGCGGTACTCCCCGCTGTACATCGACCACGCGGCCGCCAGCAGGGGCAGCATCGTGGCCAGGCGCCGTTCCCCGGTCGACAACGTCTCCAGCGGGTTCATGCCGCGCGGCTTGACCTCCTTGAAGCGGTCACCGTCCCCATCGCTGAACGAGGAGTGTGTCACCGAGATCGTCCACTCGTGCCAGGCCCGGTAGTCGAAGGTGTGCGCGACCCGATCCGCCCACGTGTCCCCGACGGACTCGTCCATCCGCTGCCGCAGCACGTCATACATCCGCTCGAACATCTCGTCCGAGGGGGGACTTTTCACCAGTTCCACCATGGCCTTCGCGTCCGCGTCCTTGCGCACCGCCCACTCGACCTTCACGCCGACCCGGGCCACCCCGGTACGCACGTCCGCCAGGGTCTGGCCGATCTGCCGCACCAGTTGCTGCGCGAGATCCTGGCGGACCTGAACGTCGCGCTGCAGCTGGGCGAACATGCTGGTCTTGATGGCCTTCTTGATGTCGGCGCGCAGGTCTTGCTCCAGCTGGGCGACTGCCGCGCGCAGTGCCTCCACCGCTGCGCGCAGGTCCTGGCCGCGGGCGGCGGCCGGGTCGGCGACCTCGGCACGCTGCCAACCGGTGCCCGAAATGTTGGTGAGGATGACCTGGCGGTTGAACCGGGCCAGTGCGCTGTTGGCGGTGCGGGCGGCGCCCTCGAGGGTCTTCAGCGCAGCGTCCCGGGCCCGGGACGCCGCGGCGAGCCGGTCCGCCCCCACCCCCGCGCCTGGCCCGGTGGGGCGGTCGGCCAGCAGGTGCCTGGCCCAGGCCAGTCCCGCGGTCAGGTTCGCGGGCCGGCCCTCCGGCCCGGTGGAGATGTCCTCGCCGACCAGGGCCAGGCCCTCGTCGACGAGCCGGCCCAACCGGGTAAGGCAGGCATCGCGGTGCTCCTCGGCCGCCTGACGCAGCGGCGCGACCTCATCCAGCCGCGCCCGAGCCGACGCCGCGTCAGCAGCAGCCTCTTCCTTGGCGCGTTGCAGCTCCTCCACCCGTGCCCGGGCGCGGTCGAGCGCACCGGTGACCTCCTGCAGCGAGGCGCGCAGCTCCTCGTACTCGGCGCCGTGCAGGCGCCGCATCTCCTCGACAGCCGCCTTCTCGCGTCCCGCGTCCACGGCGGTTTGCTCTGCCTCCCGGGCGGCGTCGGCCGCCAGGGTCCGCCAGCGTTCGGCGGTTGCCGCGTCCTGGCGTGCCCGTCCCGCGAGGTCGATCACCCGCCCTGCGGCGCCCCGCCAGGCCTCGACCTGCCGAAACATCAAGGTGGTGTCCTCGCGGTGGGCATCGGCCGCCTTCGGATCCGTGGGCAGTACGGTGCCGCCCCCCGCGTCGGCTGCCCGGTTCAACGCCCGCAGCGCCTGACGCACGGCCTCGCCGGCCCGGCGGTGCCGCTCGCGCGCGTCGGCCGTGCGCCTGATGGAGTGCTGCAACTGCTCGCTCGCGTCGTCCTCCTGCTGTTGGGCCGAGAAGACCTGATCCAGCGGCGGGAAACCGGCCTGCTCGGCATCGGCGTGCGCCTGGGCGTCCTTTGCCTGCTCCCACCCGGCGTGACTGGCGGCCGCGGTCCCGGCCGTCTCCCGCGCCGTGCCTTCAGCCGCCCGGGCTGCGGCCAGTGCCGCGGTCGCCACCTGTTCGGTGTGCCGTGCCTCCTGGGCCAGCAGCTCCAGCGCGCTGCGGCGCCGCGCGGCAGCCGCGTCCAGGGCGTGTAGTGCCTGCGCCAGCCCGCGTTCGGCCAGGCGGATGTCCTGGGCGGACCGGTTGCGGGTCTCCTGCAGCGCCCGGAGGAGGCCCTGCCACCTCTCACGGGCCTGCTCCCACCCGGCGGGGGAGGGGAACCGGTCCCGCTCCATCGCGGCGGCGTTCACCCGGGCGCGAGCGCGCGCAGTCTCCTCGCGTGCCCGATGCAATGCCCCCTGCGCATGGTCGAGTTGCTGCTCCAGGCTGGCTACGTGCTGGAGCCGGGCGCGTTCGCGGGCACTTTGCCCGATGAACCGCGCCTGGTAGCCGGCCGGTGCGACCGCGGTCGCCACCGCGATCGTGACCTGATCGTCCGCCGACGGGTCCAGGGGAATCGACTGCAGCAGCTGGTGGACCCGCTCGGGGGCGATCCGGCCCTGCGCGTCGGGCCGGAGTACGTCCGCCAGACTCGCTCCCGACGCCGCCGCAGCTCCAGGTCGCAGGGTCACATCCCCTGCCACCGCCTGTCCGTCGGCACGGACCAGTGCGTCCAGCAGGCCACTGACCAGCAGAGCACCCTCGAGGCGATCTCTGGCCTCGTCAGTCAGGTGTTCGGCGAAGTCCACCAGCGCCCACAACGGGGTGCCGTCCACGGGCTGTCGGCTGCGCCACAGCGGTGCCGGTGGCACCGGCGCCGCTTGTCGGGCCTGCTCCAGCTGCTGCTCCAGGTCGCGGACTGTCTCCTGCGCGAGTCCCGCCGCTTGGTCGGCGGCGTCCACCGCACGCTGGAGCCGTCCGGCGGCCGCTGCGTGCGCTCGCTCCAGGGACACCTGGATCTGCGCGACTGTCTGCGTGGCGTCGACCGTGGTCCCGTCCCCGGCTGGCTCCGGCACCATGCCGACGTCGATCAGTACCGCGTCATGCCGCCACCGGCCGACCAGGCCCTGCCACTGCTCCCAGGCCGCCACGGCCGCCGATCCGGCCCCGTCCGCTGCCTCCTGAGCCTGCGCGACTGCGGCCTCCGCCTGTGCGACCTGCCGCAGGTGCGTCTCCTGGTGCTGCTCCCGGGCCACCTGCTCGGCCGCGTCCTGCTCCAGGGCCTCCTCCTGCGCCCCGCGCAATGCCTTCGAGGCGTGCTCGGCCGCGCTGAGTGCCTGCTCCCACAGCGTGCGTGCCTGCTCCCATGCCCCGGCCGCCTGCTCGGCCACCGCGCGGTCCGCGACTGCCTGCCGATGGTGCCCTGCCGCGTCGATCCTCGCCCGCGCCTCGCCCGCGACTTGAGCGAGCCCTGCTGTCAGTTTCCCGACGGGCAACCGCTCCCCGTCGCCGCGACCGTCCCGCACGAGCAGCTCGAGGGCGGGACCGCGCAACTCCACTGCCTCATCTGCCCACTGCCGCATCTCGTCCAGCAGCGTGTCCTCGGCCCGCGCCCGCGTCCTGCCCTTCTGGTCGGCCGTGGCCCGGTCCGTTTCCTCGACCCCTTCGGCCTCGCGCAGATCGGCCGCCGCCGCGACTTCCATTCCCTGCGCCGTCGCATGGTCTCCGAGCGCGGCTTCTACCTTCCGCATCTGGGAGATCCGGGTGTCCACCCACGCCAGCGGTGCCGCGCACGCCTCGTCGACCACGCCTGCAGCCACTGCCGCGGCCTCGGCCGCCACCAGCCGCTCGTCGAGGGTGAGCAGTCCCTCCAGGGCCGCATCCGCGCCCAGCCGGCCCCCCACCACCCGCAATGGCCCGGACACCGCCGACACGGCGCCCTGCGCCGACCGGACGCCATCCGCCGACTCCCGGGCGGCGCCCTCAGCCCGGGAAGCCTCGCCGCCGACCTCGTCCGACCGTTTGGCCGCCGTGCGGGCGGCAGCGGCCAGTTCGACCGCCCGCTGCTCACGCTGCGGAAGGACCGCGCCCGCGTGTCCACGCAGCTCCTCCTCCGCCGCGTTCTTGCGACCCTCCAACTCCCCGATCTCGGCTCGCGTCCCGGCCAGCAGCTCCACGGCCTCGGCTTCCCGCGCCCCGGCCTGCTGCGCCTCCTCACTCGCCTGGCGCTCACGCCTGGTCTGAGCGTCGAACCCGGTGTTCGCCGCGATGAGCGAGGCGGCCTCGACCACCGCCACCGCCTCCACGTACCGGCGATACGCCCGTTCCGCGCCCTGCAGCAGCTTCTCTTCCGCCTGGGCACGCTCCAACTGGTCCTCGAGTTCGGAGATCCGCTCCATTGCCTGAGCGATCACCGTCAGCCGTTCGCTGTCCAGCGCAGGCAGTGCGCTGGACAGCAGCCGGCCCATCTCGGCTGCGGAGATCGCCTCGGCAGTGCGCACACTGCGCAGGCTGCGCAGCACTCCCACCAGCGCGTCGAACTGCACCTCGTCCAGCGGGGCGAACAACTCCTCGCGTACCGCCCGCCGGTAGTCGTGCTCGTCCCCGACCACCCGCAGATGCTCCGACAACCGCGCCCGGTTCGAGGCCGCAGACGAGGAGCTGGAGGTGAAGGCCTGCCCCTGACAGGCAGCCAATTGCGCTGCGAGGTCACCGATCCGCACCGGCTCCCGGTCCACCTGCAGACTCAGCTGCTCCCCGACTCGTCCCCGCGCCAGGAAGAACACCCGGTGCACCGTCTTGCCGACTGCCCTCAGCCACAACCCGGTCGTCACATACTCCACAGTCCCGCCATCGGTGCGCCGCCCGTACTCCAGCCACCACACCCCCGTGCGGTCCTGCTGTTCGTCCCGGTCGGTGTGCCGGCTCAGCAACGTCCCCGCTGCCTTCCCCGACACCGACAAGGCGGTCTGCGACACATCCGCGTCCAACAGCACCGTGACCAGCATCGATGCCGACAAGGACTTCCCCGACCCGTTCGGTCCCGCGAGTGTCAGCCACCCGTTGGCGAACAGGAGTTCCTCCTCGGCCCAGGCCCAGGAGTTCACCACTCCGGCCCGTGTGGGCTGCCAGCGGCCCTCCGCGACCGGCATTCCCAGCCCAAGACCACCGGCCTGGAGGGGCCCGTTTCCGGCGATCCTCACACGTCCCCCTCAGCCGGCTCGGCACCGGACGCCTCGCCGGGCTCCGGCCCCGCTGCTCCACGGGCGGCGTGCGCCACCCGCACCCGCCACAGGTGCACCCCGGGCGTCGCCTGCCACTGCTCCGTCTCACCTACCACCGGAACCAGCAGCCGCGCGGCCGCCAGCTCACTAATCGCTGCCCGCGCCAACGCGGGAAGCTGCGCCTTGTGACCGGCCGCCCAGTTCGGCATCACCGCCCGCACCTCCTCCAGTAGCTCCACTACGTCGCCCACCTGCACCACCGAACCAGTCCGGCCCCGCTCGGACAGATGAGCCAGTAGCGCCAGCGCGGCCTGCCGCTCCATCCGCCGCCCGTTGGGGAAGTCCATTGCGGTCCCGAGCCCGCTGGGATTGGTGACCTCCCACCAGTCCCGGCGCACTGTCACCCCCAATCCCAGGCTGGCCAGCAGTGCCAGCCCCCGCTCCCGGCCGGCCAGCGTGTGCAGGTATGCCGTCCCCGGCGTCTGCTCGTCGAAGGGATCCACGCCCGGGTCGTCCACCAGCCGCCGCAGCGCCTGCAGCCGCCGCTCCTCCAACGACGCCGTCTGATCCGGCTCCGGCGTCATCGGGTCGAGCAGCGAAGCGGTCGACAATGCCGCCGCGTGCTCCTGCGGAGGCAGCGCGTCCAGGCCGAGCAGCGCGGGGGACAGTGACGAGAACCGTGCCGCCAGCCGGTCCCTCGAGGCCGTCACCACAAGGTCAGCGTCCTCGTCCATCACGACCCGCTCCAGGTCGGAGTCGGCCTCCACCGAACCCTCGGCCTCCAGCACCTGCAACGCGTCCACCAGGTTCTGCCGGTGCCAGCGGGCCTCCTGCTTCGACGTCCCCTCCCCTGCCACCCACTGCACCCGCGGCAGCCCACCAGAGGTAGCCTCCTCTGCGCACACCTGCGCGAGCGCCTGCATCAACTCCCGCACGCTCAACCGCGGCCGCCGCCACAACTGCTCGCACACCAGGCACACCAGCACCAGCGCCTCCTGGGACAGGAGCACCGGACGGCCTCCGCCGCGGGTTACCGAAGGCCCCCGGTCGCCAGGGACATCCACACGCCGCTTGTGCAGCCGGACCAGCTGCGCCACCTCCAGTACCTCGAACGTCCAGCCCAGTTCCGACCGGAACAGCCCCGCCAACGAGGCTTGCCCCTTTACAGCCGCCCGGTACAGCTCCGGCTCAGCCTCGGCGCGAAGCCGTCCTCGATCCGCCAGCACCCGGGCCGCATCCCGCAGATCGGCCTCCAACACCTCGCCGCTCATGCCGCCCCCTGCACATCCGCTTCGTCGGCCCGCTCGCTCGCATCGACACGGATACGCAGATCCGGGCCGGTCAGCACCCCTTCGGCCAACTCCACCCGGACCTGCCGGTCTGCCATCCCCGGCCGTACCCGCACCACGACGTTGGCCCCCTCGGCCACCGCAGACCCGAACCCCAGCACCGGGTCGAATTCCTGCAGCGCCGCCTCCACCGCCCGCAGCAAGATCACCGAGGCATCCGCTGCCAACCCCGCGAAATGCTCCAGCCCCACCTCTCCGGGCGTCACCAGCACCCGGGCAAACCGGCGGCGCAGCTGCGCCTCCTCGCGTGCCTGCGCCAGCGCGCCCTCCCGGTCCACGGTGGTGTCCGCCAGCTTCCGGGGCCTGCCTCCAGGCTTCCCCACCCGCTCATGCTCACGCAGCGTCACCTCTACGCGGTGCACCGTGAGTCCGGCTGCAGCCACCGTCGCATGCGCCACGTCCTCCTCGGCCGGCCCGATCTGAGCGTGCCACGCCGGCCAGTCCCCAAACGCCGCCCCGTACACGCGCCGCGCCTGCTCCTCGCCGCCCTGCCGGTGCAAACTGCGCGCCACAGAGCGGAAGTCAGCCCCCAGATCCGCACCCCGCCTCCTGGCCGCGTATCGCCGGTCGATCGCGATCAGGAGCGTGTGCACAGCACCAGTCGCCGAAGCGATCAACCGGTAAACCGTCCCGTCCGGCGTGAACCACGCCTCCAAGTCGGCCAAGCGACGCATCCGCTCGTCCACCCAGCGCTGCTGCTCGGCCGGATCCACCAGCCCCGCGTGCACGGCCGCGGTCTCCACGACCGGACCGTGGCCCACCTCCCGCAACGCCGCCAGCGCGTCCCCCACCCGCCGCAGCGCCCGCCCATACTCCCGCGGGAACTGCCGCAGCGCCTCGAGCACCCGGTCCCGGTTCCTGCCGAACACGTCGTCGTCAGTGACATCGGACTGGACCATCTGCGCCAGCGCACCGTAGAAGTCGGCCGTAACCCGCTGGAGTTCGTCGATCCGGGTCCGCACATCATCGAGATCACCTGTCAGCAGCCCAGGATCACTCGTGAAATGCTCCAGCATCCGGCGGACCGTCTGCTCCACACCGTCCAGCAGCCGGCTCGGCAGCTGCAGTGCACGACGGGAGTCCAGCACCGCTGCCCGTACGGCGGCTACAAGCGCCCGACCCCGCAGCGTCAACGCCCAGGCCTCCTGCCGCGAGATCACCCCGCGATAGTTGCGCACCGGCGCCGCATAGTCCCTGAACGGCTTGGCCAGCTCCCACTTGGCCAGTTGCTCAAGCGACGACAGCAACTGCTCCTCGGCCAGCCCATCGTGGTAACCCACGGTGCGTAGTTGCTCGAGGATCTGAGCCGGTGTCCACATCGGGCCGCGGGTAGACAATTCCTCCAACGCAGCCAGCAGGGCCGTATAGCGTTCCCGCACGAGGTCCTCGGGCAGGGCGAACACAGTCCAGTCGCTGGACAGAACGCTCCGCCACCACTGTCGCGATTGATCCATTCCACCCCTCGCCTCGTACGTTCCCCACGTGTACAGAGCTTCCTAGCTTGAAGGCCATCGCTGACAGATCTCCCACGAATTGGGAACAACGGCCGTTTCCCGCCAGGACACAAAGCGCCACCCATCAGTACTTCGCCGTCCCGGCCGCCGGTACTGACGAATCCCAGAAAAAGAATGGATTTTCGATTTCGACGTGAGAGCTGCATGCCCGCGTCAGGGTGTTGCCCGGGAGTCATGCGGCGACGCGGTGCTGGGAGAGTTTTGCCAGCATGACCTGATTGGCTTCCCAGCCGTCGGGGAATTTGGCCGGCACGGACAGGTGCACCGGATCCATCGAGGGGTGGCTGTCGAGGAGGTCGGCGATGCCTTCGCGGGCGACGACGATGCATGCCTGCCGGTGGCGGGAGGCGAGGACACACAGCCGTCCGGTCTCCAGGTGGAAGGCTGTGGCGTCCCGGCGGCCGGACAGCGGGTGTACGACGATGACGACTTCGAACTCGCGGCCCTGCAGCCGGTTCGCGGTGTCGACCGCCACATCGGGAGCGTCCGGGTTGCCGGTCCGGGTGAGCGCGGTACGGACCAGGTCGGCCTGGTCGCGGTGGGCGACGCCGATGGCGATGTCGCCGGCGTTCAGGGGGCGGCCGCCGCGGTGGCGCTCGCAGGTGGCGACCGCTCCCCGGTCCAGCAACCGGCCGGCGAGGTCGGCCGCGGTCTGGATGGTTTCGGTGTCGGTGCGCGGGACGTGGCGGCGCTTGAGTTCGTGGAGGGCCCAGCCGGTGGTGAACGCCATCGTGAGGGTCTCGTCCAGGTCTGTGCTGCCGAACCCGGCGGTGCGGAACTCCAAGGCGCGTGTGCCGTGGGCGGTTCCGGCGGTAAAGCCGGTGAACGGGTAGAAGGCTTCATTGACGGTGGGCGCGGCGGAGGACGGGAGGCGCCAGGACACCGGCAGCCGGTGCACGGGGATGCCTCGGTTGTGTTCCAGCATCACGCTGACGCCGTTCTGCGTCGGGTCGTGCGGCAGCCCGATCCAGCGTTCGGTGCCGACGATCGTGAACGGGTCCAGCTGGCCCGGGTCGCCGACGAACAGACCACGGTCGAACCGCTCGACGATCTGAAGCAGCATGTCCGAACGCATCTGGTAGGACTCGTCCAGAATCGCCCAGCCGAACTTGCTGTCGCGGACGGTGGCCCACTTGGCGGCGGTACCGACGATGATCCGGCATCCGGCCAGGTCACCCAGGGTGCGGCCGACGGTCGTGTTCGCCAGGGCACCCAGGGCCGGTGGCGGGCTGTAGTCGCTGGCGCTCAGGCGGCCGAGGGGGAGGTCGGGGTGCGTCGTGGCGAGGCGCTCGATCAGGTCGTCGACCTGGTTGTTGGTCTGGGCGACGATGATTGGGCGTTCGCCGCATGCGGTGAGTTCCTGGGCGGCGCGGACCACCAGGGTGCTCTTGCCGGCGCCGGGCGGGGAGTCGACGACGACGGCCTTGTGCCGAGTGTCGGCCAGGTCGGCGAGGATCGCCGCGGTGGCGGCGTCTGCGGACGCTGCCGGGTCGGGTGCAGTGGTGTCGTCAGTCCTCATGGCCCCACTCCTCTGCGGCGGCGTCCTCGGGTACGGCGGAGTCGGTGTCCGGCTCGTCGGGGCCGGGGCTGTGTGTCCACGGGGTGTGATCGGATGCCGGGAACACGGGTGTCGGGCGCCAGCCCGGGTCGGGAAGGTAGGCGAGGCGCTGGCCGGGCTCCGGGACGGTGCCCGGGTTCGGGGTGCGGGAGCGTCCCATGCCGCCGGTGACCTCCACGGTGACCAGCGTGGCGTCGCCGTCGGGGTGGACGGAGGCGATGACGGCCTTGTGGCCTGCCGGCATGGACGGGCTGATCAGTTTGGTGCCGGCGGCCAGCCGTACGGGGTCGTCGGTGCGGACGGTGACGTACGGGCGTGGCACCCGCCTGTTCTTGGCCGTGGTGACCACCCGGCCCGGCTCGCTCTCCTCGACCGTTCCCGCGAACGCCTCCCCGGCGCTGCGCCGGTCGGCCAGCACGAACGGGTCGTCGAACGCCATATCGGCTTCGAAGTCGGCCAGCGCTCGCTCCAGCCGGCTCAGGCGTTGTGCCGCGCCGATCGCGGTGTCCCGCTTGCGCTGGGGAAAGCCGCCGCCATCCCGGTAGTCGGAGTAGGAGGTGAAGGACACGCAGTCGCGTTCGAAGCGCTTGGCGGTCCGCGGCGCTTCGGGGACGGACCGCAGCAGCGATATGGCTGTCCACATCATGCGCCAGGTGGGCTTGACCTGTTCCGCGACCAGGTCGCGCAACTCGGCCTGGGCAGTTGCCAGCGTGTGCGGGTCGCCGAGGGCGTGGGCCGCGTCGAACCGTTTGATCGCAGGTGCCAGGTGCCGGTTGTCGAACTCCGGGGACGTCGCCGGGCCCGCCGGCGGGCAGATGTCCGGATTCTCCGCGTCGGCCAGGGCTTGCTCGACGCTCAGCCCGTCCGGGGGCGCGATCCAGGCCATGAGCGAGGCCAGGTTCTGGTCCTCCAGCGTGCTTTGGCCGGTGGCCCAGTGCTCGCTGAGCATCGCGGTGACGGGCAGCAGCATGGAGGTGCCGACCATTTCGGCGGTGTCGACCAGGTACGTCAGCCACATGCCGAACTCGGGGACGACGTCCGGTACGGCGTAGGGGCCGGACGTCGAGCGGAAGCGGCACATGCGTCCGAGGTCGGCCAGGGCTTTGATGCCGCCGTGGTTGGGGACGAGGATCTGCGGCGCGTCGCTGTAATGGGAGCGCTCGCCGTCGCCGCGGCGGTCCTGGCGGTAGGAGTCGATGTACCTCATCACGATCTGGCCCAGGTCGGCGGCGAACGTAAACCTCTGATCGCGGTTGCGGGGTTGCGGCACGACCAGCAGCGTTATGTCCCTCTTGGCGGTGCCGACCATGGCCGCCAGCGGAGCTCCGGCTTCTCCGGCCATGGTCAGCGGGATGATCACCAGTGGCCGGCCCGACAGGCGCCGGTGGCGGAACTCGGTCTGGTGTACCGCCTCCATGGTTTCCATTGCCTCTACGTGCGCCAACGCCGACAGCATGCTCACGCGGCACCCCCGGACGCTCCGGTCAGCTCGGCGCGCAGCCGTGCGGCGTGTCGCAGCGCGGCGGCCATGTCGCTTTGGTCCGCGGTCGGTGTCAGCTGCCCGCGGGCCAGTCCGAGGGCCATGGTCACGGTGTCGATCCCGCCCAACTGTTCGCGCACCGCCGGGCCGAGGACGTCCAGTGAGGCTTCCGCGCGGACGCGGGCGCGGCAGTAGAACGCCATCTCGCAGTGGTTCAGGCAGTCCGGGCGGTACGTCGCGGGCACCTGTTCCAGCGCCTCGGCCAGTTCTTCGGCCGGGCGGCGGGGCCGCTTGTTGTCCTTGTTGATGTCGAGGTCGAAGGTGAGTCCTTCGGGCAGCAGGTCCACGAGGTCGCTGATGCGCTCGATGCGGGCCAGCTGACGGGTCAGGGCGGATACCTGCTTGCGGGCGTCGACGAACGCCGCGGTCGGGCGGTTGGTGAAGTCCTTCGGTGCGACCAGCACGATGGTGTCGGACACGGCCTCCGGGCCGATCCCGGCCTCCTCGAGGAGAGCGCGCAGGGCGATGACGTATGCGCATGCCTGTGTGGTCGCCGACCGCACCTGCGCCGGGTCGGCCTGCCCGTCGATGATCGGGAAGCTCTTGATCTCCACGATGTAGAAGCGGCCGTCGATACGGAAGGCCACCAGATCCGGCTCCAGGAACGCCTCCTGCCCGCCGACCTCGAGGTACAGCATCGGGTGGTCGAACAGGGTGCCGTCGCCGGTGCCCTGGGCTGCCTGCAGCAGTGCCTCGGCAGTGTGGTCGCGGCGGGTCTCGTTGCTGCCGTCGCCGCCGACGTCGTTCAGGTCCCGGTATGCCACCTCGGGCAGCGTCAGCTTCAGCGTCTCGCGCAGGACGCGCAGGAGTTCCGCGCAGCCGTTGTCCTTCACCATTGCTTCGAAGGTGTTGCCGCGGGCGAAGGCGAAGGCGGACTGGCCGAAGGGGGAGGGGTAGCCGGCGTGCTCGGCGATCGCGGCCTTGTCGGATCCGGAGGCGTCCAGCAGGGCCCGCAGCGTGCAGCGCGGGTTGTTTTCCAGGGCGGCCAGCGAGCGGGCGTTGTAGGGCCGGCGCTTTGCGGATCCGCGCAGCGCGTCCAGTCGGTCGTCGACGGGTGCTTTCACGGTGTCGGAGATCCTTGCAGGGGAGAGGGGATTGTTGTTGAAGGAGAGGGTCAGGCCCGGGCCCGCAGGTGTGTGACGCCCTGCGAGGGTGCGCCGAACAGCTGCTGGTCGTCGCTCAGCGACTTGCGGGCCCGCCGCGAGGCCTCGGCCCGGGCGGCTCGGTCGGCGTCGGCGTGCACGTCCAGCTCGGCCTGGGCGGCCTCGATCACCTGCTCCGGATCCAGAGCATTCTCGTGACCGGAGGCGCTTTTCGGCATTGCGTCGGGGATGTTCACGGCGAAGCGCCACAGCAGCCGCAGCGCCTCCGGGCTGGGCCCGCTTCCCGCGGACTGTGCCGCGGTGTGTACCGCCTCGGCGATGCGGATCGCGCCGGTGAGGAAGTCGACGCGTGGTGAGTGCGGTCCGATGATGCGCTGTTCCAGCGTCCAGGTGCTGATGGTGACGAGCGCCCGCACCGGTGTCAGCAGGTCGTGCGCCAGTGCCGGGGGGAGGTAGTACGGCCGGGCGCCGGGGCTGGAGCGGTAGGAGCGCTCCTCGTCCCGGCGCAGGCTGGACAGCTTCGACGCGGACAACTCGCCCGGGAAGAACGCCTCGTGCACGCCGACGATCAGTTTGGGGGCGGCCGGGGTCCCGAGCAGCATCAGGGCGCGGTGGACGTGCTCACGTGCCGGGAGCTGCGCTCCCCGGGCGGCCGGGGCCGCTTCCAGCGCGAGCCGGGGCGGTGCGGGCGCCGGTTCGTCGGCGTCGAGGAGGGCGTCCCAGGCCCGCTCGGCACGGCGCAGCTGCGCCCGCAGCTCGCTGGCGCGCTCGGTGTCACCGGCGGCGGAAGCGTCGCGGATCGCACGACGCAGGGTGCTGATGCTCTTCTCCAGGGCGTCCAGCGGATCACTCATGCCCCAGACGCTACCAGACTTCCAGAGTTTTCCAGACTCCTTCCTGAGGTTCGGTGTACAGTCGGCGCCACCGAACCTCCGGCCGAGCGGCGCAGCCGCGGCCGCCCGCCGACCGTCCCCCTGGAGGCGCCCCCGTGACGGCACGCGTATTCCACACCTCCGACTGGCACCTGGGCCGCCAGATCGGCCGCTACCGACGCGACGCCGAAGTTGATGCCGTCCTGGACGAAATCATCGACATCGCCGACGAGTTCGCCCCCGACCTGATCGTGCACAGCGGCGACCTGTTCGACAGCTCCCGCCCGGGCCTGGACGACATACGCCGCGCAGCACAGGCACTGCGCCGCCTCGGCGCGATCGCGCCCGTGGTCGTCGTCGCCGGCAACCACGACACCACTCACGTTCTGGCATTCGTGGAGTACGTCCTCAACGACATGGGCAGCCGCGAACACGAACAGGCCCGGGTCCGCTTCGCCACTGACGCCCGCCCCGGCCGGCTGCTCGTCGCCGACTACCCCGCCAACGACGGGGACCTGACGCTGCGCATCGGCGCACTGCCCTACCTGCACCCCAACCGGTTCACCTATGACTTCGCCGATCCCGCCCTGACGACCGCGACCTACGCCCAGCGGATGCGCACCGTCCAGGCCGACGCCTACCGCCGCCTGACCGCGGGGAGCGGCGCCGGGGACGTTCTGGTCTTCGCCGCTCATCTGTTCGTCGAAGGAGCCGCCCCCTCCTACTCGGAGAGGAAAATCTCCATCGCCGACGACTACGCCGCCGCAGCCACCGACATGCCCGGCGTCGCCTACGGGGCCCTCGGCCACATCCACAAGCCGCAGCGCGTCGCCCGCGCCGGATTCCCGGCCTACTACGCCGGCAGTCCGCTGCAGATGGACTTCGGCGAGAGGGGCGACACCAAGAGCGTCGTGCTGGCCGAGATCGGCCCGGGCAGGGAGCCCCTCATCGAGACTGTGCCGCTGACCGCCGGCCGTCGTCTGATCCGCCTGGAAGGCACTCTGGAAGAGATCGCGCAGCGCGCTGGCCGGGTCGGAGACGCGTGGGTGAAAGCAGTGGTGAACGTCGAAGCCTTCAACCCGTCCCTGTCCAACACCCTTACTGCGATGCTGCCGCACGCGACGATCGTCGACGTCGAAGAACGCCGCGCCGATGCAGCCCACCGCGTGCTGGACCGGGAGACCTCCACCAGGGAACTGCCGGGCATCGAAGACCTGCTGCGTGACTATCTGCCCGGCCGCGGCACCACCGGGCTGGCCCTGGACCGTGTCATGGCCGCCTTCGCCCAGCTGCAGGCCGAACCCGACCCCGACGATCCCGCACCGTGCTGCGAGGAGAACCTGCTGACCGCCGCCATCGCAGGCCGCCCCCTCGACAGCATCGACCACTCCGGCCTGCTGACCGGCACCGACACCAACACAGCGGAGGCGGCACGATGAAACCGCTGGTACTCGCTCTCACCGGATTCCGCAGCTACCCCAGCCTGGCCCGGATCGATTTCACCGGCAAGAGCCTGGTCGCAGCCCTCGGCGACACCGGCGCCGGCAAAAGCAGCCTGCTCGACGCCGTCGTCTTCGCCCTGTTCCGCAAAAGCACCTGGGATGCCAGAGAACCCCGGCATCTCATCGCCGATGGTGCACAGGCCATGAGCGTCGAGTTCACCTTCCTGCACGACGGACAACGCTGGCACGTACACCGGACCATGCACGCCACTAACCCGAACGCCGCCCGGCACCACCTGAAAAACCTGGACACCGGCGAGGAGACCGACGGCGCCACCGCCGTCGACAACCGCATCAAAGCGGTGCTGCAGATGGGCTACGACACCTTCCTGCGCGTCGGACTGCTCCCACAAGGAAAGTTCGACCAACTCCTCACCGCCACACCCAAGGAACGCAGCCCACGGCTGCGGGAACTGTTCGGCGCCGAGTCACTGGAACTGGTCCAGCAGATGGCCGCCCGCCACAGCCACACTCTCCAGGCACTGCTGAGCGACGCGAGAGCTAAACGCGCCCCCATGCCGGACAACCCCAAGCAGACTGCCGCAGAAGCCGGCGCAGCAGCCGACGCAGCCACCGCCCATGTTGAACGGCTGAAGACCGCCATCGAGCGCATCACCGCACTGCGGAGCGAGGTCTTGGCAGCCCGGGCCACCGCGGCGTCGGCCACCAGCACCGCCGAAACACTGTCAACGTGCGCAGTGCCCGACGCCGGAGCCGTCCTCAACGCACTCGAGCCCGTCGCCACCGACATCGCCGCACGCCACGACGCCCTGGACCAACGCGCCGTACAAGCCGCAACCCGTGAACTCGAACTGACCGCAGCGATCACCGCGGCAGACGCGGCAGGAGAAGGCCAGGACGCGCTCGCCCAAGCCGCCATGATCCTGAAAACCCTCGCGGCAGACGCCGAGGAACACCGCAGTGAGCGTGACCGGCTCGCCATACTCGCCGAACAACTCGCCGACGAACGCGACGCCATCACCGAAGCCGAGGCAGAACTGGACGAGGACGCCGAACAAGCAAAACCGCTGGCCGAGCAGGCCAGTGCCGCCGCAAAGACGAGCAACCAGATCCGCACGTGCGCCACCACCGTCCGCACCGCGCTGACCACAGCCCTCACGGCAGCCCGCCGCGTCGCCGGCACCGCGAGCGCACACGCCGCCGCAGTGGACCGGCGCACATCCGCCCGTGACGATCTCGGCCCAGTGGAGGCGAAAGCAGAGGCAGCACGCAAAGCTGTCAAGGAAGCCGACACTCATCTGGAGGCGCTGCGACAACGCAACACGGCTGCTGCGCTCGCCGCCGAACTGCGCCCCGGGGACGACTGTCTCGTATGCCACCAGCAGGTCCCGGACTACTTCGCACCCCCGACGGATACTCATACGGCCGAGCTGGCCGCGGCGACGGACCGGCTGAGCCGGGCAAAAACCGCACGTGACACGGCCGTCGAACGGCTCGCTAAAGCCCGCGCCGATATGACCGCCGCCGAAGAGGCGGTCCTTGCACGCGAGAGAGAGCACCACAGCGCACAGCAGACAGCACAGGAGACCAGTGCAGACGCGGTGCGCGCCTTCGCAGACCTCGCTGCTCTGGCCGCCGAAACCGACGCAGGCTTCGACGCCGAAGCAGCATCACTCGCACTGACCGCTGCCACCGCAGCCTTGGCTGCCCCGACCGCTGATGGCCCTGCACCACTCGAGCAGAACACAGCACCGATCGCCGACGCGATCGCCGCATGCGAGCAGGCAGCCGTCAGGCACACCGAGCAACTGCAGGCCGAAGGGCATCGCCGCATCGCCGAGGTCGAAGCCGGCCGCAAGGCGCTGGCCGAGCGCACGCGAGCCCATCAACGCCACACTGAAGACACCGCGAAGGCCTCCGCGCTTCACACCCGTGCCGTGGCCAGGACCACCGCCCAGGTCAGCACGCTGCCCTCCCGCATCCAAGCGATGCTGCCGCACGACGCGATCGCCATCCTCGCCGATGAGGCAGCCGCTGCCGCCGCCGCTGTCACCACCCGGCAGGCAGAAGTCCAAGAGCTGTTCGACCAGAGGGAAAAGGCAAGGGCGGAGAACGCCGAGGTACTTGGCGAACAGCGTGCCCTCGACAAGGACACTCAGGTCCGGCTGGAGCACCCGCTGAACCAACTGCGCGGCCGACTGGACGTGTGGGCGCAGGCCGTCACTCAGGCCCTCACGCATCTCGATGCCTCCGACCAGCACCAGGCGCCGAAGGCACCGGCCCAGTCAGAGATCGCCGAAGTCCGCACGTACCCCTCCGAACTGTCGACGACCACCTCAACGCTGAGTGACAAGCTCACCCAGCGTGCCGTCGCCGCCGCAGACCACGCAGCCACTGCCCAGAACAGCCTCAGCGAGTGCGCCGCCGCACTTACCGATGTCGACGGCTTCGATACCCACGCCGATCTGACAACACCCGAAGCGCTCCACCCCCTCGTTGCCGCAGTCGGACAGGCAACCAAAGAAGCCAAAGACCAGCGCCAGAAGCAGCAGGAAGCGCAGGACCTGATCAAGCCGGCCGCTGACCTGGACTTCGCCATCACCGCGGGCAAGGCCCGCTGTGAAGCCCTGGAAGTCCTGCGCCGCGAACTGGTCGACGCCAAGTTCCTGAACCACGTCACCATGCTGCGTACCCAGACACTGCTCGGTGTCGCCAGCGACCTGCTCGGCCAAATGTCCGACGGGCGCTTCGGCTTCGCCGACAGCTTCGACATCGTCAGCCGCAACTCCGGCGTCGCCCACCCCCCGAACCGGCTGTCCGGAGGAGAGAAGTTCCAGGCATCACTCGCCTTGGCCCTGGCGCTCGCCGAACTGCACTCCCGCAGCGGCCCGGCCCTCGGCTCCCTGTTCCTCGACGAAGGCTTCGCCGCCCTCGACACCACCGCACTGGACTCCGCCCTCGAGGTACTGCGCACCCAAGTCAACGGGAATCGCCTTGTCATGGTGATCAGCCACCTGCAGGCTGTCGCCGAGGCCGTCGACGACGTGCTGCTGGTGGAACGGACGCCTGCCGGATCGTCCGCCCACTGGCTCACACCGACCCAGCGCGACGAACTGGCACAAGCCGACCTGGTCAGCGGCCTACAAACAATGGCGCGATAGCTGCGCCGGAACCTCTTCGACGAACACGTCGTCTCACACGGTCACACTGGCCCGCTAAAACGCACCTGTTCCGGGGTTTGTAGTGGATGTCGTGTAGATGGTGCTCGCGGGCGACGGCTTCGGGGGGCAAGTTTCATGCGGAAAAACGACCTCCCACGCTCCCGGAAGCCTCCAGAGGCAAGGATTCCTACCTAAATACCGCCGGCAGGCAAGGAAAGTGAGTTAAAACTACCGCTCATGACGGCCGACTACGGCCGCGCAGGCCGGACCCTCCCGGGCTGCGCTGCAGCGGACAGCAGGAAGCCATGCGACCGCCGCTGCTGCTTTCCTATCGCGCGCCCGGGTACCCGCCCGGCGGCGGTCCGCCAGCCGGCCTGTCCGAGCTTGCCGACGGCCAGGTCGGCATCGCTGCCGCGGTCCCGGTCCGTCCGGCCGCGTTGGCGGGGAAGGGCGAGCCTGGCCCGAGGACTCGCCTGGGCGTTTGGGCAGGGCTGCCCGGCGGGCACCGGGGCGGGGCTGATCTCGATTCGCGTGCGGCTCTGTACGTGGGCGCAGCACGTGGGCAGTATCAGCGGCGCCGGCACGGCTGCCGGGCCGCGAGGTACTCGCCGATCGTGCGAGGGCGGGACCGGATCCGCCGGTTCTCGTCCTCCTGGCCCCACCGATCGATCATCCCGTTGAGCTCGGTGAGCGTCGCGACCTCCGGCCCCGGGACGAGGTGGTTGCGGTGGAACCAACCGATCTGACCTTCGACTGGGTGGTTCCGGAGAACGGCGTCAAGCACGACCACCCGACAACGTCACCCCCTGCCCCATCCACCCGCTGCACCCGGCACGGCAAAAGGCACAGTCTTCCCGCAAAGGAACCGAAGGTTCCCCGGTCCGTGCCGCGATGAGACGAATTGCCCGGACCGGCCGGGTGCGGAACTTACACCTCGGTGTTCAGCGACTGCAGCCGGGCTTCGGCGTAGGCGACGACCTGTCGCGGTCCCTCGGTCATCCGTCCCTCTGCGTCAGTGATCAGGCAGCTCATGACCATGACGGCGAGGCTGGCGAGATCCACCATCTCCGCCACCTCGGCGCGCCGAGGTGGGTCGTACTGGGTGAAGTCGTCGCACGTTTCGACCAGTGAGGTGAATGACGGCAGCCGTCTCAGCAGGGTGAACTGGAGACCCTGCAGGATGCGCTGCATGTCCTTGCTGCGCGCGTCCAGGGCGGGCGCAGCGTCCTCCGCCTCGCGCATCTGTGCCTCGAGCCGCTCCAGCTCTTGTGCCTTCTCCTGTTCGCTGCGTCTGAGTCTGCGGCTCTGCCATTCCCCGAGAGCAGCCAGCGAGAGGACGGCCGGAGCAGCGACGAGCCCGGTCAGCACCATTGTTCCGGCCGCCACCCCGCCACCGCCCGCGGCAAGAGACCCGCCGCCCAGCCACGCGAGCGTGGCACTGGTGGCCGCAGCTCCGGACAACCCCGAGATCGCCGTGCCGGTGGAGGCGGAAGCGAAGGCTCCCACTGCGAAAACAGTGCCTGCCCCGACGCTGTAGCCGGTGAGCGCGCTGCCTGCCAGTGATCCGACAGCGGCCGTCACGGCTTTCTCGCGCAGCTCCCAATGCTCGGTATCCACTTCGTCGGCGACGGTTGGCATCACGATCACGGACAGCTTGCTCAGTTCGGCCAGCTCGACCGGATCGATGTGCTTGAGACGCTGAAAAATGTCACGGAAGGGGACGATGGCCTGGTCGTAGAGGGTCTGCCGCGCCTTCTGCTGGGCAGCATTCTCCGCGGCGGCCCGCTGATTGAGTTTCTCCTGGCGCTCGTTCAGCTGTTCCTTCCTCTGCTGGTTCGTCTTCGCGAGCCTGACCGCGTCGACTATGGCGATAGCCACGTTGCCCCCCTTGATACTCGGCTCGGAGATCTTAGAGCCGCATCAGGAGCTCTGATCCGGGTAGTGCTGCGGTTCTCATTTCATTGCAGCAGAAAGTTCGTTCTGGACCGCCCGCGCTGCGGTGAGACGTCCCGTTCCCCGCTCGGCCTGACATCACCTGACCCCGACCTCTGCCGGAGTAGCCGGCGTGCCGCCGGTGCCTTCCACCAGCCCCAAAGGCGTGCGCTGGCCGTCTGCATGCCGGGAGTCGATGGCCGATGGGACCGAAGGGACTGGGCTGGGATCGGCTTCCAATCGACTGAAGTCCCGCCGCGGCCGATGCCTTGCAACGACAATGAGTTGAGCGGCGACTAGGACGGGGCAAGTGGCCAGTGAGCAACCAGGACTTCGAGGGCTACTCCGATGCGAACGAGCTGACCCTGGCCATTGCCCGATTGCGGACACGAGAGCGGATCAGCTTCGACGGGGGAGACATCCAGGCCGCCAACGATGCAAAAGTCGCTCTTGGCCGTGCCCAAGCCCGGCTCGTTCAGCTGTACCGTGAGCGCGGCCTGCTCGACGGCGCAGTCCCCGCAGCTGCCACAGCCACCCCGGCTGAGCGCGCTGCCAAGGGATGGAAGAACGTTCTCGCCAACCCGCTTCCAGAGGTCGCGCCGAAGCCGCGTAAGCGTGACAGGGACAGAAAGCCGAGACTGAAAAGTGGTGAGGCAGTGCCAGCTCCGCAGCCGGATCACCTGGAGCGGACGCTGACCTACAGCACGAAGCTCCTGGCAGGCGTGATCCGAGCCCAAAAGTTCACAAAGCGGCATGAAAAGGACCTGGCTCGTCTGCCGATCAGTGCTCTTGTGTTTCTCCCCAAAGCCGCGCAGCCGTTGTGCACCGCAGCCGACCTGGAGGCCCTAGGCTGGAGCCGACACTTGATCACCGAGCTGGGTCCCCTTCCTCGGGGGAGGAAATATCGCCGGGCCCATATCCTCCAGCGCGTCAGCGGCGCCCGCTTCCAGCGCGAACTCGTGCGGCTCTACCAGATTCGGCTGGAGCAGGCGCGGCGCGAGCCGGGGCGGCATGAGCGGGACATGGAGCGCTTCGTCAATGGGCGAGGCGAGAGCGAGGCCGCCCGCAGGTGGAAGGAGGACAACGCCCGATACCAAGAGATCCTCCGGACCAGGAGGACTTTGGAAGCAGGTGACCAAGGCGTAACTCCCATAAGCAAGAAGCCGGACCTGACCGTGACGCCCATGCGGTCGATTCCCGCGCAAGCGTCGAGCGTCTCTGGCCGGACAGGGGAAGCCGTCAAGGGTGTGTGCCCGGTGTGCAAGAAGGGCGACCTCCCGCGCGGCTGGCTCCGGCACCAGCGATGCGAGGCGAGGAGCCGGTCGCATGAGAACGAGACTACGGATCCCGCCTTGCCAGAGGCTGCCCTGGTGTCGGAGCCGCGTGGATCAGGGGAGTACCGACGGCTGGTTGCGTTGGTCGAGCGGAAAGAGGAGGCGGCGCGAGGGAAACGGGCCGCTGGAGCAGCTCGGCCTGTACGAATTCCGGAGGCCCGCAAAGCGGTGCTGGAGCGGTGCGAAGGTCGGTGCGAGAACCCGGCGTGCACCGGCCAGCCAGACGATGTCACGGATGCCGGCCAAGCACTACTGGAAGTCGATCACATAGACGAGATTGCCGGGGGCGGCCGCGACCACCCACGAGTGATGGTCGCACTCTGCCCGAATTGTCACGCGGTCAAGACGCGCGGGCGGACCCGGAAGCAGCTCACCAAGATATTGCGCGGCGTCGCAGAGCGAGCACATGCGGCCGCGAACACCCTCTGACCGAGACCGAGAAGTAGCTCCCCTCGGGCGCCGGTAGAGCGCGATTCGTACGGTCTACGTACGCACTTCGTACGGTTATTGAAGGTAGGGTGGTGCTCTGGAGGTGCTGCATGTCCGAGTTGTTTGATGCGGTGGATGCGCTGGTCGCATCTCGCTCGCCGTTGCCGCCTGTGGTGGAGCGTAAGCGGCTGCGTACCGCGCACGGTCTGACGTTGGATGAGGTTGCTGCGGCGTTGCAGGTGCGTCGGGCCACGGTGTCGGGCTGGGAGTCGTTGACGAAGCCGGTCGAGCCGCGGGGCCGGGAGCGTGAGGCGTATGCGCGGCTGCTGCGGCAACTCGCGGAGCTCTACCCCGCCCCGGAAGAGCCGGCCGCCCCGGCGCCCACCGCGGTCGCCGGCACGCCCGCCCCGGCAGCACCCGCGCCCGCCTCGGAGCAGGCGCGCCCAGTGCCCCCCAGTCCGGGACCCGAGGCTGCGGCCGGGACCGTAACTGAGCACCCCCGGCCACCTGTTGCCCCCGTCGCCCCGGCTTCGGAGGGTGCACCGCGTCCCTCGCGTGCTACCGGGCCGTCGTCGACGTCGCGTCGTCCGCCCGCGCGGAAGGCGGTCCCGGCCGGGACCCCGACCGAGGGTGCCGACCCGCGGTTCGAGAACGGGCCGCTGGCGGTCGTCGACGTCGAGGACGGGCAGGTGATGGCGTACTGCACCGGCGGCCTGATCCTGGACGTGCCCGCCAAGTCCCTGCCGACCCTGGTGGACTGGACCCTGAAGGAAGCGAAGCTCGGCCAGCCGAGACTGTCCGGCCCCGGCAAGGACGGCGACCCGCTGCTCGTCCTCACCGAGGCCGCCCTGGAGCGCTACGGCCTGCCCGTCACCCTCGCCGACGACGAGCGCCTCGCCGGTCGGATCCCGGAGAGCCACAAGGTCGTCAAGCAGCTGGTGCGCGCCGAGTGGCAGCTGACGAAGCGCGGGTTCGGGCCGTGGGCGCGGATCTACCGCCCCGCGCAGGGCTCGGACCGTCAGTGCGTGCAGCTGTGCATTCCGTCGTGGCACGCGCTGGGCACCCGGCACTGGGGCGAGGTGGGGCAGCTGTCGCTGGCCGAACTGGCCCGCGTCCTAGGCGTGTTCGCCTCCCGGGTAATGACGCCCCGCGGATCGACGGCGGTGACCGGCCTGGAGCTGATGACCGCACTGCACCCTCCGACCAGGGCCTCCGAGCCGGACGCCGACGGCAAGCGCCACTCCGAGCACAACCCCGGATCCCTGGGCAGGGATCCGGTCGACCCGGCGCCGTGCGAGGCCCCCGACGGACACCCGCTCCTCAAGGACCTGCCGCGCTTCCACGTCCGGGGTTCGGCGGAGAAGCTGTTCGAGGAGGCCTACGACTGGGCGCGGCCGATGACCGACGCCGAATGCATGCAGCGGCACCTGGTCGGCATCGACGTCAACATGGCCTTCGCCGCCGGCGCCAATGGCCTGATCGTCGGCCTGGGCGCACCGACGCACGTGACGGCGCCGGAGTTCGATGCGAAGCTGCCCGGATCGTGGCTGGTGGACCTCTCGCACGTCGCCCTGTCCCGGGTGAAGGTCGGCAAGGACAAGTGGGCAGACCTGGACGCGAGTCTGCTGCCCAGCCCGTTCACGCCGAAGGGAGACCGGCCCGAGGGCCCGGCCTGGTACGCGACACCGACTGTCGCCTACGCGCAGGAGCTCGGCTACGACGTCACGCCGGTCGAGGCCTGGTTGCGGTATGACAACGGCCGCTATCTGGATGGCTGGTACCAGCGGCTGCGCGACGCGTACCTCGCCACGATGGCCGACCTCGGCGTCCACGCCGACCTCTCCCCGGCCGACTTCCTCACCGCGATGGACGGCTACAAGGACCGCGACCCGGAACTGGCGATCGTCGTCTCGGCCATCAAGGCCACGGTCAAGGGCGGCCTGGGCAAGCTGCGCGAGCGCCCGCGCGGGGAGGGCTGGAAGCCGGGCGAGCCGTGGCGGGCGCTGTCGCGTCCGACGTGGCGCCCGGACATCCGCGCGGCAGTCATCTCCCGCACCCGGATCAACCTGCACCGCAAGATCATCAAGCACGCCGCGTTCACCGGCCAGTACCCGGTCGCGGTCCTGTCCGACTGCGTCGTCTACGCCGCCGACGGGCCCTCCCCGCTGGACTTCCTGCCCTACCGCGACGGCAAGCCGCTGCCGGGCGGCTTCAAGCTCGGCGTCAACCCCGGCCTGGTCAAGCACGAAGGTACTCAGTCTGTGCTGTGGGGCGAGGAGATTCGCGAGCGGTTCAACGCCCCGGAGCTCAACCTCGCCCGGTACATCAAGGACGGCACCGTCACCGACATCGACAACGGCGAGTAGGGGAGCAGGCAAGCGATGAGCATGTTCGGGGACGGCCTGGACAAGGCGGTGCAAAAGGCGTTCACCCGCCCCGCACCCAAGTCCGCGGGCCCGCAGATGCGGTACATGGTCAAGCAGCTCGGCGGCACGAAAGCGGTCGCCGAACTGCTTGGCATGTCCCAGCGGCAGGTGGAGCGGTACGTAGCGGGCACAGCCAAGAAGCCGCGCCCCGACCTCGCCGCCCGCCTGGAGCGCGAGGTAATCAAGCGCTGGCAGCCGCAGATCCGGGCTAAGGCCCGCAAGAAGGCCACGACGACCGGCGGCATCGTCATCGACGCCCGCGCCCGCATGGGCTACACCGCGCCGATCGGCTCGACCGACCAGGACCGCATCCGGCACCTGACCGTCGCCCTGCCGCCCCGCTACGCTGCCCGCCTCTTCGACGCCCAAGCGGCCGGCGCAAGCGACACCGAACTCCAGGAGATCGCGGCCGAAGCCCTCAAGGAGGTCTACTTCCAGGACGGCGGCCGCCGCGCCGGCAGCCTGGAAGAGGTCCGGTTCACCGACGTCGAACACCTCGAGTTCGACCTGTAGCAGCCCGCCCCGAACAGGCCGCGAGCCCGGCCCAGTTGGTCCGGGCTCGCTTGCGTATCCGTGGGGGCTCGGATGTTCATGCACACGTGCCGTGTCCAACGACCGCGGCCTCCACCAGCCAACACCCGAGGTGAGTACCTAATCCTGATCCATGCATGACAAAACGCCTTCCAGGGGCGCGTGTAGAGATCGGGGATGCAGGTTGCACACGAACGTCCCGAGCTTCGTCGCCGACAAGCGCCTGCGGGACTACGGACAGTTGATCAGCCCATAATCGGAGTCAGTGCCGAGCGACCCGGCACATCGCACCCGCCCCGGGTGCGCTCACCGCGATCGGAGAGCATCGTGAAGAACAGCGCGTTGTGGCGAGTGGTTGACAACGAGAGTGGTAGCCAGTCCATCGTCAGCACGCCCTCCGAGGCGGTCGCGTTCGTCAACAGCCGGTTCGACACCGATGACGACGACGAGCCGTTCAGCATCACCGAGGTCGGTCCTCTCCTTCCGAAGCCGCTCGGGGTCATCACTGCATGGGCCGCCGAGAAGGACGGCGAGCGAACCGACGGACGTACTGCGCCGATCACCATCAGGCCGGTTGTGACGGACAACGCCAGCGAGTGCGAAGACGTCGTGCTCTGGGGCGACGTATATGTCTCCTGGGACCACGACATGTACACCGTCGAGGAGCCGGAGAGCTCCGAGTACAGCGAGGCTTACAGCGCAGCCGAGTTGAGCGCGATCCTCGACGAGTACGCCGACGACTACGAGTACGCGCCTGAAGGGCCTGAAGGGCCCGACAGCCACAGGTGGCCGAAACCGGAAGAGTTGATCACCTACGGCGCCCAGGAGTGTGCCAAGCGGTTCGGGCACCTCGACGACGACGCCCTGCTGTGGCTGGCCGCCACCCGCATCACGCTCGCGGTGTGGCGCAACACACCCGTCGAGAACTGGCATGCCGGGAAGAGTCCGCTGCACGACGGCACAATGATGCGGATCAACACGGCAACCACCCGACTCGTGCGCTCGATGCTGTCGTTCGACCATGTCGACTGGATCGCTGTCGGTCTCGCGATCGTCAACCCGTCTCGGGTTCTACCGACCGCGCAGTCTGTGCTCGAGCTTGGGCTGTCCTGCCACAACCCTGACGACCCGGCGCACGAGGTTGATCCGCGAGAAGAACTCGCGGAGATGGCACAGGTCGCGATCTCATGGGGGCGAAGGTACTGCCTTCACGAGAAGGAGTTCGGCCTGCGAACCCTGATCGAATCCTTCTGCGCGTCCGACAACGGCTGGTTCGGAGCTCCGAGTTGGGGGCGCATCGTCGATCGGTTCCTTACGGCTGTCGATGACCGGAAGAATGCGCACTGGCGCATGCACCGGGACAAGCCTTGGTTCGACGATTGGTTCACCAACCGCCCGGCCGACATTGCGGACACCACGGAATTTCGTCGGCTGCTCCATGCCGGGCCCGACCTGCTGTCCGAGGAGGCCGCCGAATGGTGCGTGGACGGTGCCATCGGCTACGTCTGCCCGGACGACCACGCAAACGGCTGCCCGCGGTGCGGTATCCCGCTGGCAACGGAGTCCTCAAACGAGTGACGGCAGTGGCCAGCGATTCTCAATCCCGTGCCAGTTCGGCCAGTCACATGACATCGCGACTGAGAAAATGACACGGGATCTGAGAACAGGAGAGCTTTTACCCGTCCCGCGCCGAAATCCGCAACAGCCCAGATGAAATTCCTCCTCACGCGGGCGCAGGGCTCGACCAAAGTCCTGACGGAGCGCCTGGGCATCTCACGCCGCACCATCGAGCGCTACCGCTCCGGAACGCTGAAGACCCCGCAAAAGCGTCTGCAGGCCGCCCTGGTCGAGGAGACTCAATGCAAGGGGAAACCGCAGGTCAGGGATCAGACTCGGAAAAAGGCGTCGACCTCCAGCAGGATGATGGTGGAGGTGACGGCCTACTTCGGGTTCATCGCCTCGGGCAGCTCCGACAACGGCCGTACACGCACCATCACCACCCCGATCTCGCCCACCTCCGTGCAGCAGATCCTGGACCTCCAGGAGGCCGGAGCGACGGAGGAAGACCTGCATTCCCTCGTCGTGGAGGCCATCACCGAGTCGTATTTCACTGAGTGGGGCACTCGCGCCCATGGTCTGCGTGCGGATTTTTACGCACGTTCAAGCTGTGGATTTCCTGTTCTGACGCAGTCGAATTTCAGCCTGCTATAAAGAAATCTGGCGGGTAGCCTCAGAAGCGTTCTGGCGGCGGTCCGCTCTGATTTCTCACCACGAATGCGAGGTCGAAGACGACCAGGATATGGCTGCCCGACGGCGGTACCCGCCGACCGCTCACCCTGCCCCGCCGTCACCGGGCCATGGACGCCGGCGCTGTTGCGGCGGCCCTCGAGGAAGCGCGGCTCGATGCCCGGAAGGCGTCCCGGCACGAGGACCCGGCCGACGACGTCCGGGGCCCGGCGGAGCTCGCGGACTGGGAGTTGTGTCCACCAGCTGCTCGCCGACGCCGTCCCGGGCACCGTCTACGACTCGACGACGTGTTCGGCGCGGCCCGCGCCCACTCATCGCCCAGTCTGCTCAGGCGTTGCCCCAGGCTTCGAGGAAGCGTGTGCGGTCGTCCGTCCGCCGGCTGGCGAGTAGAACGTGCCAGGCACTGGTCTCAGCGTCGCGCAGCCACAGCCGCCCCAGGTACCGACTTCCGCCGGTGAACGTGTCACGCGCCAATGCGTCACCGAGCACGTCGGCTACAGCGTCGCGCTGTTGGTCGGAGAGTTCTCCCAGAAAGCTGAGTACGCGGTCTGCGATGCCTCCCTCGTTGCTTTCAAGAATGCGCTCGAAGAACGGACCACCCGCGTTGCCGGGATCGATGTAGAGAGCGGCGTCACCTCCCGCCTGCCCCAAGGAACGCCAGAACTCAGCACCATCGGGCGTGCCTGGCAAGGGAAGCGCGGCAAAGAGGTCGGCCAGATGTCCGTTGGCCGCTTGATCGTAAGAGACGTCGCAGGCCGCGGCAGACGAGATCCTCGCAACGTGCCCAGTACTCAGTCCCTCTTCCGGCCAGTCCAGTGGGGTGTTGAGTTCCTGAACAAGGTGCCGGGCCAGTTCGTCGTCCTTGCCCAAGAAGTGCCTGACGATCACGTGTTCCCCCCAGTTCCAGCTGGCGTGCACCGGCTCACCAGTCTGCCCAACTGGGCGGTGATCCGCCGGGGCCTGCAGACAACGTCCGGAAAATGCCTGCACCACAGCTATCACGACCACCGACAGCGTCGCCCAGGAGCTCGCCGCCGAAGCCGCGGCCGCCGCAGACCGCCGTACGCGAGGCGTAGCGGATCGTCCGCGCGCCGACGAAGGCTCGGCGCCCTGAAGCAGACCGGCCCCACGATGGGGACGAAGCCATCCGTGAGGAGCTCACCCCCGACCAAGACAGCGCCCGTGCCTGCCGCATGAATGGGCGATGACCGGCTGTATCCAGACCACCGACGGCCTGAGCACCAAGAGACCGCATCGCGGGCGATGCCTGGTACCCGTCGAGCAGGCCGGGCCTGGACCTCAAAAGTTGGCGAGGCGTATGTCGTAGCATTCATCGCACATGTCCGCTTCCGGGACTATGTACCCGCCGTTCCCACACCACTCGCAGATCCCTTCCCAGTCGCTGCCGCACCCGAAGCAGATGTACGAGTCTGCGGCGGGATAGCCCAGGGTGCGCACCGGAACAATGGCCGAGGCGGCGCAGGCCGGGCAGGTGGCCAGGTCGTTGCCACCCTGCTTGATGGTGATGTGCCGGTTCTCGCCGGTGAACTCCCAGGCTGCTTCATCTCCGGTGCCGTACGCCTTGTCGCAGAAGAAGCACTTCAGGTCGTGGGCGCCGCCGTCGAGGACCACGGCGTACTGCCCGCAGGAGCGGCATGCGGTGGTGGAGTGTTCATGGCCGGCGAGCTGGCCGGATATGGACTTCTGTTGCTGGGTGACGAAGTCGGTGAGGTGTTTCAACTGGCCGCGGACTTCGTCCATCTGCCGTGCTGCCTCCCAGTCTGCGGTGTACGGCAGGACGTCGTGGTTCACGAAGTCGAAGAGCAGGGTCAGGACGGGGAGGGTACGGGTCTTCACGGCTACGGTGGTGTCGCGCCAGCCGAAGTGCATGAGCCGGTTCCGGAGATTGCCGAGGTCCTTCAAGTCGCTGCTGGCGGGGTCGAGGGTGGTGCTGAGCGTGATGGTTCCGTCCTGGGCGAGAGCGTTGAGACGCTTGATCGCATCTTTGATGCCGCAGCTGGTGAAATCGCCGCTCTGGTGCTTGCCCTTGTCGTACTCCGTGGGCTTGGTCCACACGAGGTCAGGCTTGTACATCTCGAGGCGCGCCTTGAACAGGGTCTCGGCTGCGCACTGGAGATGAAGGGTGGCGTACTTCAGCTCGCGGGGGACGGGGCTGCCTTCAGCCGCGAGGAAGGTGACAGCACTGACGAGGAAGTCGAGCCCGTTGGTAAGGGGCGGGAAGTGAAAGTCCTTGCCGTCGTCGCGCACTGGGGGGCCTCCGTCGTCCTGGCTACTTCTGTGAGGATCTGCGTCGAGCCGCAGGGCGGTCAACCGGATTCACCGACGTACCCCGGCTGCGACTTCGTTTGCGCCAGAGCCCCGACGACCTGGTGCAGACGCAAGCCGCTTGGAACGCCACCTACCAAGCACTGGCCGCACCCCGCCCCCGCGACACCACCGCCCTGCGCCGCCGCCTGCTGCTCCTGTCCGTACGGCGGTGGTGGCACCCCTACTGGGAGACCGCCCCTCAGTGCCGGCGGCCCGGTCCGAGCTGCGCCACCTCGCCCGCGCCCACGGAGCCGTCCGGGCCGCATGACCGGCCGCCCCGGTCGACCAGGAGCACGAGGTTGCGCTGGAGATTGCGCCTATTCGTTGCGCTGAAGGTTGCGCCAAGGGTTGCGCTAGGTGTTGCGCGGCCCCCAGGACCGTCTCCGTGTCCGCGCAGGTCACCACGCCGTTTTGCCGTGGTCGGATCGCTGACATCCCCCGTTGCGGCTGCTCTGCCCATGTCCCTTGGCTGGAGTGAAGGAGGAAGGGACGGGCGGGATGGGTGGCGCGGCCGCGGTCGGGGATCGGGGCGCGCTCAGCCGGTTGCGCGTCGGCCGAGGCCGCCGCGCCTCGCCGCCGTCAACGCGGCTACGACTGCGGATTGTGCTGGATCACTTACGCAGGAGTGATGATTCGTGCTACTCGTCTACGGGGCGATGGAAGCCAGATCGGCGGGGGGCGTATGACATCGGACGGCGTGGAGGTACGCACACGGAGGGCGAGCCGCGTTCAGGATGCTGTGCGCATCCTCTTCCTGTTGGATCACTGTCCGCACCCGGATAGCGGGTGCCCGGCCCATCCGGACGCAGTGGCGGTGCTACGCGGGCAGAAGAAGCTCCAGGCGCTCGACTTCTGGCTCCGCAACCCCGATTACCTTGCCGATGAACTGTTGAACGCCGCGGAGGTCGGCCGGAGCGTTCCGGGAGTCAGCCCGGTCGACAGGGCGGCTGCATTGCTGGAAGGCGATGAGCCGGATCTCGAGTCCTATCCCATGATCCGCTGGCGCTATGGCGCCTACGAGTCCCTCGATGACGCTCTGGCCTTGCTGGTCGCGCATGGACTGATCGGTATCGACGCCATCGGGACAGCGCCCGACATCGACCGCTGGGATTACTGCTTGCTGCCGGCGGGCCGACGGGACGCACAGGAGATGCGCTCGCAGGAGCCGGATCTGTCTTGGTACGACGAACGCGCCGCACTGGTGCTGCTACTGGCCGGGGACCGCAGCGGCAGTGCCTTGAAGGAGCTCCAGTACGCGCAGGGTGAGTACGAACGAACCCACATGGGCGAGGACATCGCTGGCATTCTCCCGCGCGTCCGGGCCCGTTTGGCAGCGCTGCAGAGCAAGGTGAGCGAGGGGAGCGCATGAGTAACTTCACCGAGGCCGTTGCCCGCCGTGCTGGTGTGGACGTCGCGGAGGCCGCAGCAGTGCTCCAGCATCACCGGGTACGGGAGAGCGGTGTGCTGCCGCGACCGCACCGCCTTGCATTGACCTCGATCGAGTTCTCAGGAACCAAGGCAGGCAAGTTCACTGACGACTTCCGCTTCAGTTGGCGGCTTAGCGACGGGTTGTGGTGCCTGGCCGGCGACAACCTCAAAGGCAAAAGCACAGTCCTGGAAGTGATCTGGTGGTGCCTGCGAGGCAAGAACAAACGGCTGCAGAACACCGCACGCAGATGGATCTCCCACGTTCGGCTCGAAGGCCACATCGACGGTGAGCCCTTCAGCGTGGAGTTCCAGCACAAGGACGGCGTACCGACCGGACGCCTGGAGACCGGAAAGACCACCCCCAGTATCGGCTTCGCCGGCGAAGCCGAGTTCGCCTCCGTGATGAGCCAGTTCATGATGGACCGTCTCAACCTGGAGATCCTCCGAGGGTGGCACTCCGACGTCAAAGGCGAAGAAGACGGCAAGGCCACCGTCACCGACTGGGCGCTGTTCAGCCACGCACTGATCTGCCGCAACCGCAACGCTGAAGTCCTGCTCGGAGAGACCAGCGAGAACGGATCCGTCGTCAGCCTGCTGCAGATGTTCATCGGCCTTCCCTGGACCAGCACACGCCGGGACGCTGAGACCGCCCTGAAAACTGTCCGGCAGCAGCAGCGGGGCGAGAAGCGTCGGGCCACCGAAGACACCCAGGCCCGTGCGAGCTCCCTGCAACAGCTCAAGGATGAGATCACTGTTGCCGAGGCGGCCCTCGCCAACACTGGCGCCGCTCCCGCCCTGGAAGACCAAGCCTTGGCCATCGAGCAAGCCGCGGCCCACGTTGCATCCTGCGCGGGACGCCATGCCACTGCCGTACAGGTGCAGCTAACCGTCCAGCAGAACTACACCGAGCTGCACCAGACACTCGTGGAAGACCGGAAGCGGCTACGCGACATGAAGGAGAACACGGCAGCCAAGCGCTACTTCGGGGCTCTCGCCCCGACGTGTTGCCCGCGTTGCACCACCCCCGTCGCTGACCTCGCTCAGGCGCGCGGCGACCAAGCCGCGGACCACTGCTCCGTCTGCGGCAGCACACTTCCCGAGGATGCTCCGGAGGACACCACAGCTATCGACCAGCTGAGTGAGAACATCGCCTCTCTGGCCGCTGCGGACGACCAGACCCGCACAGCGCTGCGGCGCGCGGAGAAGGAACGGAAAGAGGCCGAAGCCCAGCTCGACGCGGCCCGCCGTGCGATGGCCGCTGCCCAAGCAGCACTACCGGATGCCTCTGTTCTGCGACGCCAGCTTGACCTGGAACGTCTGCGCGGCGCCCTGAAAGAACGCGAAGCCACCCACGCTCGCGCGGGTGGAATAACGCCGCCGGCCCCAGAGGAGAAGATCCTGGAGGCTGCGTACAAAGAAGCCGACGTGCGCGCCGGAAAGGCGAGCAAGCCGATCATGGATCGGGTCAGCAGCGAAATCTTCGACCTCGCCGTCCGACTGGGATACGACAACCTCCAGGGCGTAAAGCTGCAGGCAAACGGTCCCATGAAGCTCCAGTTGGACGATGGGCCGTCCTGGTTCCAGAAGATGACCGAGGGCGAACAGCTGCGTCTGCGCATGGCCACGCTGCTGGCCCTCCTCCGTGTCGGCCAGCAGCACGGCGGCCGTCATCCCGGACTCTTCCTCATCGACTCCGCCGGCGCCCAGGAAATGATCCCGACCGACCTTGCCGAGACGCTGCAGCAACTTCGGGCGATCTGCGAAGAGACCGACGGGCTGCAGATCATCGCCGCTACGGCCAACCGTGAACTCGCCCGTACGGTCATCCCTGACGACCGCGCGAAGATCGCTGAAGCAGGGGCCTTCATGTGGTGACCATTACTCCGTCGACGCGTTAACGCGTCATTCCTCGCAGGCCGCCGCACGATAAGGAGGGCCCACCGTGACGCCGCCCGAGACACTCCTAGCTCGCCGCGGAGACGCCCCCACACTCGAAGACTTCGGCGGCGAAGATCGATTCTTTGCCCAGGCAGATGAACTTGCCACCTCTCGACTGTGGTTCCGCGCCGCCGAGACTCTCCTTGCTGCCTGGGACTGCCTCAACAGCCCAGACCGCGCCGCAGCCTTCATCGCCGAAACACTCACGGCGGAGAACCGGCCGGGCGTCGTCGGAGACCTCCTTGACCGACTGTGCGACCACCCCGGGTACCTGAGGGACCACTCCACCGCGCTGAATCGAATCGCCCTGCGTCGGACCGAGCCCCACGCCACGGCCCTCGAAGCCGAGACCGCAGGCCTCTTCCTTGAAGCCGCACTCCGCCTGGCACTCGCCGGAGGGGCCATCAAGCGCTACGGAGTCCTTGATGTCCTCACTGACCCACAAGCCCCTTCCGCACCCATCGGGTACGCACGCCAAGTCGTACGGGCGCTCGGAGCAGGCTATGAACAATGGCGCGATGCAGACCTGACTAACGCACTCCACGCATTCCTTGACATACCGGCTCTACGGTCCGATGCTGCGTTCGAGCTGGCTATGTGCCACCTCTCCGACGCATTCAACGCCGCAGACCGCTCAAGCCTCCTCACCCAGCTCACCGCCAGCCGCACCCACTTCACCGAAGCCATCGACTCCGACGAGGATCGCCCGGACGCCACCGCATACCGGGCCGCAATCAACGCGGTCCTGGCGTTCGAAGCCAACGACAACGAAGCCCTCAGCACCGAGGCAGCGCAACTACGCCGCTGCACCTCTGAACACGCGCTCTGGCTCACCGGTCTACGAACAGGCTGGCGAGATGGCCGCTACGACACCGAAGCAGCGTGGTACACCCTCAGCGCCGATCTCGAGCACGCCGCCGCCCACCTCGATTCACCCCTCCCCACCTGGCCAAGCCAGACGATCCAGCACATCCTCGCTGCCTACACCGCTCACCGCTCCGTACGCCTCACCCCAACCGGCGACGCCTCTGCGCTGCAGCTCCTCGTAGCTCCCCGTATCGAAGATGCCTTTGCCGCCCGTGAAGGACTCCTGCTGCACGTGCACGCGCTGCTCGCCGACGCTCCACCCGACTGGGATAGGCAGGCTGCCGAGGAACTCCGGTCAGCAGTCGAGTCCCGGCTCGGGCTTCCGCCTGAAGAACCTGAGGACGGCCCGGGAAAAGACGGAGCGGCCGACGACTTGGCCGCCGAACTTGGTAGGCAGGTTCTAGCGGCCCTGCCTCCCGACACGCTCAACGGCCTACATGAGCAGCTCACCGACGCTTACAGCAGTCACATCAAGACCCTGCCCAAAGCAGAGCAAGACCTTTTCAAGGAGGTCATCAGAGGACTGCAACCTTGCCCGGACTTTCAGTCCTTTTCGGTACGGGAGCACTTCATCCGCCTCGTCACCGCGACAATCCGATTCCTGGCGAACAGGACGAACCGCGGCCGTGACAAGCACACGAAGAAGACTGCCTACCTCTTCGCGCCCAAGCCTGGAGAGAAGCTCCCGCTGGAGATCGAACTGCAGGAAGATCTGCACGACTACCTCGACAGCGCCTGCTTCGAAGTACAGATGGAAACCATCGACCGCAGCGGAGGCCGCGCCGACATCCTGGTGATCTTCCCAGGATTCAGCATCGTGATCGAGTGCAAGCGCGAACTCAGGAAGGCGGAACCTGAAGACCTCAAGCGCTACTTGGGGCAAACGGTGGCCTACCAAGCCGCAGGAGTCACGCTCGGCATGCTTGCCGTTCTGGACCTCACACCGAAGCCCCAGTGGCTTCCCAACCTGCGGGACAACATGTGGACCGAACACATCCCCGCCCCCGATTCCAGACAGCTGGATCGATGGGCGGTTGTCATGAGGGTCCCAGGAAACCGCACTCTTCCCCACGAAATGTCATAACGAAAATAGCACGGAGCCCCAGACGTTTCTCGCCCAGGGCCCCGCGCGGTCCGGCTCAGCGCCGGACCGTCACGCCCATTCCATGCCCAGCTCCCGCAGCGCATCCAGCTGCTCCTGGGCGAGCTTGTCCCGCCTGGACTTGGTGTTCGATACCCATACGCCCAGTTTCACGACCACCGGCTCCGCCTCGCCGTCGACCGCGATCTGCTCACTGTGGCCCCTTGGCACCGGCCGGTGGGCGCCTTCCCGCTCCACCCACTGCGCGAGGGCCGCCAGGCCCCGCTGGAACGCCTGCTGTGCCTTGCTCGGGCCGTTGGCCGCGCGCCCGGCCGCCGGGGCGGCAGACAGCGCTTCAAGCGGCTTGACGCCCAACCCGGACAGTCGCTCCTGCTGCTCGGGCAGGAGCCGCGCCCAGATGGCCGGCTGCTTCTGCTGCTGGAGCCACTTGCCGATGTCGTCGCCGTCCATCAGCACGCCGGGGGCGATGTCGGGCAGGTGGCCGTCGGCGTCGACCAGGTCCGCCAGGACGCGGTAGTGCCGCTGCCAGTCGAGCGGCCACGGGACGTCCCAGTCCGGGTCGATCTCCGTCAGCTGCGCTGCGCGTGTGGCGGCTCGTTCCGGGTCCTTGCCCAGGCCGTTCTTCGCGCCCTTGCGGCGCAGGTTGGCCATGTGCTGCCCGATGGGCACCATCGTCTCGCCTTCGCCCCACACCGCGTCCTGACGCGGCGCAAGGTGCCCGGTGGCCCGCCGGTAGGACCGGAACGCGGCGAGCTTGGACTCCCACGCCTCCTCGCCCGGTTCCCAGACCATCCCAGCCTCCGGCGTATCCAACAGGGTCTTGCGCCGCTCCTCCAGCTCACCCGCCCGCAGGGATTTCCGCTGCTGATGCACCCACCGCCCAAGCGGAAACGACTTCGTCATGCCGACTTCGACCTCGACGTCATACGGGATGGCGTAGAGGCCCGTGATGCCGTTCTCCTTCCGCCAGCGGATGAGGGCCTGGTAGCCCTCCAGCCAGACCAGGGACTCGGGCCGGTAGACCCGGGTGCGCAGGAACGCCGCGATCGTGGCGGCGTCGCGCGGGCTGGAGAAGTGGAGCAGGGCCGACTCGGCAGCGCCGGCGGTGCCGCCGGGCTCCTGGTCCTCGCCGTCGCTCTCGCCGCCGGCCCCGACGATTCGCCCGTCCTCGTTACGCTGGAGGTGGACCTTGCGCTTGCCGCTGGTGAGCGCGCGGGAGGCGAGCTGCTCGACCAGGCGCTCATCGTGGCTGCGCAGGCCCTGGAGCACGGCCACGAGCGGCTTGAAGCTGGCGCTGGCGACCATGTCGGTGGGGTCCTCGCCCGGCTCCAGGAACACCGGCACGATGATCCTGGCCACCTTCGTGCTGCCGTCCTTGTTGAGGCGGAGCGCGCGGCCGATGTTCTGCACGATCTCCACCTGCGAGCCGCGGGTGTCGGCGAAGCACACCGCCTCCACGCCCCGCTCGCCGGTGATGTCCACGCCCTCCCCGAGCACACGCACCGAGGCGAGGAAGGCGCGGTGCACCCTGCGCCCGGCCGCGTCGATGCCGTTGGCGAACTGGCGCAGGACCTCGCGCCGCTCGGTGACGAGGTGGTCGCCGCATAGCCAGGCCGACCACACGCGGTCTGGCGGGATGTGGCGGCCGGCCTCGAGTTCGTAGAACTCCGCGTCGATGGAGGACTTCGGCAGCCTGTCCGCTGCGGCCAGGTCGTCGTCGGACGCGTCGTTGGCGTACAGCTCGGCGGCGGTCTCAGGGAGCTTGTCCGCGAACGCGGCGGCCTCTTCGACCTTCTGGTGGAACGTCATGACCGTGCGGAGGTTGTACGCGGCGGCGTGCTCCAGGAGCGCGGTCTGCAACAGGGCCAGGCGCCGGCCGCGCCGGGCGTCTTCGGACTCCCCGAGGACGGGGGAGGGGTCGCGGATCTCCAGGACGTCGATCTCGAACCCGGCGAGGATCTCTCGCTCGATCGCCTCGCTCAGCCCGAGCTCTGCGAGCCATGCGCCGTAGGTGCCGTTCGGGTCGTCGGCCATGGTCGCGATCTCCGCCTCCTGGCCGTCTGCGCCCTTCTGCGGGCGGGGCGAGGCGAGGATGCGGGGGGTCGCGGTCAGGTAGAGGCGGAAGTCCGCCGGGATGCGGGCGTTGTCGTGGATCGCCGCCCACGGCCGCCCAAGATCACCGGCGGTGCCGTGTGCCTCATCAACGATCGCGAGGTCGAAGCCCGCCATCTGCTGGCCGTAGAGCCGCTCTCCGCCCGCCAGGGCAGCCTCCAGCGGCCCGCGAACCTTCCGCTGGCCCTCGGGTGCGTCGATGTCCTCGCGGTCCACCAGGGAGGCGTACGTGGCGAACACGACGACTGGCCCGGACCCGGCCCACAGGGCGAGCTGGATCGGGTTGGTGGTGGTCCGCACGCCCAGCTCCTTCAGCACCGGGTCGTTCTCCAGCGAGCACACGGCGACCATCGGGGCCCGGTGGCCCACCAGGCGCCACGCCTGGGCGGTCTGCGCGAGCAGGTCCAGGGTCGGGACGGTGACGAGGATCCGGCCGTCCGCGAACGACTCCAGCGCGCACGTGGCGGCCGTGATCGTCTTGCCCGAACCGGTCGCTGACACGATCGTGCCCCGGGCACCCTGCGTGGGCACCGATGACCTTGCAGGGAATCCCACCCACCTGCGAAACGCGGAGCGCTGATCGACCTGGTGTTCCTTGAGCTGAATCGCTGACATTTACTTGCCTCCCCGAGCGCTGAATTCCTGTGGTTTTTTAGAGGGCCGCGTGCGGAATGCAGGCCGCGCCCAAGTCGTTCCAGATCGACGCATCCGCCTTGTGCCATCCGCCCGGCTTTCCGTCCTTGAAGGGCGGCTTGTCGTCCGGGTCGTAGTGCCCGGCATCGAGCGTGCAGACGATGACGTCTCCGTCCGCGTTCACCGTCCGCGCGGTGCACAGACCGCCGGCCTCGCCCAGCGCCTCCAGCACCCGGCGCCGCGCCGTGGTGTGCGGATGGGTGCCCGGCAGCACCGCCTCCCGGACGAACCTCTCCAGCCGCACCAGGTCGGCCCGCTCACGCTGCCTCACATCCGCGACGTGTACGGCCAGTTCAGTGGCCCCGGCCGACCGGCCGCCGCGCCGGGACCACTCCCGGTCCGCGATGCGCACCAGGGCCTCGCTCACGGCCGTCACGCCTTCATCCCAGCCGTCCGAGAACAGCGGGCCCCGAGAGGCCAGCGCCGTGCCGCCCAGCTCCACCACCTGGCACTGCGCCCCGGCGACCGCCCCGGCCTCCAGCGCGGCCACCAGGTCGTCCGCCTCGCTCGCGGACACGCCCTGCGCCTCCAGAAGCGCGAACACCTTCAACCGGGCGTTCACGCACGCCGTCTGGTACTGCGTCACCCGGCGTACAGAATCGCTGCTCAGCGCGGGATCAGGTCCGGTAGATTCGTGGTGACCGGTCATCTGCGGTCGTTCCTCTCGGAATTCCGGGGCGGTTGGGGGGTGTCCCGTGTTTTCGCCAACGGTACATGCTGCATCAACCTGATGCACGCGGTACATTAGAACCCACACGAACGAGCGACCTCCATCCCTCATAGTCCAGCCCGGCCCGCGTCAGCGGGCCCGAAGGTTCTGGAGGCGCAGCCGGAAGGACCGTCAGGCGGGGGAGCGCAGCGGACCCGCCCAGGAGTGCGGAGCACTCCCCAACTCCTGTACTGGAAGTCCCACTAGCCGCACCTGACACCCCGCCAGCCACGACCGCGCGATGCGCGGCCGGCCGGGCGCGCAGCGGCCGGCTCCACCAGTCCCTGGAGCGCAGCGGAGGGGACCGCCCTCGCATCGCGAGGGCCAGCGGGAGCGCAGCGACCGCCCCGCTTGCACATCGCGCAGCGATGTGGTACCCGCTCCGCGGG
>NZ_JBQRUW010000066.1:0-74455 GCF_052663305.1 Streptomyces cyslabdanicus
GAGCCCGCCCCGAAGGGCAGGCTCCCGCCGCCGGTGCCACGCGTCAGCGCGTGAGCGCCTTCTTGGCCTACTTCGTCGTGACCGTCACCGAGGCGTCAGCCGTTCCGGCGAGCACCTTGGCGTCCCCGGAGTAGTCCACGGTCACGGTGTGCGTGCCCGCGTCGCGGAACGCCGGCAGCTTGACGTTCGCCACGCCGCCGCCGCTGAGCTCGGCGCTGTAGGTCCGGCCGTCGACGGTCACCGTGACGGTGCCGGTCGGCTTGGCGCCGGCGGCCGTGACCGTCACATGCGCCATGACCTCGGTCTTGCCCGCCACGACCTTGTTCGGCGTGACCTTGAGGTCGACCTTGGAAGCGACCTTCCCGGACTCCGACCCCGTGTTGAAGCCGACGAGGACCGGGTCGTGGTCGGAGGCCGCGAACGCCTCGTCACCGTTGAAGAACGGCGTGACGTTGTAGTTGTAGCGGCTGTAGTTGAAAGCGACCGACTCCTGGGCGTTGATCTGCCAGATCGTCGCGCCCGTTACCATCGCCGTCGCGGCCGGGCTGGCGACGATGTGGTCGAGGGTGCCCTGGAGGCCGTGGAAGGAGTAGGAGAAGTGCTCCGGGTCGTACGTCGAGCCGAGGTCGTTGTAGCCCTGGCTGTACAGGTACTCCATCGGGTCCTCGTGGGTGTAGGCGTTGAAGTCGCCGACGAGGAACAGCTTGTCGGTCTTCAGCACCTGCGCCTGCTCCTGGGCGAAGGCAAGCATGTCCTGCGCCTGGTGCGTACGGCTCTCGTTGAACGCGCCCTGGTCGTAGACCGGGCGGGTGTCCTCCTTGTCACCGGGGTAGAGAGCGGTCCCGGATCCCTTGGACTTCAGGTGGTTGGCCACGACCAGGAAGGCGTCTGAGTCGGCAGAACCGGCCGCCTTGAAGCCCTGGGCCAGCGGCTCACGCGCGATGGAGAAGTTCTGACCGGGACCCGAGAGGTCCTTCAGGATGTGCGAGGCACCCACCGGAGAGACATCGGCCGGCTTGTAGACGAACGCGGTCCGGATGACGTCCTCCTGGGACACCGCCGGACGGTCCTCGGCCGCCGGGGACGGGACGAAGGCCCAGGTGCCGGCGCCCGCCTTGGCGTTCAGGGCGTCGACCAGGCCCGAGAGCGCCGTGTCGCGGTCCTCGCCGAACTTGGCCGAGTTCTCGACCTCCTCGAGGGAGACGACGTCGGCCCCGAGGCCGATGATGCCGCTGACGATCTTCTGCTGCTGGCGCTGGAGGTTGGCGTCGTCGGCGGCGCCGCGCGGGCCGCCGGCACCGCAGTCGTTGACCGCGATGTGGTTGCCCTGGCGGTCGTTGTAGAAGGAGCACTTCCCGAGGCCCTTGGCGATGTAGCGGTCGCCCGTCATCGGGAAGTAGTTCTGCACATTGAAGGTCGCCAGGTGGACCTTGCCACCGACGGCCGCCGGCTGCGCCTTCTGGGTGCGCATGTCGGAGAACGAGACGATGTCCTTGCCGGCACCGTTGACCTGGCTCGTGGGCTGGAAGTTCCACAGCGAGTTGCGGTACTCCAGGACCACGGGCTTGTGGAAGGTCGCCTTGGCGCCCACGCTCACCGGGTTGTCGGGGGTGAGCCAGGGCAGCGGGTCGTTGGCAGCGGCACCGGTGGCGGTGTAGCTGACGCTCGCACCGTCATCGAGCATGATGGCGTGGGAGGCGTTGTAGTCGGCGGCCTTCTGCGCGGCGTCGCTGCCGGCGGTGCCGGCATCCGTCGGCTGGCGCAGCGTCTGGGTGCCGGCGGCCAGGCCGACCTGGCCGTAGAAGTTGGCGTTGTAGTTGTCCGCCACCGTGAAGTCGCCCTGGGGAGCCAGCAGCTCGCCCTCGTGCGCCTCCTTCTGGGCGTCGGTCTCCAGGTCGCTCCACGCGATCTTGAGGGGGTTGACGGCCGGCAGCGGGGCGGACAGCTTGGTGACGGTCGGGAAGGTGATCTCGGTCGTGCCGGAGAACTCCTGGACCGTGCCCTGCACCTGGACGCTGTCGCCGATGCTCACGGTGCCGGCGGACTGGGAGCCGTAGACGAACACGGCGTCCGAGGCACCCGGGGTCTTGTCGTCGGCCACGGTGCCGCCGGTGCCACCGGTCTGGATGTAGAAGCCGTTGAAGCCGCCGGTCGCGTAGACCGCCGTGACGACACCCTCGGTGGTGACCGTCTTGCCCGCCAGCGGCGAGGTGTCGGTGTCGGTGCCCTGGATCTCGGCGATGGTCACCTCGCCGGCGTCACCGCCCGAGTTGCCGTCACCGGGCTCACCGTCACCGTTACCGGCACCGCCGGAGTTCTTCGGGTCGGGCGTCGCGGTGATGAAGTCGGCGCTGTTGTTGTCCGTGTCCACGCCGGGGGTCTTGCGGGTGACGGCCATGGTGTTGCTCGGCGCAGGAGCAGCCGCGCCCTCGACGATCGAGCCGGTGCCGAAGCCGACCGTGTCGATGACGGCACTGGCCGCGTCGTTCAGCGTCACCGAGCCGTCGGTCGCCGACATCGCCAGCTGACCGCTCGCGTCGGGGGTGGGCAGCGGGGCGGTGCCGCCGGTGCCCTTTGCCTCCTGGACCAGGTAATAGCCGTGGGCCGGCACGCTGCCCGTGAGGGCCGTCGAACCGCCGAGGCCGCCCTTGGCGCTGTAGTACGACACCGACCAGCCGCTCACGCTGATGGCGGCGTTGGTCGGGTTGAAGATCTCTATGTAGTCATGGGTGTAGGTGGAGCCGGAGTTGCCGCCCCCGCCGTACACCTCGTTGATCACCAGTCCGGTACCGGCCGGGTTGGCGTTGGCGGACCCGGCGATGAAGCTGCTCAGACCGGTCACGGCAAGCACGATGCCGGTGGCACGGATCAGGGTCCGGCGGGACCGGGAGTTCCTCGGGAGAGGAAGAGGCATGGAGTCGCTCCTGAAATTGGAGAACGGCGGCACGGGGGAACTGGAACCGCACGACCGAACAAGGCGAAGCGAGTTAAACCGGGACGCCCGGCCGTTATGCCAACGGTGGGTGAACTGCTTGTCTCGATCTCTCCAAAACCCGGACGGCTGCATGAAGATACGTCAGGTCGACGCGGTCGTCCACGCCTTGACCCATGGTGAGGTCGGGCGCGTGCTGCCGCCGCTGTCACCGATGAGCGCACCCGGCATCTCCCCGGCGCCGTGGGTCGGCGGGCGGTGACGGTCACCTTTCCGCGAGGCCGGTCGCGGTTCCTTCCGTGTGGTCCCTCGCGGCCGAGGGCGGCGCCGCTGAGACGGCGGCCGACAGCGGCGGGCCGCTGCGACGGCGGCCGATCGCTCCGCGCCGCCGGACACCCCGTGGCCGGGCTCGGGCTCGCGGCGGTCGGCGAGGGGCGCGCCCTCTCCCCCTGCCGGAAGATCACTGGACCTGCGCGCCGATCCGCGGGGCGGAGTTTTCGGGGCGGCGACCGGTTGTCGGTCCGGCGCCCTAGACTCGTAAAGCGATGAGCAGCCTCTTTGACGACAGCTTCCTGGCGGATCTCCAGGGCCCCCGGGGCCATGAGGAAGAGCCCCCGCCGCCGCCCGAGGACGATCACGCTCCGGAGCCGGTTCCGGACGATCTGTTCGACGGGAAGTTCGACGTGCCCCCGGACCGGGACTCCTACGAGCGGGACGCCTACTACCGCGACGGCGCCCACCGTCCGGTCGTGGACCCGGCCGCGCTCCTGGAGGGGCTGAACGACAACCAGCGCGCCGCCGTCGTGCACTCCGGCTCCCCGCTGCTCATCGTGGCCGGCGCCGGCTCCGGCAAGACGCGCGTGCTCACGCACCGGATCGCGTACCTGCTGGCCGAGCGGGGCGTCCACCCCGGTCAGGTCCTGGCGATCACCTTCACCAACAAGGCCGCCGGCGAGATGAGGGAGCGCGTCGAGCAACTCGTCGGACCCCGCGCGCACGCCATGTGGGTGATGACCTTCCACAGCGCGTGCGTGCGCATCCTGCGCCGGGAGAGCAAGAAGCTCGGCTTCACGTCCTCCTTCTCGATCTACGACGCCGCCGACTCCAAGCGCCTGATGGCCCTGGTCTGCCGCGATCTGGACCTCGACCCCAAGCGCTACCCGCCCAAGTCCTTCAGCGCCAAGATCAGCAACCTCAAGAACGAGCTGATCGACGAGGAGGACTTCGCCGCCCAGGCGACCGACGGCTTCGAGAAGACCCTCGCCCAGGCCTACGCCCTGTACCAGTCGCGGCTGCGCGAGGCCAACGCCCTCGACTTCGACGACCTGATCATGACGACGGTCAACCTGCTGCGCGCCTTCCCGGACGTCGCGGAGCACTACCGCCGCCGCTTCCGGCACGTCCTGGTCGACGAGTACCAGGACACCAACCACGCCCAGTACGCCCTCGTGCGGGAACTCGTCGGCACCGGCGGGCACCCCGCGGACGTGGCCGACGCACCGCCCGCCGGGGACGACCTCCGGCCGGCCGAGCTGTGCGTGGTCGGTGACGCCGACCAGTCGATCTACGCCTTCCGTGGCGCGACCATCCGCAACATCCTCCAGTTCGAGGAGGACTACCCGGACGCGACGACCATCCTGCTGGAGCAGAACTACCGCTCCACGCAGACGATCCTGTCCGCCGCCAACGCGGTCATCGAGCGCAACGAGTCCCGCCGTCCCAAGAACCTGTGGACCAACGCCGGCGCGGGCGCCCGCATCACGGGCTACGTCGCCGACACCGAGCACGACGAGGCGCAGTTCGTCGCCGAGGAGATAGACCGGCTCACCGACGCGGGCGAGGCCAAGGCCGGCGACGTCGCCGTCTTCTACCGCACCAACGCCCAGTCCCGTGTCTTCGAAGAGATCTTCATCCGCGTCGGCCTGCCCTACAAGGTCGTCGGCGGCGTCCGCTTCTACGAGCGCAAGGAGGTCCGGGACGTCCTGGCCTACCTGCGGGTCCTGGCCAACCCCGAGGACTCCGTCCCGCTGCGCCGCATCCTCAACGTGCCCAAGCGGGGCATCGGCGAGCGCGCCGAGGCGATGATCGACGCCCTCGCCCAGCGGGAGAGGGTCAGCTTCCCGCAGGCGCTGCGCCGCGTCGACGAGGCGTACGGCATGGCCGCGCGCTCCACGAACGCGGTCAAGCGGTTCAACACGCTGATGGAGGACCTCCGCACGATCGTCGAGTCGGGCGCCGGGCCGGCCACGATCTTGGAGGCCGTCCTGGAACGCACGGGCTACCTGGCCGAGTTGCAGGCGTCGACCGATCCGCAGGACGAGACCCGTATCGAGAACCTCCAGGAACTCGCCGCGGTCGCCCTGGAGTTCGAACAGGAGCGCGGGGAGGGGGAGCCGGTCGCGCTGTCCGACTTCCTGGAGCAGGTCGCCCTGGTCGCCGACTCCGACCAGATCCCGGACGAGGAGGACGGCGACGGCGTCATCACCCTGATGACCCTGCACACCGCCAAGGGCCTGGAGTTCCCGGTGGTCTTCCTGACCGGCATGGAGGACGGCGTCTTCCCGCACATGCGCGCCCTCGGCCAGACCAAGGAGCTGGAGGAGGAGCGGCGCCTGGCCTATGTCGGCATCACCCGCGCGCGGGAGCGGCTGTACCTGACCCGCTCGGCGATGCGCAGCGCCTGGGGCCAGCCGTCGTACAACCCGCCCTCCCGGTTCCTGGAGGAGATCCCGCCGACGCACGTGGACTGGAAGCGGACGGGCGGCTCGGGCTTCGCGCCCTCCGGTCCGGCCTCCTCGGTGGCGGCCTCGCTGTCCTCGAGCCGCTCCCGCTCGTCGGCGTCCGGCGCCTCGGGCTTCGCCACCCGCCGCACCACGGAGAAGCCGGTGGCGGCGCTCGCCGTCGGGGACCGGGTCACGCACGACCAGTTCGGTCTGGGCACGGTGGTCGCCGTCGCAGGCACCGGCGACAAGGCCCAGGCGACGATCGACTTCGGCGACGGCAAGGCCAAGCGGCTGCTGCTGCGGTACGCGCCGGTGGAGAAGCTGTAGCGACGGCTGGGTTCGGTCCAGTCCAGGCGGGACCGCACCAGCGGGCGCCGCGTGGTGGTGGGGAGTGCGATGTCGTCGTCGACCAGCCAGGCCGTCCCTGCCGGTGTGAGCTGCGGCTCTTGGTCCCACGTGATCAGGCCGCTGTCGACCCTCGCGTCCGTGATGGAAAGGCCGAGGGTTCCCGCGAGGTGGTCGTAACACAGCCGGGCCCGGGCCAACGCCCGGGCCCGGCCACTCGCGCCGAGTGAACGGGGCTGGACAGGACGGCACGGGGCGACATCGGCCAGGCTCTGAGAACCGTCCACGACGGGCGAGATGATCCAGACGAAACGCCCGGGGGGCGGCGGGGCCGCTACGTCGGGTCGAGGCCGTGGCTGCGCAGCCACGCCAGCGGGTCGATGGGCGCCCCGCCCGCGGGCCTGACCTCGAAGTGCAGGTGCGGGCCGGTGGAGTTGCCGGAGTTCCCGGAGTAGGCGATCGGCTCTCCGGCCTTCACCGTCGTACCGGAGGGGACCCGGTAGCTGGAGAGATGGCAGTACCACGTCTCCGTGCCGTCCATCGCGGTCAGGATCAGCATGTTGCCGTAGGCGCTGTTCCACTGCGTGCGGACCGTGCCGTCGGTCGCGGCCAGCACCGTCGTCCCGTACGACACGGGGAAGTCGATGCCGGTGTGCACGGACATCCAGTTCACGCCGGCCTGGCCGAAGTAGGCGCTGAGACCGTGCTGGAGGACCGGAACGGCGAACTTCGGACGCAGCCGCTCCAGGCGGGCCGCCTCCTCCGCGGCCTTCTTCTTCTCGGCCTCCTGCTGCGCCTGGAGGTCGATGCGCTCCTGGTACCGGCTGGCCCGGTCGGCGAAGTCGTTCGCCCCCGCGGACAGGCCCTGCAGCTGGGTGTCCAGCTTGTTGTTGGCGGTGGACGCCTTGACGGGGTGGGCGTCGGGCCTGGCCGCCGCGTTGTCCTTGCCGTCCTCGGTCAGACCGCCCACGGAGGCGGCGGCGATCCCGGCGACCCCCATCACGCACACCGAGGGCACCGCGACCGTGAGCAGCGCGGAGCGCTTGGCCGGGGGGCGCCGCCTGGAGCGGCCCGCGGCGCGGGAGGCCGCTCGTGAGACGGGGGCGTGGGTGACTTCTTCCTCGTCGTCGAGCAGCGGCGGGGCCGCGTCCGGCTCGGCGGTGGCGGCCGGTCCCTCTTCCGCCACCTCGGCCAACCCGCCCTGCGGCTCGTGTGGTTCCGGCGCCTCGAAGTGCTCCGTGACCGCGGTGGTGCCGTCGCCGTTCCACTGCGTGGCGTCGTACGCGCCGGTGTCGAAGGCCTGTGTGCCCCACTCCCACTGCTGCGTGGCGTCGGCGGTGGCCGTCTGGTCCGGCTGGAGCCAGGTGCGCGCGTCCCACTGGCCGCTGGTGTCGACCGGAGCGGACTGCGGTGGGACGGAGGCCAGTTGCTGCTGGTAGCCCGTCGCCCAGGCGGTGGTGTCGTACGCGCCGGTGTCGTAGACCGTGTGGTGCTGGGTCGCGTACGGGTCGTAGCCGGGGTTCTGGTGGCCGTGCGTGGACCAGCCGGTGGTGTCGTACGAGCCCGTGGTGTGCGTCTCGCCGGGCGTGAGGCCGTTGTAGAGCGGGTCGGCGGTGTACTGCGCCGTGGCGTACGTGCCGGTGTGGAAACCGGTGGCGTCGTAGTCGCCGTAGGTGGTGAAGTCGCCGTACGCGGCTTCCTGTCCGTCGTACGACGCGTAGGGCGTCGAGGCGGGATCGGAGGCCGGGGCCGGGGCGGCCACGCTCCCCGACGGGTGGCGGTCGTTCACCAACTTCTCTTTCGCCTCGACAACAGGGGCTGCCAGAGCAGTGCGGCGACTGTACCCGGCGGTTCGAGGGCGCGACAATCTTCCGCAGGTTTCCCCGAAGCGGGAAACGGGCATTCAGCCGTGTTTCGCCGGTCTGTGGAGACGGCCTTAACTTTGTGTTCGAGTTTCGTTCGACGGCGAGGGGTCGGTCGTCAGGCGACGGTCACTCCGCCGGCGCGTTCGGCGGTCGGGTCTCCGGGTCGCGCCGTGTCGAGGATCTGCCGTATCCCGGTGGCCACGGCGGGGTGCAGCGGCAGGGCGAGATGTCCGATTCCGCTCACCTGGATGTTCTCCACCTTCAGATCGGGGTGCTCGATGCAGGCGGACTCCAGCGGGTCCATCAGGTGGTCGAGGTCGCTCCAGAAACTGACGAAGTGCGTACGGCAGCCCGGCGCGGGGCGCGACAGCTCCTCGATCAGCTCGGAACCGGGGCGCATCTGCCGCACGATCGGATGGGCGTTGGCCAGCGGCGCGACCCGGGTGCCGGAGTGCGGGGTGCCGAGGGTGACGAGGGTGCGGACGCGCAGGTCCCCGCCGAGCCGCTGCACGTAGTAGCGGGCGATCAGCCCGCCGAGGCTGTGCCCGACGACGTCGATCTGCCTGCTGCCGGTGCGCTGGCAGATCTCCTCGATGTGCCGGCCGAGCAGCTCGGCCGCGGTGCGGATGTCGCAGGTCAGCGGTGAGTAGTTCAGGGACTCCACCCGCTGCCTGCCGTGCTGGGCGAGGTTGCGGCGCAGCAGGACGAACACCGAGCGGTTGTCGATGAACCCGTGCAGCAGCACCACCGGTGGCTTGGCCTCGGTCGGCAGCTGGGCGGTGCCGTCGGGTGCCGGGAGCGCGCCCGAGGCGGCGCGGCGCTCCTGGACGATGCCCGAGGGATAGAGCAGGAGATGCCCCGCGAGGATCGCGAGCTCCAGAGCGGTCGCCTTCAGCAGAGCCAGTGAGAGCCCCGCGAGTCTGCACGGCAGCAGGCACCGGCAGAGCGGGAGAATGGGGTCCGCGACCCTGGTGACCTTCATGGCCGACCTCCTGTCGGCACACGGGAGGACGGCCCTGTCCCCCGTGTGTCCTCGTGGGCAGTCGCGGCGAGGGCGGTCGGCCGGGCAGCCTTCGCGCTGCCGTGCCCCACCGGCCCCGGGTGCCCTTCGTGCCCTCGCCGATACCGCGCTCCACCGAGGCGCGTGGCCTGCGGCGCGGTGGAGCGACGACCTCGTTGCGGCTCCCGTCGTGCTTGCTCCCGCCGTGGTCCGCGCGTCGCGGAGGAGGGGTGCGGCGCGGGGGCCGCGAGGACGGGGAACGGCGCGCGGCCTGCGGGTCCCCCCTGCCCAAAGAACCCGGGGGAGTGTCCCACCATGTGATTTCCCCCTCCCTCTGCACCGTGAAACTGCCGGTTGCGGGATGCTGGCGATAACGTTCGTTCACTTCCCCGGACGGTGTGGCGCGGGGTGTCCGTGCCACATGTGCGGTACTTGTCGGTACAGATGGATGGTGTAGTCGCTTCATGGAGGCAGTGATGGGTGTGGCAGCCGGTCCGATCCGCGTGGTGGTGGCCAAACCGGGGCTCGACGGCCACGACCGGGGCGCCAAGGTGATCGCGCGGGCCCTGCGCGACGCCGGTATGGAGGTCATCTACACCGGGCTCCACCAGACCCCGGAGCAGATCGTGGACACGGCGATCCAGGAGGACGCCGACGCGATCGGTCTGTCCATCCTCTCCGGCGCCCACAACACGCTGTTCGCCGCGGTGATCGAACTGCTCAGGGCGCGTGACGCGGAGGACATCGTCGTCTTCGGCGGCGGCATCATCCCGGAGGCGGACATCCCGCCGCTCAAGGAGAAGGGCGTCGCGGAGATCTTCACCCCCGGCGCGACCACCCAGTCGATCGTCGACTGGGTCAGGGCGAACGTCCGCCAGCCCGCCGAGGCGTAGGGGCGCCACCGGTTCCCGCAGGGGCTTTTGGCGCCGGCCGGGTGCGAGCGGCCCGTCCTGGGGGCAAGGCCCCCAGGGAGATCCGCCTCCACCCGGAGCGGGGCTCAGCCGGCCCGCGCCGCGTCCAGTTCCTCCGCCATGGCGGAGCGCAGCCGCAAGGTCGTCACCAGCCGCTGGAAAGCCTCCGCCCAGTACCCTCCGGCTCCTGGCGACGCGTCCTCCGCCTCGTCCGGAACAGCCAGCAGTCCGTCCAGTCGACTCGCCTCCGCGGGATCCAGGCACCGTTCGGCAAGCCCCATTACTCCACTGAAACTCCATGGGTAACTCCCTGCGTCCCGCGCGATGTTGAGCGCGTCGACCACCGCTCGCCCGAGCGGTGCCGCCCACGGCACCGCGCACACCCCGAGCAGTTGAAACGCCTCGGGCAGTCCGTGTGCCGCGATGAATCCGGCCACCCAGTCGGCCCGCTCGACGGCGTCCAGCGTGCCGAGCAGCTTGGCGCGCTCGGCCAGGGACACCGCGCCGGGACCACCGGAGTCGGGGGCCGCGGGGGGCCCGAGCAACGCCCGCGCCCACCGTGCGTCCCGCTGCCGCACCGCCGCCCGGCACCAGGCGGCGTGCAGTTCTCCCTGCCAGCCGTCCGCGACGGGCAGGGCCACGATCTCCCGAGGCGTGCGTCCGCCCAGCCGTCCGGGCCAGGCCCCGAGCGGCGCCGCCTCCACCAACTGGCCCAGCCACCACGATCGTTCCCCCCGCCCTGCCGGAGCCTTGGGGACGATCCCGTCGCGCTCCATCGCCGCGTCGCACTCGTGCGGTGCCTCGACGACGAGCGTGGGTGTCGCGCGCGTGTGGTCGACCGCCACGCACGAGCCGGACCGGGCCGCCATTCGCGCGGCGAGCGCCGATCCGGGCAGCGCCGAGAGCAGCTCCGCGGCCGTGGACCGCACGTTGCGGCTGCGGTCGGACAGGGCCTGCTCCAGGAAGGCCTCGTCGTCCGGGCCGAGACCCGTCCGCAGGGAGTCGAGGAACATCAGCCGGTCCTCGGCCCGCTCGGCGGCCCAGGAGCCGGCCAGCAGTTCGCGTGCTGCCGCGGGCCTGCGCGTGCGCAGTGACGCCAGCAGCGCGACCCGCTCCGCGAACAACCCCTCCTCCCACAGCTTCCGGACGCGGTCGGCGTCCTCGGGGTCGGTCGGTGCGGCGCCGGCGCCCGGGGTCGCCCGCAGGGCGAACCGCCAGTCCGGGTTCAGCCCCGCCAGCCACCGCGCGCGCGGGCCGCCGAAGGCCAGTGCGGCCGGACGCAGGTCCGTACGGCCCCGCGCGGCGTCCAGCAGAGCCGGCAGGGTCTGCGCGGGCGGGGCGTACCCGTGGGCGTTCGCCGCCGCGAGCCACTGGGGCAGGAGTTCCATCAGGTCCGGTGCCGTGCTCCTGCGGCCGCCCGCCGCACCGGGCCGGTCGCTCAGCAGCATGGCGAGCCTGCGGGCCGCGGCCGCCGGCAGCGGCGGACGCGGGTCCCGAGGTGCCGGCTCCGGGCGCCGGGCCGCCGATGCGGGACGCAGCCCCGCACGCCGTCGGACGGTCTGCACGGCCGCCGCGTCGAGCAGCGTCACCGGCGCGGTCCGTTCCGGCGTGCCGCCCGGGGGTGTGCGCCGGTCCGTGCCGAGCAGGGCGGTGGTGACCAACTCCTCCCAGGCGCCCGTGGCGGGCGCCTCCGGCGTGGTGGAGGTCCTGATCATGAGCTTCCTTTCCGTGGCCGGCTGCCCGGGAGTGGTTGAAGGGTCACACGGACCGGGTTTCCCCTGGGGCGGAACAAATGCGTGGTGCGGAAGAGAAAACGTATTCAGATGGGATACTCTCTGACATTTTGCGCCTTTTGGGCGAGAGGTTCCCGTTGTACCGACCAGGCCCCGCATATCGTGGCGACGTCACTCCTTTGCCGGATACTTCGAGCCTGCTGCCAGCACTTATGTCACGGACGGTCGCTGTCCTATCAGCACAGCGTCACCATTTCTCCCTCGCTTTCCGACCAGGCGGTCAACGGGGTGAAGCCCCGGTGGCCGCACTCGCCGAAGACCGTGACCGGCGTGCCGCCCGACAGGGCGACCAGCCGCCACAGGCCGGGCCGCGCACGGGCCGCGCGAGTGACGGGCAGCGCGGAGTCCGAGGCGGCGTCGGCCAGCTGCCAGGACTCACCGTCCGGGACCGGTACGACCTCCCGCAGCGTCACCGGAACCGACTCCAGCCACGGGTCGTCCCGCAGCGCCGCGCCGTAGCGGGCGGCCGCCTGTGCCGTGGTCACACCGGGCGGGCGGATCCGGGTGGGCACCGGGGGCGCGAACCGCTCGCCCAGGACCGCGCGCAGCTGTCCCGCGCCCGGACAGGAGGACACGTCCGCCTCCAGGGCCAGACCGACCGGCAGTGCGAGCTCCGGGGCACGGCCCGCCGCGCCGTAGGAGAGCAGCAGCGCCGTACGGCCGGAGCCGGCGCCGTGCAGCCAGATCCTGCGTGTGGTCAGCTTCGCGTCCGCCGTGTCGTACTGGGCGAGGACGAGCCAGTGGTCCCGCAGCGGAGGCCCGTCCGCAAGGACGGGCAGGCCCACACGGGCACGGACCGCCGCCGACACCCCTTCCGGCAGCCGCTCCCGGCCCAGCCAGCCCTGGCACAGCAGGTGCAGCAGCGCGCACTCCTCCAGCAGCCGCACCGGCCAGCCCGGCCCCGAGGACGGCACGGCCCCCAGCTCCCGCACCCGTCCCGCCAGGCCGGGGGCCTGCGCGTCGACCATGCGGGCCGCCATTTCCTCCCACAGCCCGTACCCCGCCTGTTCGGCCGAGGCCAGACCGCCGCGCAGCAGGTCGGCCAGACGCTGCTCCAGCTCCGTCACTCCCGCGGTGATCCGCTCGGCGCGGCGCTCCGCCCTGCGCAGGGCGGCCTGCGGATCAGCCGCACCGGATGCCGGACCCGCGGCTCCCTCCGACCGCTTCCGGGCCGTCCGCTCCCCGCGGGCCGCCACCCACTGCCCGGCCCAGTCGGGCGCCTGCCCGGACGGCACCGCGCCGTCGCCGCCCGCCCACAGCAGCAGCAGGCCGAGCGCGTGCTTGCACGGGAACTTGCGGCTCGGGCAACTGCACTTGTACGCCGGCCCGGCGCCGCCCGCGATGTCGACGACCGTCCGATACGGCCTGTCGCCGCTGCCCTTGCACAGCCCCCACACCGCCCCCTCGTCGGAACACCCCGCCTCGGACCACGGCCCGGCCGCGCCGAGTTTGCTTCCCGCTTTGCGCGACGCGGCGTCAGGTGCCAGTGCCAGCACCTGGTCCGCGCTCCAGCGCACCCCCTGCTGAGTCATGTCGTCGAAGGTAGGTCCTGCCACTGACAATTCGATCGGGCGAGCATGTTCGTGCAGGTCAGAACGCATTGTCAGTGCCGTGGTGCACGGTTGGTGGCAGATCCGAACCGGCCGAGCTGGAGGGGGCCCAGCCATGTCTGCGTCCGTCGAAGCGACACCCGTCGAACCGAGCCAGAACCACTCCGCGCCCGCGAACACGCCGCGGGCGCAGGAGACGCTGCGCCCGCACGCCGAGCACGCCTTCGCGGCCGAGCTGGCGGCACTGGCGGCACACGACGACCGTCCGCGCCCGGCCCGCTGGAAGCTGTCGCCGTGGGCCGTCGCGACCTACCTCCTCGGCGGCACGCTGCCGGACGGCACGGTGATCACACCGAAGTACGTGGGCCCCCGCCGCATCGTCGAGGTCGCGGTCACCACCCTCGCCACCGACCGCGCCCTGCTCCTGCTCGGTGTGCCGGGCACGGCGAAGACCTGGGTGTCCGAGCACCTGGCAGCCGCGGTCAGCGGCGACTCGACCCTGCTGGTGCAGGGCACGGCCGGCACCCCGGAGGAGGCGATCCGCTACGGCTGGAACTACGCGCGGTTGCTGGCGCACGGCCCGAGCCGCGACGCCCTCGTGCCCAGCCCGGTCATGCGGGCCATGGCGCAGGGCATGACCGCCCGGGTCGAGGAGCTGACCCGCATCCCGGCCGACGTGCAGGACACGCTGATCACGATCCTGTCCGAGAAGACCCTGCCGATACCGGAACTGGGCGAGGAGGTGCAGGCGGTCCGCGGCTTCAACCTGATCGCCACCGCCAACGACCGCGACCGCGGGGTCAACGACCTGTCCAGCGCCCTGCGCCGCCGGTTCAACACCGTGGTGCTGCCGCTGCCGGAGAGTCCCGAGGCCGAGGTCGACATCGTCGCGCGCCGCGTCGACCAGATCGGCCGCTCCCTCGACCTGCCGGGCGTCCCCGACGGGGCCGACGAGATCCGCCGGGTCGTGACCGTCTTCCGCGAACTGCGGGACGGCGTCACGGCCGACGGCCGTACGAAGCTGAAGTCGCCCAGCGGCACCCTGTCCACCGCCGAGGCGATCTCGGTGGTCACCGGCGGCCTGGCGCTGGCCGCCCACTTCGGCGACGGCGTGCTGCGGGCCGGTGACGTGGCCGCCGGCGTCCTCGGCGCCGTCGTCCGCGACCCTGCGGCCGACCGCGTCGTCTGGCAGGAGTACCTGGAGACCGTCGTCCGCGAGCGCGACGACTGGAAGGACTTCTACCGGGCCTGCCGGGAGGTGAGCGGGTGAGCGGCACGGGACGGCCGAGCGACGGTGGACGCCTGCCGGCCGGCCCGGCGAGGGCCCGCGCCGACGACGAGCCGAGCTGGACCGCGGGGCGCGGACGAGGAGGACGAGGAGGGGGACGGCGTGAGGGGAGATGAGCAAGCCGGAAGCCGGTGGCCCGGCGAGGGTCCGCTGCTGCTCGGGGTCCGGCACCACGGGCCCGGCTCCGCACGCGCGGTGCGGGCCGCGCTGGAGGCGGCGCGGCCGGGGGTGGTGCTGATCGAGGGGCCCCCGGAGGCGGACGCGCTGATCCCGCTCGCCGCCGACCGGGACATGCGGCCGCCCGTCGCGCTCCTCGCCCACGCCGTGGACGAGCCCGGCCGCTCGGCGTTCTGGCCACTGGCCGGTTTCTCACCCGAGTGGGTCGCCGTCCGCTGGGCCCTGGAACACGACGTCCCGGCCCGCTTCATCGACCTCCCGGCGACGCACACGCTCGTGTGGGGGAGGGACGACGCCGGACCGTCCGCGGACGGCGGCGCCGGCGGCGGGGGCTCCGCGGTGGAGGGGACCGCGGAGCCCCCGGCGGAGGCGTGCCCGCCCGAGGCCGAGGTGCGCGTCGACCCGCTCGCCGCACTCGCCGAGGCCGCCGGGTACGACGACCCCGAGCGCTGGTGGGAGGACGCGGTCGAGCACCGGGGAGCAGGTGAGGGCGACGCGTTCGCCCCGTTCCTGGTGCTGGAGGAGGCCATGGGCACGCTGCGGGAGGCGTACGGCAGCGGGGAGGACCACCGGGATCATGTGCGCGAGGCGTACATGCGTCTCCAAGTGCGCGCCGCGCGGCGCGAGTTCGGGGACGGCGTCGCCGTGGTGTGCGGGGCCTGGCACATGCCCGCGCTGCGGCGGAGGGCGACCGTGGCCGCCGATCGGGCCCTGCTGAAGGGACTGCCCAAGGTCAAGGCGGACATGACCTGGGTGCCGTGGACCCACCGCCGGCTGTCCCGGGCCTCCGGCTATGGCGCGGGCATCGACGCGCCGGGCTGGTACGCCCACCTGTTCGATGTGCCGGACCGGCCCGTAGAGCGGTGGCTGACCAAGGTGGCGGGAGCGCTGCGCGAGGAGGACCGGATCGTCTCCTCCGCACACGTCATCGAGGCGGTGCGGCTGGCCGGAACACTCGCCGCGATGCGCGGCCGCCCACTGCCGGGCCTGAGCGAGACGACGGACGCGGTGCGTGCGGTGATGTGCGAGGGCTCCGACGTACCGCTGGCACTGGTGCACGACCGGCTGGTGGTCGGGGACGTGCTGGGCACGGTGCCTCAGGCGGCGCCCGCGGTGCCGTTGCAGCGCGACCTGTCCCGGCTGCAACGGCGGTTGCGGCTCAAGCCGGAGGCACTGGAGCGGGAGCTGGAGCTCGACCTGCGCAGGGAGACCGATGCCGGGCGTAGCAGGCTGCTCCACCGGCTGCGGCTGCTGGGTGTGGGCTGGGGCGAGACAGCGGCCTCGCGGGGCAGCACCGGTACGTTCAGGGAGACCTGGCGGCTGTGCTGGGAGCCCGAGCTGTCGGTGCGCGTCGCCGAGGCCGGGGTGTGGGGGACGACCGTACGGGGCGCCGCGACCGCGAGGGCGGAGGCGGACGCCGTGGCCGCGCAGACCCTCGCCGAGGTCACCGCGCTCGCGGAGCACTGCCTGCTCGCCGAACTGTCCGACGCGCTGCCCGTGGTCATGCGCGTGCTCGCCGACCGGGCGGCGCTCGACACGGACGTCGGGCACCTCGCCCGGGCGCTGCCGGCCCTGGTCCGCTCCCTGCGCTACGGAGACGTGCGCGGCACGGACACCGAGGCGCTGGCCGGGGTGGCGGCCGGCCTGGCCGAGCGGATCTTCGTCGGCCTGCCCCCGGCGTGCGTCGCGCTGGACGCGGACGCGGCGCAGGAGATGCGGCGGCATGTGGACGCGGTGCACGGCGCGGTCGCCCTGCTCGGCGACACCCCCATGGCCGGGCACGACGATCTGCGCGCCCGCTGGCACACCGTGCTGCGGACCCTCTCCGGACGGGACACGGTTCCCGGGGTGCTGCGGGGACGCGCGGCGCGGCTGCTGCTGGACGACGGGGAGGTCGAGCAGGAGCAGGCGGCACGGCTCATGGGCCTCGCGCTGTCGCCGGGCACACCGCCGACCGACGCGGCCGCGTGGATCGAGGGCTTCGTCGGGGGTGGGGGCGGGATGCTGCTCGTGCACGACGAGCGGCTGCTCGGGCTGGTCGACGCCTGGCTGACCGGCGTGCCGGCGCAGGCGTTCACCGACGTGCTGCCGCTGCTGCGGCGCACCTTCTCGGCGTACGAGCCGGGGGTGCGCAGAACGCTCGGCGAGCTGGTCCGGCGCGGTCCGGGGCAGCACGGCGTCAGGGCCGGGGACCTGACGGGCGGTGTGTCCGGCTTCGCCGAGGAGCTCGACCAGGAACGCGCGGACGCCGTACTGCCCGTGCTGCGACTGCTGTTGGGACTGGACGGCACCGGACCCGGCGGGGAGAGCCGGAGTGACGAGCTTGCGGGGGCGACGGGATGACCGTGGGAGAGGGGCACGACGTGACGGACCCGGTCCAGGAGCGGCTGCGGCGCTGGCGGCTCGTGCTCGGCGGCGGCCCGGCCGACGGCACCGAACGCGCGCTGTCGGGACGGGACGCGGCGATGGACGCGGCGCTCGCCGCGCTCTACGGAAAGGGAGAGAAGCCACCGACGGGACGGACGGGACGCGACCGCTCGGCGGGACTGGGAGGCTCGGCGCCCTCGGTGGCGCGATGGCTCGGGGACATACGGACGTACTTCCCCTCCTCCGTGGTGCAGGTCATGCAGCGGGACGCCATCGACCGGCTCGGGCTGGCCACGCTGCTGCTGGAGCCGGAGATGCTGGAGGCGGTGGAGCCGGACGTCCACCTCGTCGGCACCTTGCTCTCGCTCAACAAGGCGATGCCGGAGACGACGAAGGAGACGGCCCGGGCCGTGGTGCGCAAGGTCGTCGAGGACCTGGAGAAGCGGCTGGCCACCCGCACCCGGGCCACGCTCACCGGCGCCCTCGACCGCAGCGCGCGCATCAGCCGGCCGCGCCACCACGACATCGACTGGAACCGCACGATCGCGGCCAACCTCAAGAACTACCTGCCGGAGTACCGGACGGTCGTGCCCGAGCGGCTGATCGGCTACGGCCGGGCGTCGCAGTCCGTGAAGAAGGAGGTCGTCCTCTGCGTCGACCAGTCGGGATCGATGGCGGCGTCCGTCGTGTACGCCTCCGTGTTCGGGGCGGTGCTGGCGTCCATGCGGTCCATCAGCACGCGGCTGGTCGTCTTCGACACGGCGGTCGTCGACCTCACCGACCAGCTCGACGACCCGGTGGACGTGCTCTTCGGCACCCAGCTCGGCGGCGGCACGGACATCAACCGTGCGCTGGCGTACTGCCAGTCGCGGATCACCCGGCCCGCCGAGACGGTGGTCGTGCTGATCAGCGACCTGTACGAGGGAGGCATACGCGACGAGATGCTGAAGCGGGTCGCCGCGATGAAGGCGTCCGGAGTGCAGTGCGTGACGCTGCTCGCGCTCTCCGACGAGGGCGCACCCGCCTACGACCGCGAGCACGCGGCGGCTCTCGCGGCGCTCGGGGCACCGGCGTTCGCCTGTACGCCCGACCTCTTCCCGGAGGTGATGGCGGCGGCGATCGAGAAGCGGCCGCTGCCCATACCGGACGCCGCGTGACATTAGCCTCCCACCGGGGGGAGAGGGCTTGCGCACCCTTGGGAACCCCGTGCGAGGATCAACACCCCGACACCCTTGTCGCCGTACGGGAGGAACCGTCCCCTCTTGACCTGGTCAGCAGCCCTGTCCGGTGCCGCCCTGCGCGTGACGCGTACGGCGGCCGGGCGGCGTGCGCTGCAACTGGGGCTGCTGGTGGGGGCGTTGTTCGCCCTCGGGTTCCTGTCCGGGCAACAGGCGCGGGCGGCGGAGGCCGGACCGACGGCACCCGCGGCCGGGACGGTGACCGCCGCGGTTCCCGAGCCCGCGTCCTCGCCGTCGCCCACGTCCACGTCCACGTCCTCGCCCTCGGTTGGCGACTTCGCGACGCATTCGCCGACCGACCGGGCCGCGGAGTTCGGTGTCCGACCGATGGCCGACCCTGCCGCGTTGCCGGGCGTCCGGCTGCTTACCGAGCCGGTCGTCGAACGTGTCGTGCGGCCGCTCGGCACATCCGTCATCGAGCCGGCCGCCGCGCCCGTCGTGAGGCTGGGCGTCCCGCCGGTCGCGGAGTCCGACGCCGAGCCGGTGGTGCGGCCGGTCGTCCAGTCCGTCGTCGACCGTGCCGTGAAGCCGGTGGTCGAGCCGGTTGCTGAGCGTGCCGTGAAGCCGGTGGTCGAGCCGGTTGCCGAACGCGTCGTGAAGCCGGTGGTCGAGCCGCTTGCTGAGCGCGTCGTGAAGCCGGTGGTCGAGCCGGTTGCCGAACGCGTCGTGAAGCCGGTCGTCGGGGCCGTGGTGCAGACCGTTGTGAAGCCGGTTGTCCAGCCCGTCGTGAGCGTGGTGGCCGAGTCCGTCGTGCGGCCGGTCGGGGATGTGGTCGGTGCCGCGGTGGGCGGGGTGGGCGAGGGGATGCCCGAGGGGGCGACGGTGCCCGCCGGGCCCGGTCTCCCGGCGCTGTTGCCCCTGCCGTCGCCCTCGCAGCCGGAGCCGGGGTCCGCCGCCTCGGCGTCGCAGGACCAGCTGCAGCAGCGCCCGGGCAGCGCGGGCCCACCCACGTCCGGTGGGCACACCACCGTGTCCGATTCCCGTACGGCGCGAGGCGGCACCGGCACCGTGTCCTCCGCCGCCTACGGCCCGCGGTACACCGGCGCGACCGGCGCGATCGGTGAGACCGTCGGCATCACCGTGCACGTCCGGGCCCACCACGCCCCCCGCGCCGACCTCGTCGCCCCCCTCACCCGGCTCCCCGCCCAGCGGGGCCCCACCGGTGGTCCGGACGACGTGCTCGGCGACCACGCGGCCGCCGACTCCGGCATTTCACGGCATGGAGACGCGCAGGCCGTCACGCTGCCCGAGCGCGCCCCGCTGCGCCTGGTGCCCGGCGCCGCCGCCCGGGCCGCCGCGGCCGTCACCCGGGACCGCTACCAGGCCGTCCCCGTCTTCCCCGGCTGACCGGACAGGTCCACCACTCCGTCGCCACGGAGAGCCCACCCGACTCCGCGGGCCCGGTGGACCCCGGACGGCCTGAAAGCCGTCGGTCCGTCCGGCCCTGCCGCCCGGGACCTCGCGGAAAGGGCAGAACGGTCCCCATTGGGGTGGGGATCATCCGCCCTCAGCCCCTTCAGGGCTGCACGAGGGGGCCTCACTCGGTCAACCCCAGCCCGGTGAGGCCCCCGCACCACACCTCGCATCACACCCCAGCACCGCCCGCTTCCACGGCACGCCGTGCCAGAGAGTGCGGCATCATGTGACAGGTATCACCGCTCAGGTGTGACCCTCGATTTAGGGCACCCCCGTAAGCGGGGATAACCTGCGAGACGGACATGCCGCGCGCTCGGACACCGTGTGCGCCTTCCCTGTGACCCAGAGCGGACGTCACGTTGCCCTTCGCGGCACGCCCACGCATCCAACGAACCGCGAGATCACTGATAGGGACGGAAGCGCGTGGACCTGTTCGAGTACCAGGCGAGGGACCTCTTCGCCAAGCACGGTGTACCGGTGCTGGCCGGTGAAGTCATCGACACGCCTGAGGCGGCGCGCGAGATCACCGAGCGGCTGGGCGGCAAGTCGGTCGTCAAGGCCCAGGTGAAGGTCGGTGGCCGCGGCAAGGCCGGTGGAGTCAAGCTGGCCGCCACCCCGGACGAGGCCGTTGCCCGCGCGACGGACATCCTCGGCATGGACATCAAGGGCCACACGGTCCACAAGGTGATGCTCGCCGAGACCGCTCCGGAGATCCTCGAGGAGTACTACGTCTCCTTCCTCCTCGACCGGGCCAACCGCACCTTCCTCTCCATCGCCTCGGTCGAGGGCGGCATGGAGATCGAGGAGGTCGCGGCCACCCGCCCCGACGCCGTCGCCCAGATCGCGATCGACGCCATCGACGGTGTGGACAAGGCGAAGGCCCAGGAGATCGTCGCCGCCGCCAAGTTCCCGGCCGAGGTCGCCGACAAGGTCGCCGACGTCCTGGTCAGCCTGTGGGGGGTCTTCGTCAAGGAGGACGCCCTCCTGGTCGAGGTCAACCCGCTTGCGAAGGTCGCCTCCGGTGACGTCATCGCCCTCGACGGGAAGGTGTCGCTGGACGACAACGCGGAGTTCCGTCACCCCGAGTTCGAGGAGCTCCACGACAGGGCCGCGGCCAACCCGCTGGAGGCCGCTGCCAAGGAGAAGAACCTCAACTACGTCAAGCTGGACGGCGAGGTCGGCATCATCGGCAACGGCGCGGGTCTGGTCATGTCGACCCTGGACGTCGTCGCCTACGCCGGTGAGGCTCACAAGGGTGTCAAGCCGGCGAACTTCCTCGACATCGGTGGCGGTGCGTCCGCCGAGGTGATGGCGAACGGCCTGGAGATCATCCTGGGCGACCCGGACGTGAAGTCCGTGTTCGTCAACGTGTTCGGCGGTATCACCGCGTGCGACGCGGTCGCCAACGGCATCGTGCAGGCCCTGGAGCTGCTCGAGTCCAAGGGCGAGGAGGTCACCAAGCCGCTGGTCGTACGCCTCGACGGCAACAACGCCGAGCTGGGTCGCCAGATCCTGGACGACCGCAACCACCCCCTCGTGCAGCGGGTGGACACCATGGACGGCGCGGCCGACAAGGCCGCCGAGCTGGCTGCTGCCGCGAAGTAAGGGACGAGGTCACAGAACACCATGGCTATCTTCCTCACCAAGGAATCCAAGGTCATCGTCCAGGGCATGACCGGCTCCGAGGGCCAGAAGCACACGCGTCGCATGCTCGCCTCGGGCACGAACATCGTCGGTGGCGTGAACCCGCGCAAGGCGGGCCAGAGCGTCGACTTCGACGGCACCGAGGTACCGGTCTTCGGTTCGGTCAAGGACGCCATCGACAAGACCGGCGCCGACGTCACGGTCATCTTCGTGCCGGAGAAGTTCACCAAGGACGCGGTGATCGAGGCGATCGACGCCGAGATCCCCCTCGCGGTGGTCATCACCGAGGGCATCGCCGTGCACGACACGGCGTCCTTCTGGGCGTACGCCGGCAAGAAGGGCAACAAGACCCGGATCATCGGCCCGAACTGCCCGGGTCTGATCACGCCGGGTCAGTCGAACGCGGGCATCATCCCGGCCGACATCACCAAGCCGGGCCGGATCGGTCTGGTGTCGAAGTCGGGCACGCTGACGTACCAGATGATGTACGAGCTGCGGGACATCGGCTTCTCGACCTGCGTGGGCATCGGCGGTGACCCGATCATCGGCACCACGCACATCGACGCGCTGAAGGCGTTCCAGGACGACCCGGACACCGACCTGATCGTGATGATCGGTGAGATCGGCGGCGACGCCGAGGAGCGGGCCGCGGCCTTCATCAAGGAGAACGTGACCAAGCCGGTCGTCGGCTACGTCGCGGGCTTCACCGCGCCGGAGGGCAAGACCATGGGCCACGCGGGTGCCATCGTCTCCGGTTCCTCCGGCACGGCCCAGGCGAAGAAGGAGGCCCTGGAGGCCGCGGGCGTCAAGGTCGGCAAGACCCCGACCGAGACGGCCAAGCTGGCTCGCGCCATCCTCGGCAGCTGAGCACGGCACCTTCGGACGGCGGCTGAGCACGGCCGCCCTCGTCGGCCGCGTTCCGCACGCCGAGCCGGTCCGGTGGGCCCGCCCCTTTCGGGGGCGGGCCCACCGGCGTTTTCCGGGCGGCGTCGTCCAGCCTGAGTGCCTCCGGTGGGAGCGGGCCGAGCTGGTCCTGCGCCGGTGCCTCCTGGATCACGTGTCCGGGGGACACCGGGCCCAGGTGGTGCGTGGGCGCGGTGCGCAGGGTGAGGGTCGTCGCGCCGATGACGGCGGCCGTCAACGCGACGGCGGACCGGGTCCAGAACCGGGTCAGGCGTTCCCCGGCCGTGCGCACGCCCTGCGGTTCGCCCGCCCCGAGACGTTCCGCCGAGGCCAGGCGGATCAGCCGCCGGCGCAGCTCCGCCGGGCCGGAAAGCTCCGGCAGGCACGCGGCGAGCGCCTGCCGCGCGTGCATCAACCGGTTCGCGGTGGCCGGGGTGCTCGCCTCCGTCTCCGCCGCCGTCTCCGGCAGGCCGAGGCCGACACCGTCGTAGAGCACCAGGGTGCGGCGGTACGACGGCGGGAGCAGCATCAGGGCGCGTTGCAGCGCGCGGTCCGCGGGGTCGGACGGAGCGTCGGGGGCGCGGCCCAGCCGGCGGAAGCGGTGCCAGGGGGACAGCGCGCAGTCGTACGCCATGGCCCGCATCCAGCCCGCCGGGTCCCGGTCGCGGGCCACCTCCGGCCAGCGCTGCCAGGCCAGTTGGAAGGCCTGTTCCACGGACTCGCGCGCCCCCTCGTGCCGGCCGGTGAGCAGATAGGCCTGCCGTACGAGGGCGGGGGCGCAGAACCGGTACAGCGCGTCGAAGGCCTGAGCGGGTGTCAGGGGTGTGTGAGCGGCGTCGACCGGTTGATCCACAGTCAGGGAGGCGGCCGTGCCGGAGCGTCGGTCCCCCGTGGGCGATGGCAGCGGGTTCGCATGACTGTTCGTCATGAGGCGTCCCTCCGTGGGGATAGGCACATGATCGTATATTGAGCGACACAGCGGAGGTTCGCCTGTTGCGCCCGGAATGCCGGTGTCGTTGGGAGCATGGAGGCCGTGATCCAGACGACCCGCCGACGTCCATCGCTGTCGCGCCTGCGCACCCTCCTGCGGGACCGCTCACCCGGCCTCGGGTCCGGCTTCCTGGGCGGTGCGGTCGCGGCGGGGCTCGGGCTCGGCTCGTTCACCGTGCTCGTCATCGCCCTGTGGATCAGCTCGCCGTATCCGGACAGCGGACCCGGCGGCGCGCTGCACGTCGCCGCCGCGCTGTGGCTGCTGGCGCACGGCTGCGAACTGGTCCGCACCGAAACCCTGACGGGGGTCCCCGCGCCCGTCGGGGTGACCCCGTTGCTGCTGCTCGCCCTGCCCGCGCTGCTGGTGCACCGGTCGGCTCGGGACGCGGCCTACGGGGGCGACGGCGGGCCGCTCGTCCCCGCGCGCACCGCCTGGGCGGGCGTCGTGCTCGGCTACCTGGCCGTCGGATCCGGTGCCGCCGCCTACGCGGCCGGCGGTGTGCTGCGGCCGTCGTGGGCGTGGGCGGCGGTGTGCGTACCGCTGGTCGCCGCGGCGGCGGGCAGCGGCGTGTGGAAGGCGTACGGCTGCCCGCGCGCCCCCCTGGAGCGGGCGCTGCGCCGGCTGCCGGGCGGTGCACGGCGGTTGCTTCTCGGGCCGGGCCCGCGGACGCGCCTCGGTGTCGCGGCGCGGGCGGCGGGGGCCGGGGTCACGGTGTTCGCCGGCGGCGGGGCGGTGGTGCTCGTGGTGTCGCTGGCGGCGCACGCCGGGACGGCCCAGGAGGCCTTCCTGGAGCTGACCGAGGGCTGGTCGGGACGGTTCGCCGTACTGCTGCTGTGCCTGGCGCTGCTGCCGAACGCGGTGCTGTGGGCGGCGGCGTACTCCCTCGGACCCGGCTTCGTGCTCGGCGCCGGTCATGTCGTCGGCCCGCTGTCCTCCGCGTCGGCCCCGCTGCTGCCGCCCTTCCCGCTGCTCGCCGCGGTTCCGGACCCGGGCCCCGGCACCGCGCTGAACTGGGCGGCGGCGTCCGTGCCGGTGACGGCCGGGCTGACGATGGGCTGGTTCGTGGCCAGGGCGGCGGTGCGGGAGGAGCGGGGCGGCACGGACCGGGACGGCGGGGAGGCGGGCGCGCGTCCGCGGGCCTGGTCGTGGCGGCGGACGGTGGCCGGTGCCGGGCTGGCCTGCCTGCTGTGCGCGGCGGTTCTCACGGTGCTCGCGGCACTGGCCGGCGGTCCGCTCGGGGACGCCGCACTCGCCCGCTTCGGGCCGGTGGGATGGCAGGTGGGTGCGGCGGCGCTGATGTGGACCGCGACGGCGGCCGTACCGACGGCGGTGGGGCTGCGGGCGTGGCGCTGCCGTTCGGGCCGGGTGCCGGTGAGCGGCGCGGCCCGGCCGAAGACCGGTGAATCCCGGCCGGGTACGACCGTCACGGTGCCGCGTCCGTCGGCCGCCGAAGCCCTGCGCGGGCGAGTGCGCCGGTGGGGCCTGCTCCTGCGGGCGAAGGCTCCCAAGCATCGGCCCCCGCGGCCCACGCCGGTGCCCGTCCACTACGACGACCTTCTGGAGCCGTACGACGTCCTGCTCCTCGACCCGCCGGTACCGGGACCCTCCGCCTGGCTCGACGACGACGAAGCCCTGCGGGCCCGCCGGCCCGCGCTGAGGGAAGCGGCGGCGGGGACGGAGGCACCGGGGAAGGCCGTGGAGGCGGAGAAAAGCACGAAGTCGGAAGGAGCCGGGGGGCAGGCCGTGCCCGCGCAGCCCGTGGATCCGCCCGCGGACCCCCCTCCGGCTCCCGGTCACACGGGTCTCGGTCACACGGGTCCCGCGGCCCCGCCCACCTGGCGGGAGCCTTCCGCGCCGCGATCCCCGCGCGGAACCCGCACGCCGCGGCCTTCCGCACAGGACCCCGGCGCCGAGGAACCCCCCGCGCCGGACGCCCCCGTCAGTCGCTGACCCCGAGCATTCCCCGCAGCTCCGCCGGCAGATGCTGGTCGCAGGACTGCTTGGCCTCGTTGGTGAGGGCGTCGTTCACGCACGAGTAGTAGTCGCGGTAGACCAGTTGCGCCGTGAAGTTCACGGCGACCAGGGCGAGCGCCAGCGACGCGGTGACCAGGCCGCTGACCGCCGCCGTCATCTGGGGGCGGCCCTCGGCCGCCGGGCCGTCGGGGCCCTGCCCGCGCGACTTGGCGCGCAGTGAGCTGATGCCCCAGTGCAGGGCGAGCGCGCCCAGCAGCAGGGCCACGTACGGCCAGCTGAACAGGGCGAAGAAGAAGGCCCACATGCCGCACAGCAGGGCGTACCGCGCGCGGCGCTGGGCGGGGTCGGTGGGGTCCCAGCGGGGACCGGGGCCGCCGCTCGGGTTCTGCGGGCCGCCGGGCCGCTGCGGGCGCTCACCGAAGCCGCTGGGGGAGCGGCCGGGCTGGCGGTCGCTCCACTGGCTGCCCCAGGGGGCGTGGCCGCCGCCCTCGCCGGACCCGTCGGACCCGCCCTCGGAGGAGGCGTCACGACCGGACGGGGGGCGGGGCTGCCACGGGCGCTCGGGGGCGCCCTCCGGGGGTGGCGCGAAGGGGTTGTCGTCCGGGGTGGCGCTGCCGCGTCCGGCACCGTCCCGGCCGTCCGAGGACGCGTCCGGGGGCGAGGACGGGCGCTCCCTCAGCAACACGGCACCGCGCCGCCCTCCCTGCACCGGCTGCGGAGGGAGCGTGAGGAGTCGCAGGCTGCGGTCCGGCATCAAGTGAGCGTCTTCCCCTTGGTGAGTCACGGCTGATCTGGCACGACCGTCCGGCACGGTTGGTCCGGTTCGGAGTGTCCCCCCGAAGGCGCTGCGTGCCCACGGTCCGGGATCCCTCACCCCATGAACGCACGGTGCGTGCGGTGCGTTCCCGTACCAGCTCCCCCCAGACGCTACCTTCCGGCCACGCCCCCGTCCCATGGGGGCCGTCCGAAGTGCCGGTATCGTTGCTGCCGGTCGGCCGCTTCGTAGGCTTCCCCGTATCCGGGGGCGCGAAGCATTCGTACGACCGTACAAAACAGCTTCCCCGAGAAAGGGCCCCACCGTGGCCGCCAAGCCCGTGGCCAAGCGCCTCGTCGTGCTGGTCTCCGGATCAGGCACCAACCTCCAGGCGCTCCTCGACGCGATCGCCGACGTGGGAGTCGAGGCCTACGGCGCCGCGGTCGTCGCCGTGGGCGCAGACCGCGACGGCATCGAGGGGCTGGCGCGCGCCGAGCGCGCCGGGTTGCCGACCTTCGTGCGGAAGGTCAAGGACTACGGCACGCGCGAGGAGTGGGACGCGGCGCTGGCCGAGGCCGTCGCCGCCCACGAGCCCGACCTCGTCGTCTCCGCCGGGTTCATGAAGATCGTCGGGAAGGAGTTCCTCGCGCGGTTCGGCGGGCGGTTCGTCAACACGCACCCCGCCCTGCTGCCCAGTTTTCCCGGGGCCCACGGTGTGCGGGACGCGCTCGCGTACGGCGCCAGGGTCACCGGCTGCACCGTCCACTTCGTCGACGACGGAGTCGACACCGGCCCGATCATCGCCCAGGGCGTGGTCGAGGTCCGGGACGAGGACGACGAGAGCGCGCTGCACGAGCGCATCAAGGAAGTCGAGCGAAGGCTGCTCGTCGAGGTCGTGGGGCGGCTCGCCCGCAACGGCTATCGCATCGAGGGACGAAAGGTAGTTATCCAGTGACCGCCGAGAGCAACAAGCGGCCCATCCGGCGCGCGCTCGTCAGCGTCTACGACAAGACCGGCCTGGAGGAGCTCGCGCGCGGGCTGCACGAGGCGGGCGTCGAACTCGTCTCCACCGGCTCCACCGCTGCCCGGATCGCCGCGGCCGGCGTGCCCGTCACCAAGGTCGAGGACCTCACCGGCTTCCCCGAGTGCCTGGACGGCCGGGTCAAGACCCTGCACCCCAAGGTGCACGCCGGCATCCTCGCCGACCTGCGTCTGGAGGACCACCGGCGGCAGCTGGGCGAGCTGGGTGTCGAGCCCTTCGACCTCGTCGTGGTCAACCTCTACCCGTTCCGCGAGACCGTCGCCTCCGGCGCCTCGCCCGACGAGTGCGTCGAGCAGATCGACATCGGCGGCCCCTCGATGGTCCGCGCCGCCGCCAAGAATCACCCGTCCGTGGCCGTGGTCACCAGCCCGGACCGCTACGCCGACGTCCTCGCCGCGGTGCGGGACGGCGGCTTCGACCTCGCCACCCGGGGGCGCCTGGCCGCCGAGGCCTTCCAGCACACGGCCGCCTACGACGTGGCCGTCGCCTCCTGGTTCGCCTCCTCCTACGCGCCCGTCGACGAGTCCTCCTTCCCCGACTTCCTCGGCGCCACCTACGCGCGCAAGAACACCCTCCGCTACGGCGAGAACCCGCACCAGCCCGCCGCTCTCTACACCGGCGGCCCGGTCGGCGGGCTCGCCGAGGCCGAGCAGCTGCACGGCAAGGAGATGTCGTACAACAACTACACGGACACGGATGCCGCCCGCCGTGCCGCGTACGACCACGACGAGCCGTGCGTGGCGATCATCAAGCACGCCAACCCGTGCGGCATCGCGGTCGGCGCGGACGTCGCCGAGGCGCACCGCAAGGCGCACGCCTGCGACCCGCTGTCCGCGTTCGGCGGCGTGATCGCGGTCAACCGCCCGGTCAGCAAGGAGATGGCCGAGCAGGTCGCGGAGATCTTCACCGAGGTCATCGTCGCGCCGGACTACGAGGACGGCGCGCTGGAGGCCCTCGCCAAGAAGAAGAACATCCGAGTGCTGAAGGCCCCGAACGGTCCGTGCGGCCGGGTGGAGGCCAAGCACATCGACGGCGGCGTGCTGCTCCAGGCCACCGACCGGCTCCAGGCCGACGGCGACGACCCCGCCCACTGGACCCTCGCCAGCGGCGAGGCGCTGCCGGCCGAGGAGCTGGCCGAGCTCGCCTTCGCCTGGCGGGCCTGCCGGGCGGTGAAGTCCAACGCGATCCTGCTCGCCAAGGACGGCGCCTCGGTCGGCGTCGGCATGGGCCAGGTCAACCGCGTCGACTCCTGCAAGCTGGCGGTCGAGCGGGCCGGTGCCGAGCGGGCCCGCGGCTCGTACGCGGCCTCGGACGCGTTCTTTCCGTTCCCCGACGGCCCCGAGATCCTCATCGCCGCCGGTGTCCGCGCGATCGTCCAGCCGGGCGGCTCGATCCGCGACGAGCAGGTCGTCGAGGCCGCGAACAAGGCGGGCGTGACGATGTACTTCACCGGGACCCGCCACTTCTTCCACTGATCGGCGTACGCCCTGACAGCCGCGGCCTGCGGCCCTCTCCGCGAGAGGGTCGCAGGCCGCGCTCACGCGGACCTCAGCACGAGGGCAGCGGGTTGGTCTCCGAGGCGATGCCGTTGTCGCTCGCCAGGTAGTCGATGTTCCACTGCACCGAGGTGCGCGACGCGGCCGGCCAGGCGGGCCGCGACCGCTCGACCACCTGGTCGACGGTCGGCGCCGCGGCGTGCGGATCACCGCGCAGCCGGGGCTCGCACAGGGCGGCGAGCACCGCGAAGGAACGCTTGCTGCGGTCCACGGAGAAGGCGGGCGCGGTGGGTTCGCCGTCGCTTCCGTCCGCGCCGCTCAGATAGTCGTGCCGGGGCGCCCACACCTCGACGGGCAGCAGGTCCCCGGCCGCGGGCAGCACGATCCGGGAGAACTCGGAGGGGACCGGCGCGTCCAGCCGCCCCGGTGCGACCTTGATGTGCTCGCCCGCGCCCTCCGGGTTCTCCACGACGTACGTGTGGCGGGCGGAGAGGTTGCTCAATATCCAGAACGCCCCGTGCGCGGTGATCTCACCGGCGCGGCGGGACACCCCGTCGTGCGCGATCACCAGGTCGTTGTCCGGGGCGGAACGCCCGAAGGCGAGGCGCTCGCAGGGCGCGAGCCGGTGACGGCTACGGGACCCAGACCAGGGCGACGCACCAGGGCCGTGTCCCACTTTGTGTGGTTCCCACACGGCCCTGGGAGCAAATGGCGCGAAGTGTTCAGTAGCTGGGGCGGTTGAACCAGGCGCCGCCGGCCTTGTTGGCGCAGAAGACGATGATCAGCACGCCCATGGCGATGCTGAGCAGCGCGAAGACGTTGCCGGTCAGCAGGCTGATCAGGCTGAACAGGAGCACGAACGAGCTGTACACGATCGCGGAGACGCGCACGCCGCCGCGCCCGGTGGGGACCTTCACTGCAGTGAAGATCGCCCAGAACGCGAAGGCCAGCACGAGGATGCCGAGGACGATCATGACGCCCGCGCCGACGCTCGCCGCCTTGTCCGCGTCCGCGGCGGAGATGCTGCTGTCGGACGAGACCGCTTCCTCGATCTTGTCGGCGAACCACTTGCTCGCCACCATCATCAGCACGCCGCCCAGCGCCTGGAGGCCGCCGAGCACGAACAGCATCACGCGGGCCGCCTTCACCGTGCCCGGCATCGTCTGCGGCACCGACGCGCCGTACGGCTGCTGTACGGGCGGGGCCTGCGGGTAGCCGTAGCCGGGGGCCTGGCCCTGCGGGTAGCCGAAGCCGGGCTGCTGGGGCTGCTGCTGTGGCGGCTGCTGCGGCGCGCCGTAGGGGTTGTTCGAGTCGCCGTAACTCATGGCGGTTGCTTCCTCCGTCGTTCAGGTGCGGGGACGCGCGGCACCGTACGGAGGAGAGTTCACAGAAGTGCGGTCCGTCCCCCCGAAGAGCTGCCCGCGGCACTGTGGTCATCATGGTTCTTTACCGGCGGCTTACTTGTCCAGCGGCATTCCGGATGTGTTGTGCAAGTGCAACATCACCGATCAAGACGGTCGCGGGGGCCGGGCGCCGGGGGGAGCGGGCGGGGCCTCCTGGATTGGAACCGTGAGCCGGTCATCCGCGAGGATGAGGGCATGACCGCCCAGATTCTCGATGGCAAGGCCACCGCAGCCGAGATCAAATCAGAGCTGACCGCCCGTGTGGCGGCGCTGAAGAAGAAGGGCGTCACGCCCGGCCTCGGCACCATCCTGGTCGGGGACGACCCTGGCAGCCACAAGTACGTCGCCGGCAAGCACCGCGACTGCGCCCAGGTCGGCATCGCCTCCATCCAGCGGGAACTGCCGGCCACGGCGACCCAGGACGAGATCGAGGCGGTCGTCCGGGAACTGAACGAGGACCCGGCCTGCACCGGCTACATCGTCCAGCTGCCGCTGCCCAAGGGCATCGATGAGAACCGCGTCCTGGAGCTGATGGACCCGGACAAGGACGCGGACGGCCTGCACCCGATGAACCTCGGCCGGCTCGTCCTCAACGAGCCCGCGCCGCTGCCCTGCACCCCCAACGGCGTGCTGACGCTGCTGCGCCGCCACGGCGTGGAGATCAAGGGCGCCGAGGTCGTGGTCGTCGGCCGCGGTGTGACCATCGGCCGGCCCATGCCGCTGCTGCTGACCCGGCGCAGCGAGAACGCCACGGTGACCCAGTGCCACACGGGCACCCGCGACCTGTCGGCGCACCTGCGCCGCGCGGACATCGTCGTCGCCGCGGCCGGCTCCCCGCACCTGATCCGCGCCGAGGACGTCAAGCCCGGCGCGGCCGTCCTCGACGTCGGGGTCTCCCGCAACGCCGAGGGCAAGATCGTCGGCGACGTCCACCCGGACGTGGCCCAGGTGGCCGGCTGGCTGTCCCCGAACCCGGGCGGGGTCGGCCCGATGACCCGCGCCCTGCTCCTGGTGAACGTGGTCGAGGCGGCGGAGCGCAGTGTCGACTGAGGCGGAGGGCACCGGGCGGGAGTCCTCTCCCGCAGAGCCGGAGACACCGGAGGCACCGGAGCCTCTGGAGACAGAGGTACGGGACCCGGTCGCCGCGCAGGGCGCCGGGGGCAGGCCGCGCCGCGGCACACGCCGCTTCCCGATGTTCACGAGGGACACCGCGCGACCGGAGGGGGGCGGCCGGGCCGCTCCCGGCGACGCCCCGGCGCCCGCCCGGCAGTGGCCGCTGCTGGCCGTGCTGGGCACGGTGGGCCTCGGGCTGCTGGTGACCGCCTTCGACGCCTTCCGGGTCGGTCTGCTGCTGATCGGCCTCGCGCTGCTCGGCGGGGCCGGGCTGCGCTGGTTCCTGCCCCGGGTGGGCATGCTCGCGGTCCGCTCCCGCTTCACGGACATCGTCACCTTCGGCCTGCTGGGCTGCGTCATCGTCCTGCTGGCGCTGATGGTCCAGCCGAAGCCGTGGCTGGAGATCCCGTTCCTGGACGACGCGCTGCACTTCACGGTCCGAGGCGGTTAGGCGCCCGCCCGCGGCGGCGGCCCGTCCTCTCCCCCGAGTCAGGACGGACCGCCGCCGGGACCAACCCTCCTGCACCGTGAAGGGGCTGTTCAACGCCTGTCCGCGCGCTGTGGCACGGAAGTGACCGTTCCGCTACGGTGTCCGCGCTCTGCCACAGGATCCCGGACCCGACCGCCCCGGCGACGGTGCCGCGGCCTCCGGGTGAGCCGGGGGAGCAGGGTGAGCCGGGGGACCCCTGCGGCGTACGAGGTCACGCCGGGATCCGGGATGTGCCGATGCGTCGACAGAGCCCGCCACACGGGTGAGGCCTCCCACCCCCGGCCGGGCTAGCGTGGGGAGCGGGCACCGGCGCGCGCTTCGGCCCGAGTGCTCCCGTGCGCCCCCGAAACGGGACCTGAGATCCTGGCGGGGCGCACTCCTGTGGGTAGCGAGAACCGAGAACCGGGTCTCGACACAGGACGTCATGCGCGGGGAACAACCAGCACGTACCGGGGGGAAGGGGAAGCGATGCCTCGTTGGAAGGCCCTGCCCGATGAACTCGATCCGCAGATCAAGGAGTTCGCGAGCCAGTTGCGGCGGCTCGTGGACCGCGGCGGCCTGAGCATCGCCGCGCTCGCCGATCGCACGGGCTACAGCAAGACGTCCTGGGAGCGCTACCTCAACGGACGGCTCCTGGCGCCCAAGGGCGCGGTCGTGGCACTCGCGGAGGTCACCGGCACCAATCCGGTCCACCTCACCACCATGTGGGAGCTGGCCGAACGGGCCTGGAGCCGTGCGGAGATGCGCCACGACCGGACCATGGAGGCCATCCGGGTGTCCCAGGCGCGCGCCGCGCTCGGGGAGTTCGGCGCGGTGGCGTCCGGCGCCGAGGCGGGCGGAGCCAGGACGGCCCGCAGGAACGGCACCGCCACGGCGGCCCCGAAGAGCGTGGGCCCGGCGGGCGCGTCCCCCGCGGTGCCCGTGCAGCCGACGGCGTCCGACGCCGACGCCCGTGAGGGCACGGCGCGGAAGGCGCCGCGGGCCTCGGCGGGCGCCTCGGCGACGACTCCCCTCCCGGCCGTCGCGCCCGGTGCCGGGCCGGACTCCGATTCCGACGCCGACGCCGACTCCGCCACCGGAGCCACCGATTCCGGGACGTCGACGGGCGCCAACTCCTGGGGGCTGGCCGGATACCGGGGACCGTCGCGGGCGGGCGGACGCGCCCCCGGCGCCAAGGCGCCCACGGACGGCGGCTCCGAGTCGGCTCCCGGGTTCCCGAGCCCGCACCCCGTGGCTTCTCCCGGGCCGTACGCCCAGGGCGACCCCGGCCGTCCGCACACCCCGTACACCCCGGGCTCCGCGGGCGCGCACGGTGAGCCTCCGCGGTCCCCCGCGCCCGCCTCCTCCGGGGGCGGGGGGCGCAAGCGGCAGGTGATGATGTTCCTCGCGGGTGCGGCCAGCGCGCTGGCCGTGATCGGCGCCGTCTTCTTCCTCACCGGCGACGGGGACGGCAAGAAGGCCGCGACCGAGGCCAAGCCGCCGTCGCCCTCCGCCGACGTCAGTCTGCCGCCCGGCGTCGAGTGCGTCGCGGACGGCTGCACCGGCAAGGACGCCGAGACCATGGGGTGCAGCGGCAACCTGGTGAGCACGGCCGAGAGCGTCACCGTCGGCACGACCCTGGTCGAGGTCCGCTACAGCAAGACGTGCGGTGCCGCCTGGGCCCGTATCACCCAGGCCGTAGCGGGCGACGAGGTCCGGGTCACGGTCGGCACGCGCACGGAGCGCGGCACCCTCACGGCGCCCGGCGAGACGATCGCGTACACGCCGATGATCGCGGTGCGGGACGCGGCGCAGGCGAAGGCGTGCACGACGCTGGCCTCCGGACAGACGGGGTGCACCGGTCCGTGAGCAGGGGGCCGCGCCTCGGGGAGACGGGGGCGCGGCCACCGGTACGGGGCCGTCCGGACGACAAGTGGCGCGGGACAGGTGTGGGAGCCGCGGAACCGGGCACGCGGACAGTACCCCCCACGGGAGTCCGGTTTCCGGCAACCCCCATATGGCGGCCGCCTTCGTCCCTCCTCTCCCGGACGGGCGGCCGCCTCTCCCACGTCACCGGGCCGTCCTGTGGGCCGGGCCACAGGGCCCCGGCCCATAGGGATCCCGGAGAGGCGATAGCCTGACGGCTGGATCTCTCTTGACGCCAAGAGATCGATCATCCGTTGGTGATCGGTCGTCGCGGCGCCGCCGGCCGGCGCCGGCGGCAGGATCCCGCACCCCGGGGCAGGGACGCCCCACCGCCAGCTGTCATACGGAGAACGCCATGACCCGCACTCCCGTGAACGTCACCGTCACCGGCGCGGCCGGCCAGATCGGTTACGCCCTGCTCTTCCGCATCGCCTCCGGCCAGCTGCTCGGCGCGGACGTGCCGGTCAAACTGCGCCTCCTGGAGATCACGCCGGCGCTGAAGGCCGCCGAGGGCACGGCCATGGAGCTCGACGACTGCGCGTTCCCGCTCCTTCAGGGCATCGACATCAGCGACGACCCGAACGTCGCCTTCGACGGCACCAACGTCGCCCTCCTCGTCGGCGCCCGCCCGCGCACCAAGGGCATGGAGCGCGGTGACCTCCTCGAGGCCAACGGCGGCATCTTCAAGCCGCAGGGCAAGGCCATCAACGACCACGCCGCGGACGACGTGAAGGTCCTGGTCGTCGGCAACCCCGCGAACACCAACGCGCTGATCGCCCAGGCCGCCGCGCCGGACGTGCCCGCCGAGCGCTTCACCGCGATGACCCGCCTCGACCACAACCGGGCGCTGACCCAGCTCGCCAAGAAGACGGGCTCGACGGTCGCCGACATCAAGCGCCTGACCATCTGGGGCAACCACTCCGCGACCCAGTACCCGGACATCTTCCACGCCACGGTCGCCGGCAAGAACGCCGCCGAGGTCGTGAACGACGAGAAGTGGCTGGCCGAGGACTTCATCCCGACCGTCGCCAAGCGCGGCGCGGCCATCATCGAGGCCCGCGGCGCCTCGTCGGCCGCCTCCGCCGCCAACGCCGCCATCGACCACGTGCACACCTGGGTCAACGGCACCGCCGAGGGCGACTGGGTCTCCATGGGCATCCCGTCGGACGGCTCCTACGGCGTCCCCGAGGGCCTGATCTCCTCCTTCCCGGTCACCTGCAAGGACGGCGCGTACGAGATCGTCCAGGGCCTGGAGATCAACGACTTCTCCCGCGCCCGCATCGACGCCTCCGTCCAGGAGCTCTCGGAGGAGCGCGAGGCGGTCCGCTCCCTCGGCCTGATCTGAGAGCGGTACGGCCCGCTCCGTCACGCCCCGCACGGGCCCCGCTGCCGGTTCTTCCGGCCGCGGGGCCCGTGGCCGTTCTCGCCGCCGCCGTCGCGAGCACATACCGCTTTCACGGTGCGCCGCCACCCCCTATGCTGATCCACCGTCACCTCACTGGCCGTCAGATGACGCATCACGCATCGGGGGAGTCGCGTGAGCACCGCCCACGTACCACCGCAGCCGCAGCCGCAGCCGCAGCCGCAGCCGCAGCCGCAGCCACAGTCGCCGAGCCATGCCGGCGTGCCGCCTTCGCTCCCGTCGGTGCCTCCGCACGCCAGTGAGGCCACCCGGCTGCTCTGCGCGGGCACCTACCTGGATGCCGGCTACCGGGACCGGGTCATCGAGGAACTCCACCTCAACGAGCAGCGGTTCGTGGCGCCTTCACTGGGGCTGGACACGGCACGCGTCCTCGCGCACGCGTTGCGCGCCCGTCGTCTGGAACTGCAGTGGGCCGGGGCGACCCTCGGCGTGTGGGTGGCCGGAGCGATCCTGACCGGCGGTCTGCTCGCCGAATTCGCCTGGGCCGGTGTGTACCTCGCGATCGCGGCCTGGGCCCGGGGTCGGGAGAAGCAGCCGCCTCTGTACCGGCGGGTGCTCGCGTTCTTTCTGCGCTGGGCGGGCCGGTTCCTGTTCGTCTTCGGGCTGTTGGGCATGGCCGGCGCGGCCTTCGGCGGCGCCGACGACGGCCTGTCGCCGTACAACTCCTCCGGCGGTCTGTACGACGCCGGCTCCTCCGGCCTGCTGTCGGACCTGCTGACCGCGGCGAGCATCGGCGTCGAGCCCTGGCAGGGCTGGGCCACGCTCGTGCTGCTCGTGCTCATCGCGCTGTGCGAGGCCGCACGGCGGGGCTGGTTCGCCAAGGCCCTGGTGGAGGAGCTGTCCCGGCACCGCTTCCCGGACGCGGGCGGCGACCCCGCCGAGCGGGACCAGGGGCAGCGGTTTCGCCGGCTGAGCGATCGGATCCGGGTGGAACAGCACGGGCAGCTGATCATGTACCACGAGGCTCGTCCGTTCTGCGGGGCCGGTGAGGCGTACGAGACCTGGGCCCTCGCGGTCGAGCTCAAGCCGGACGCCCTGCGGAAGCAGCAGCCGCTCAGCAACCGCGCCGTCCTGGAGAAGATCCGGCCGCGGCTCGAACAGCTGCGGCTGCCCGCCGAGCACGCGGGGACCTCGGCGCGCGACCGGCTGCGCGCCCTGGAGATCGACGAGTGCGTGTTCCTGCCGGCCGAGGGCCTGCTGGAGCGCGCGGAGGCGCCGTATCACCCGCAGGCCGTCGAGGAGCACCTCACGCGCGCGGTGGAGGAGGGCGGCGAGAAGCGGCGGCACTTCCTGCGCATCCGGGTCGGGGGCTGGGACGAGGAGCTGGTCGTCACGGTCTTCGTCCGGGTCCACACCCAGGGCCGCATGCTGGTCCTGGAGATCGCCCCGCACGTACTGCTTCCGGTGCGGGAGGACTTCAAGGAGGCCGACCGCACGGCGCACCGCTTCCACCACAACAGCCGGCTCGGCAAGGCGGCCGCCGCCGTCCCCCAGGTGCCGCGCTCGGCGGCCTCCTCGCTGGCCACTCTCGGCAAGGGGGTGGCCTACGCGTGGCGGCTGCTCACCGGCGGCTACGCGCACGCGCTGCCCGACGGCCCCGCCCTGTCGGTGCGGGAACTGGGCTCGGCGCCGGCCGGTTCGCAGTTCCAGGACATGGACGTCTCCCGTTATCTGAAGAGCATCCAGGACCGCGTCGCGCACGGAGTGCGGGCGGCGCTCGCCGAGTCCGGCTACCAGACCGGCGAGTTCGTGCAGCAGGTCAACAACATCAGCAACGGCGGCGTGCACATCGGCCGGGTGGAGGGCAGCACCTTCGCCGTCGGCGAGCACGCCTCCGCCTCGGCCACCACCGGCGGCCCCGCGCCGCAGAAGGGATCCGGCAGCGATGTCCACGGATGAGCCGGCCGTCACCATCGCCGACGTCTCGCAGAGCACCTTCGCCATCGGCAGTCACGCGCACGCGGAGAGCCACCACCACGCGGCCGGACGCGATCCGGCTGCCGAGGAACTGCTCGCGGCCGTGCGTGAACTGCGCGCCGACCTCGCCCGGATCCGGGCCGACGACCGGACCCGGGCACTGGACGGAGAACTGGCGGACACCGAGGACGAGATCAACCGGACCGGTACCACCGGCGAGGGCAGACGGCAGCGGCTGCGCGAACTGCTGAACGACGCGCAGGCGGTGTTGTCCGTGTTCACGTCGGCCGGGGCCGTTGCCGGACTGCTGGGAATGTGACCGGACCGCTGGTGTGACCGGACTGCTGGGAAGGTGAGGGGAGCGGCGTGAGCCACGGGGGCGGACGGTTCTGGAACGAGGAGACCCAGCGCTGGGAGGACGCCACCGCGCGTCCGGCCCGGGCAGCCACGCCCCCGCCGCCGGCCCGGCCGGACCATGCGCCGCCGGCGCCTTCGGCGGTGCCACCGCCACCCGCGGAGTTCGCCGGCCCGCCCGCGGCGCCCGGGCCCGACGCCGGATGGCAGCCGCCGACGGTCCTCGGGCCGTCCGTCCCCCAGCGCCGGAACCCGGAGCGCGCGCTGTGGTGGAAGGTGGCGGCGGGGGCCGCCGTGGTCGGGATCGCCGTCGCGTTCGGCGTCCTGAGGCTGACCGGCGGGGACGGATCCGACGCCGCCCGTACGGAGACGAGCCCGCCACCCACCGCCGGCGTGCCGGGTGCCGACCGGTCCCCGGCGACCGGAAGCGCCGCCCCGGACGAGTCCTCACCCGACGACACGGCGACCGCCACCTCCGCGCCCACCGTCCCGCCCGACGGGTACCACGTCGTCGACGACCCCGCCGGGTTCACGATCGCCGTACCCGACGGATGGCAGCGCAGCGAACGCTCGAACGGCATCTTCTACGCCACGGACGACGACCACCGGCTGCTGCAGATCTTCGTCATCACGGAAGCCGGGATGACGCCGTACGAGGCCGTTCTGGCGTCGTCCGAGAACCTTGCCGGGCAGCCCGCCTACGAGGAGATCAGCGTGGACCAGGTCGGTGCTCCGGCCGGTGCCTCCAGCGCGGTCGGCGACGACGCGGCCCGGCTGGTGTACGCGTACGACAGCGACAAGCTGGGGGAGCGCCGGCAGGCGGTGGAGTACGCGTTCACCGCCGACGACGGCAAGAAGTACGCCGTACTGGCGGCCTGCCCGGCCACGGACTGGCCCGCGGCGCAGCGGGACGCCGACACGGTCCTGAGCACCTTCGCGACGCGCTGAGGTTCGCCCCCGTGCGGGACGTCACTTGTACTGCCCCGGCGTGTAGTGGCCCGGGACCGCGCGGGTCGTCACACCGAACCGGTTCCAGGCGTTGATCACCGTGATCGCGGCGATCAGACAGGTCAGCTCGGCCTCGTCGAAGTGCGCGGCGGCCCTCTCGTACACCTCGTCCGGCACGAAGCCGTCGGTGAGGACGGTGACGGCCTCGGTCAGCTCGATCGCCGCGAGCTCCTTCTCCGTGTAGAAGTGGCGCGACTCCTCCCAGGCGCCGAGCTGCACGATCCGCTCCACGCTCTCGCCGGCCGCGAGCGCGTCCTTGGTGTGCATGTCCAGGCAGAACGCGCAGTGGTTGAGCTGCGAGGCGCGGATCTTGACCAGCTCGCGCAGCCGCGGGTCGAGGCCCTGGCCCGCGGCCGCGTCCAGCCGGACCATCGCCTTGTAGACCTCGGGGGCGTGCTTGGCCCACTGCATACGGGGCTCGTGCTCGGGCGCGTACGCGGGGGCGCCTTCGGGGGTGTCCGTGTGTCCGCCGGTGTTCGTCGTCGTAGCCATACACCTGACCCTATGAGCGAAGCAGCCCAGGAGTATGGTCCATTTCCATGGCGGAATCATGGGCCACTCTGGGCCTGGACCTGCATCTGGAACCGGCCGGTCCCGGCCTGCGCCGAGGCCTCACCGACGCGCTGCGCGAGGCGGTCCGCACCGGCCGCCTGGCCCCCGGAACCCGGCTGCCCTCCTCCCGCACCTTCGCCGCCGACCTGGGCGTCGCCCGCAACACGGTCGCCGACGCCTACGCCGACCTGGTCGCCGAGGGCTGGCTGACCGCCCGCCAGGGCTCGGGCACGCGCGTGGCCACGGGGGCACCCGCCTCGCCGTTCGGGCCGCCGCCGGGCGCGGACGTCCGGCGGACCGGCGCGGCCCCGCACCCCCGGGAGCGCCCCCGCCCCGTTCACGACCTCGTCCCCGGTACCCCGGACCTCGCCTCCTTCCCCCGCACGCAGTGGCTCAAGGCCGCCCGCCGCGCCCTGGCCACCGCGCCCCACCACGCCCTCGGCTACGGCGACCCGCGCGGCCGGCCCGAACTACGCACCGCCCTGGCCGGCCATCTCGCCCGGGTCCGCGGCGTCCGCACCGACCCCGACCACATCCTGGTGTGCGCGGGCTTCGCGCACGGACTGCGGATCCTCGGCACGGTGCTGCGGGCCCGCGGCGTCACCACGGTCGCCGTCGAGTCGTACGGCCTCGACGTGCACTGGGACCTCCTGGCCCGGACGGGCCTGCGCACCAGCCCCCTGCCCTTCGACGAACTCGGCACGGTCACCGGCGAACCGACCGGCTCCGGGGCGGTCCTGCTCACCCCCGCCCACCAGTTCCCGATGGGCATGCCCCTGCACCCCGACCGGCGCGCGGCCGTGACCGAGTGGGCCCGGCGCACCGGCGGCCTGATCCTGGAGGACGACTACGACGGTGAGTTCCGCTACGACCGCCAGCCCGTCGGCGCGCTCCAGGGACTGGACCCGGACCGCGTGGTCTACCTGGGCACGGCGAGCAAGTCCCTGGCCCCCGGCCTGCGCCTGGCCTGGATGGCCCTGCCCCCGTCCCTGATGGCCGAGGCCACGGCCGCCAAGGGGAACTCCGACACCTGCGGGGTGCTGGACCAGCTGACGCTCGCGGAGTTCATCACCTCCGGCGCCTACGACCGTCATGTGCGCTCCGCCCGGCTGCGCTACCGCCGCCGCCGCGACGCCCTGGTCGAAGCCCTCGCCGTCCGCGCGCCCGACGTCCGCGCCACCGGCATCGCCGCGGGCCTGCACGCCGTGCTGCGACTGCCGCCCGGAACGGAATCCGCGGTGGTCCAGGCGGCCGCCTGGCAGGGCCTCGCCCTCCAGGGCCTGTCCCGCTTCCGCCACGAGCAGGCGGAAGTGGCGCCGCTGGACGCCCTCGTCGTCGGCTACGGCACCCCAGCGGACCACGCGTGGGCCGCGGCCCTGGACGCCCTGTGCCGGGTACTGCCCTGACGGCCCGCCGGGCCGGAGGTCACCCCTGTGCGGCCGACGCCTCCTGGGCCGGCCCTTCCAGCCCTTCCGCCTCCGGTGCCTCCCCGAACCGCGCCAGCGCCAGGGCGCCCGCCACCGCCACCGCGAAGCCGAGCACCGCGAGCCAGGCCAGACCCTCGCGGGTGCGGTCGCCCAGCCACACCACCCCGACCGCCGCGGGGCCGATCGTCTCGCCGATGACCATGCCCGCGGTGGCCGTGGTCACCGAACCGCGCTGGAGGGCCGAGGTCAGCAGCAGGAAGGCGGCTCCGCCGCCGAGCAGCAGGGCGTAGGTTGCCGGGTTGGGGAACAGCGCCGACGGGGCGAGCGAGTCGATCAGCCGTACCGCCACCTCGACCACGCCGAAGCCGAAGCCCGCGCCCAGGCCGAGGAGCAGGGCACGGACACGCTCGGGCAGGCGGCCGGCGACCGCTCCGAGCAGCAGCACCGCCAGCGCCGCCCCGAGCATCGCCCACCTCAGCGCCGTCGAGCCCTGCTCATGGCCCTCCGCGCCCGAGGCCAGCCCCAACAGGGCCAGACCGGCGCAGACGACGCCCACCGCCGACCACTCCACCGTGCTCAGCCGCACCCGCAGCAGCCGGGACGCGGTCACCGCCGTCACCGCGAGACTGGCGGCGAGGGCCGCGCCGACCACGTAGATCGGCAGCGAGCGCAGGGCCGCGATCTGGAACAGGAACCCGAGGCCGTCCAGGCCCAGGCCCGCCAGATACCGCCACTGCCGCACCGCCCGCAGCAGAAGTGCCGCCTCCCCGCCCCCGCCGCTGTCGGCCGCGGCGCGTGCGGCGACGGCCTGAAGCACCGTCGCCGCGCCGAAACACACCGCCGCGCCGAGCGCGCACACCATTCCGAAGACCACGAGGCGACTTTAGGGGACTCCGGGCAGAGGACGGTCACCCGCTACACGCCGAGCACCGCCCGCAGCCGGGCCAGCCCCCAGTCCAGGTCCTCCCTGCCGATCACCAGCGGCGGGGCGATCCGGATCGTCGAGGTGTGGCTGTCCTTCACCAGGACGCCCCGGTCCATCAGCTTCCGGGCGATCTCCCGCCCGGTCCCCAGCGACCGGTCCACGTCCACGCCCGCCCACAGCCCGCGGCCGCGCACCGCCCGCACCCGGCCCGTCCCGGTCAGCTGCCCCAGCTCGCGGTGCAGATGCTCGCCCAGCTCCGCGGCCCGCGCCTGGAACTCGCCCGAGCGCAGCATCGCGATCACCTCCAGCGCCACCGCGCACGCCAGCGGGTTCCCGCCGAACGTCGACCCGTGCTCGCCCGGCCGGAACACGCCCAGCACCTCGCGCGAGGACACCACCGCCGACACCGGCAGGATCCCGCCGCCCAGCGCCTTCCCGAGCACGTACACATCCGGTACCACCCCCTCGTGCTCGCACGCGAAGGTACGGCCGGTGCGCCCGAGCCCCGACTGGATCTCGTCGGCGACGAACAGCACGTTCCGCTGCCGGGTCAGCTCCCGCACGGCCGGCAGATAACCGGCCGGCGGCACCAGCACCCCCGCCTCGCCCTGGATCGGCTCCAGCAGCACGGCGACCGTGTTCTCCGTCATCGCCGACCGCATCGCCGTCAGGTCCCCGTACGGCACGATCTCGAAGCCCGGCGTGTACGGCCCGAAGTCCGCCCTGGTCACCGGGTCGGTGGAGAAGCTGATGATCGTCGTCGTGCGGCCGTGGAAGTTGTTGCCCGCGACCACGATCTTCGCCATCTCCGCGGGCACGCCCTTGACCCGGTACCCCCACTTCCGGGCCGTCTTCACGGCCGTCTCCACCGCCTCCGCGCCCGTGTTCATCGGCAGTACGGACTCCATGCCGCACAGCTGGGCCAGCCGTTCGCAGAACTCCGCGAACCGGTCGTGGTGGAAGGCCCGCGAGGTCAGTGTCACCCGCTCCATCTGCGCCTCGGCCGCCTCGATCAGCCGCCGGTTGCGGTGCCCGAAGTTCAGCGCCGAGTAACCGGCCAGCAGATCGAGGTACCGGCGGCCCTCCACGTCCGTCATCCACGCGCCCTCCGCCGTGGCGATCACCACGGGCAGCGGGTGGTAGGTGTGTGCGCTGTGGGCGTCGGCGGCGGCGATGAGGTCTTCCGTGGCGGTCACGGCGGCTCCCGAGGACGAGGGGCGCCTCCCGGGGAGGGGAGGTTGTCCTCCTTCCTATCCTCGCTCGCATGGCGGACGGGGGAACTGCGCCGTGGGGTGCGCCCGGTAGGCTGACGGCGGGCCGTGACTGGCGCGCTGGGATGGGACCGACCATCGGGGAGCGGCCCGAGCCGAAAGTGTGCCGTGCGCCTGGGCCGTAACGTGAACGCCGATGCCACGTCCGGAGGTCCCGATGCCTGAGAACACCGCGCCCCTGTCCAACGAGTCCACCGCCTTCCGTGCCGCCCTCGACGTGATCCGCGCCGTCGAGCCGCGCGTGGCCGACGCCATCGGCCAGGAGGTCGCCGACCAGCGCGAGATGCTCAAGCTGATCGCCTCGGAGAACTACGCCTCCCCGGCCACCCTGCTGGCCATGGGCAACTGGTTCAGCGACAAGTACGCCGAGGGCACCATCGGCCGCCGCTTCTACGCCGGCTGCCGCAACGTCGACACCGTCGAGTCGCTGGCCGCCGAGCACGCCAAGGAACTCTTCGGCGCCCGCCACGCCTACGTCCAGCCGCACTCCGGCATCGACGCCAACCTCGTCGCCTTCTGGGCCGTGCTCGCCCAGCGCGTGGAGGCCCCCGCCCTGGAGAAGGCCGGGGTCCGCCAGGTCAACGACCTCTCCGAGGCGGACTGGGCCGAACTGCGCCAGGCCTTCGGCAACCAGCGCATGCTCGGCATGTCCCTGGACGCCGGCGGGCACCTCACCCACGGCTTCCGCCCGAACATCTCCGGAAAGATGTTCGACCAGCGCTCCTACGGCACCGACCCGGCCACCGGCCTCCTCGACTACGACGCCCTGCGCGCCTCCGCCCGTGAGTTCAAGCCGCTGATCATCGTCGCCGGCTACTCCGCCTACCCGCGCCTGGTGAACTTCCGGATCATGCGCGAGATCGCCGACGAGGTCGGCGCCACGCTCATGGTCGACATGGCCCACTTCGCGGGCCTGGTCGCCGGCAAGGTCCTCACCGGCGACTTCGACCCGGTCCCGCACGCCCAGATCGTCACCACCACCACCCACAAGTCCCTGCGCGGCCCGCGCGGCGGCATGGTCCTGTGCGACGACTCCCTCAAGGACCAGGTCGACCGGGGCTGCCCGATGGTCCTCGGCGGCCCTCTCCCGCACGTCATGGCCGCCAAGGCCGTCGCCCTCGCCGAGGCCCGGCAGCCCTCCTTCCAGGACTACGCCCAGCGCATCGTCGACAACTCCCGAGCCCTCGCCGAGGGCCTGACGCGCCGCGGCGCCACCCTCGTCACCGGCGGCACCGACAACCACCTCAACCTGATCGACGTCGCCTCCTCCTACGGCCTCACCGGCCGTCAGGCCGAGTCCGCCCTGCTCGCCTCCGGCATCGTCACCAACCGCAACGCGATCCCGGCCGACCCCAACGGCGCCTGGTACACCTCCGGCATCCGCATCGGCACCCCCGCGCTGACCACCCGTGGTCTGGGCACCGCCGAGATGGACGAGGTCGCCGGCCTGATCGACCGTGTCCTGACGGCCACCGAGCCCGGCACCACCGGCAAGGGCACCCCCTCCAAGGCCCAGCACGTTCTCGACCCGAAGATCGCGGACGAGATCTCGCACCGGGCCACGGACCTGGTGGCGGGCTTCCCCCTCTACCCGGAGATCGACCTCGGCTGACCCGTCCCCGCCCGGGACTCACGGTCACAGGACGGACAGGGTCACTGGACTCACAAGTCGATCAGCTCCTGCCGTGGTTCCTCCCTCGGCGGTCCGGCGCCACGCCGGGCCGCCGTGCCCTCCGCCCAAGCGTCCGGTACCGGCTCCGTCCCCGTGTACGCCGGCCTCAGCAGCTTCTGGAGCTGGGCGAAGCCGGGCTCCCCGGAGTGCAGGACCGTCGTCCGCCCCGAACCGCCCGCGATGAGAAGCGCCACATCGGGGGTGCGCGGCTGTCCGTCCGCCCCGGCGGCTGCGGCGACCACCGGCACCCCTGACAGAAGCGCTGCCGCCACCGCTGTCAGCAGCAGGGCGGTGAGCCGCGACGCCGTACGCCTGCCGCGCGGTTCCACCCGGCCATCCCCTCTCGTCCCGCGCACGCGTCCTACACGTCCCGCAGTTCCTGCCGGGGGCCCGGGTCCCGCTCCCGCCGCAGGCGGTCGAGCGGAAGCCTCGGTACGAAGCGCCGCAGTACCAGCGCGAGCACCGCCCCGGCTGCCGCTCCCGGTATCGCCCACCACCAGTCGGTGCCGCCGTCCTCAGCGGACGGCACGCTCACCCGCACCGTCTGCGTCCCCTCGGCGTCGGGTCCGGTCTCCGGTGCCGCGGTGTCCGGTGCGGCCGTCTCGCCTTGCCAGGGCGCCGGGAAGATGCCGGTGTACCCCTGGTCCGAGGGGGAGGCCTTGCCCATCACGCCCAGCTTCGCGAGCAGGGCGCGCAGCCGGGCGGGCCGCTCGGCACGGTGCCAGTAGCCGTTCATGGACTCGGGCACGTTCGCCGCCGTGTGGATCCAGACGGCGTTCCCACGGGTCATCGGGAAGACCCGGTCGAACCGCCACGGTGATATGTCGTGCACCAGCCAGGTCACGTTGAGCTGCCGTGCGTGGACCAGATCGGCCTCGGGCGGCAGGTCGCGGCCGCCCGAGCCGGCCGGGCCCAGTAGCTTCTCCAACTGCCCGTACTCCTTCTCGGAGTAGTAGAGCGCGTGGGCCTGTCCGCTCTGCGGCGAGGTCACCAGCACACTGGTCGGGCCGCCGGCCGTCGCGGAGGACGCGCCCCACACCATCACGGCGAGCATCATCGTCAACGCGCCCAGGAGCGCGGTCAGTTCACGAACCCTCCATGTGCCCATCCGAACCCCCACCGGTCGAATCCGACGCGGCCCGCCCCGGGCCGCGCATCACTTCTGGTACACCGCCCGGCCCGCCGGGGTTCCCACCCTCTGGGAGCGAAGGCCGCCCGGAAGTCCCGGCCTCCAGCACGTCCGACCGGGCGATCCGCATCGCGTGCGCCTTGGACGTCACTCCCTCCAGCCGGAGCGTCACGGTGTCGTCGCCGGTCCCGTGCATCCACAGCAGCGTCGGGCCGGCGGTCCGCTCGTCCCGGGTGAAGCGGTGGCCGTCGGCGTCCAGCAGCCAGAAGCTGAGCAGATGCGGCCTCGGGAACCACAGGGCGGAGTCGAAGACGCCGTCGGTCGAGGCCGTGCCCAGCGGAATCCACTCCGGTGGTTCCCGCAGGCTCTTGGCGAAGCCGATGTCCAGCCGCTGCGGGTACTCGTCGAGTCGTATCGTCCGCCCCTGTTCGTGCCAGCACAGGGTCACCAGGAACCGCCCCCGCGGCTCGCCGGTCACCGTCACCGCGTCCGGCACGCCGAGCGCGTCGGGCACCAGGGGCTCGAAGCCGGCCTGCCGCCGCGCCTGCGCCAGGGACAGCGACCGGCCGCAGCCGGGGACCTCGGCGCCGGGTGAGGGCATCGCCGACGGGTCGTACCGCACCTCGACGCCGGCGAAGCCGAACCAGTCGAGGACCGCCGCCCGCACCGGGGGCGTGAGCGCGAGGACCGTCAGCAGACCGCACAGGGCCGCCGTCAGCGAACGCCACCGCGTCCGCGTCCAGTGCCGCACCGCCCGCAGCCGCTCACCCGCACGCGCCGGCTCGGCCACCGGGACCGGCACCTGTTCGGCCAGTATCTGCTGAAGCACCCGCTCCGCCATCGACTCGGACCCCGCCGCCGGAACCGCCGGGCGCGACGGATCTGCCGGACCCGACGGTCCCGGCGCGTCCAGCGAGCGTCCGAGCGCCCGCAGTTCCTCCGGCAGCCCGGGGGGCCCCGCCCGTCCCGCCCCCTTCTGTTCACGCACGTTCCTCACCCCCTTCCCGGGACCGGGCGTTCGGCAGCAGTCGGCCCAGCTTGCGCAGGGCGCGGTGGAGACGGGACTTCACGGTGCCCCGGGGCCAGCCCAGGGCCTGGGCGGTCTCCGACTCGTCCATCTCCAGCAGATAGCGGTAGGTGACGACCAGACGGTGCTCCTCGCTCAGCTGTTCCAGCGCGGCCAGCAGGGCGGCGCGGCGCTCCGTCCGCAGCGTCGCCACGGCGGGGTCCGCCGACTCGGGTATCAGCGGCTCGGCCTCCACGAAGGCCGCCTCCCGGCCGGCGAGCGTGCGTCGCCGGGCCGCGGCGCGCACTGTGTTCCTCGCCTCATGGGCGACGATCGACAGCAGCCACGGCCTGAAGGCCGAGCCGTCCCTGAACCGGCCCAGGGCGCAGTACGCCTTGACGAAGGCCTGCTGCACCACGTCCTCCGCGTCCGCCCCCGCCCCGAGCGCGGCGGCCGCCCTGAGCGCGATGCCCGTGTGGGCCCGCACCAGCTCCGCGTACGCCTCCGGCTCCCCGGCGCGTACGCGTGCGATCACCGCGGCCTCATCGACGATGCGGCCCCCCTCCCGCGTTCTCACACCCTTGTTACACCGCGCGGGACGATCCGGTTCCCATCTGTTTCCGACCGGTTCCGGATCGGGCTCTCTTACCTGAGAGAATGGTGAGCATGGCGACTGACCGACCCCGCGTGCTCTCCGGAATCCAGCCCACCGCCGGATCGTTCCACCTCGGCAACTACCTCGGCGCCGTCCGCCAGTGGGTGGCCCTCCAGGAGAGCCACGACGCGTTCTACATGCTCGCCGACCTGCACGCGATCACGGTCACGCAGGATCCGGCCGAGCTGCGCGCCAACACGCGGGTTGCGGCCGCCCAGCTGCTGGCCGCCGGGCTGGACCCGGATCGCTGCACGCTGTTCGTGCAGAGCCACGTCTCCGAGCACGCCCAGCTGGCCTGGGTCATGAACTGCCTCACCGGCTTCGGCGAGGCCGGCCGCATGACCCAGTTCAAGGACAAGTCCGCCAAGCAGGGCACCGACCGGACCTCCGTCGGCCTGTTCACGTACCCGATCCTCCAGGTCGCCGACATCCTGCTCTACCAGGCCAACGAGGTGCCGGTCGGCGAGGACCAGCGTCAGCACATCGAGCTCACCCGCGACCTCGCCGAGCGCTTCAACGGCCGCTTCGGCCAGACCTTCACCGTCCCGGACGCGTACATCCTCAAGGAGACGGCGAAGATCTACGACCTCCAGGACCCGACGACCAAGATGAGCAAGTCGGCGTCCACGCCGAAGGGCCTGGTCAACCTGCTGGACGACCCGAAGGCCACGGCCAAGAAGGTCAAGAGCGCGGTCACGGACACCGACACGGTCATCCGCTACGACCCGGAGACCAAGGCGGGCGTCAGCAACCTCCTGACGATCTACTCGACGCTGACCGGGGCGGGTATCGGCGAACTGGAGGAGAAGTACGCGGGCAAGGGCTACGGTGCGCTCAAGACGGATCTCGCCGAGGTCATGGTCGCGTTCGTGACGCCGTTCCGGGAGCGGACCCAGCAGTACCTGGACGACCCGGAGACCCTGGACTCGATCCTGGCCAAGGGCGCGGAGAAGGCGCGCACGGTCGCCGCGGAGACCCTCTCCCAGGCGTACGACCGGGTGGGTTTCCTTCCCGCCAAGCACTGAGGCGCACCACCGCACACGCGCGCCGCGGGGCAGAGCGCCGCACATCACTGTGGCTGTGCCTGCCCACAGCGGCGCCGTGGTCGTACAGTCATAGCCGGACGGCGGTGACGAAACGGCTGAGAACGAAACAAGAAGCCCCAGAAGACCCAGAAGACAGATCCGGCACGACGAAGGAGACGACGTGGGGACCGTAACGATCGGCGTGTCGATCGCGGTCCCGGAGCCCCACGGCAGCCTGCTCCAGCAGCGGCGCGCGGGCTTCGGCGACGCCGCGGCTCACGGCATCCCCACGCACGTCACCCTGCTGCCGCCGACGGAGGTCGACGCCGTGGAGCTGCCGGCCGTCGAGGCCCATCTGACGGAGGTGGCCGCGGTCGGGCGCCCCTTCACCATGCGGCTGTCCGGCACGGACACCTTCCGGCCGCTGTCCCCGGTGGTCTACGTGCGGGTCGTCGAGGGCGTCGAGGCGTGCACACGGCTCCAGCGGCAGGTCCGTGACGCCTCCGGGCCCGTGGCGCGCGAACTCCAGTTCCCCTACCACCCGCATGTGACGGTGGCGCACGGCATCGACGACGCGGCGATGGACCGCGCCTTCGAGGAGCTCGCCGGGTACGAGGCCGCGTGGCCGTGCGCCGGGTTCGCCCTGCACGAACAGGGCCCCGACGGGGTGTGGCGCAAACTGCGCGAGTTCGGCTTCGGCGGCAGCGCCGTGGTGCCCCCACAGGCGGAGCCCGTGGACCGCGGCACACTGCCCGCCCGATAGTCGCACACGCCTGCTCGGCGGGGCCGGGTCCGCGGCGGCGGACGGGCGGTACCCGGGCGGCTGCGGGGCGATCTCGGATGTGCCGCCCAGGACGGGCAGGGACCGGGGGAGACGCGAGAGGCCGGAGGCATCCTTCACGGCAGGCGGCCGTATCGTCCGGGTATGCGTGTTTTGACGCGGAAACGCTGTGTTCATGCGGCCGTCGAGCGGGCACAGTCCGATCATGGACTGGCTGAAGAAGCTTCCCGTCGTCGGGCCGTGGGTGGCCCGCCTGATGACCACGCACGCGTGGCGGTCGTACGAGCGCCTGGACCGGGTCAAATGGTCGCGACTGGCCGCCGCCATGACGTTCATCAGCTTCATCGCGCTGTTCCCGCTGCTGACGGTGGCCGCCGCGGTCGGCGCCGCCACGCTCAGTCCGCAGCAGCAGCACACGCTCCAGGGCAAGATCGTCCAGCAGTTCCCGGGCCTGGGACAGCAGTTGGACATCAGCGCCCTGGTGCAGAACGCCGGGACGGTCGGGCTCATCGCCGGTGCCGTCCTGCTGCTGACCGGCGTCAACTGGGTCGGCCAGATGCGGGACTGCCTGCGCGCGGTGTGGCGACTGCCCGACCCGGAGGAGAACCCGCTGATGGCCAGGGTGAAGGACACGGGCGTCCTGATCGGGCTCGGTGGCGCGCTGCTGGTCACGCTCGCCGTGTCCACCGTCGCCTCGGCCGCCGTCGGCTACCTCGCCCGGCAGATCGGGCTGGCCGAACACGGCTGGGGCAGCGTCCTGTTGCGGATCATCGCGTTCGCGGTCGCGGTCCTCGCCGACTTCCTGGTGCTGCTGTACGTCCTCACCCTGCTGCCCGGCGTGGAGCCGCCACGCCACCGGCTGCTGGTCGCCGCGCTGATCGGCGCGGTCGGCTTCGAGCTGCTGAAGCTGCTGCTGAGCGGCTACATCCAGGGGGTGGCGGCGAAGAGCATGTACGGCGCCTTCGGGGTCCCCGTCGCCCTGCTGCTGTGGATGAACTTCACGGCCAAGCTGGTCCTGTACTGCGCCGCCTGGACGGCGACGCAGGGCGGTGCGGGCGACGGGAACGGCGAGCCCGGTAAGGGCGGGGGCGGCGACGGCGGCCGGGCCGTCGATCTCAGGGGCGGGTCCGGCGGCGCATCAGGTCCGGCAGCGGCCACCGGCGGTTGACCAGGAACGCGGCGGCCGCGAGCAGCACCAGCGCGCCACCGGCGACCCCCAGGGCGGTCCCCACCCCGCTGGTGCCGTGCTTCGCCGACGCGCTCGCCTCGGCGGCGGGGGACGAGGCGCCGTCGGTCCGGCCGGCCGAGGGCTCGGCGCCCGGCTGCCCCTTCGCCTCGACGGCGCTCCTGGGCGGCACCAGCTCGCCCACCGGCCGCGCCTTGTCCAGAGCGGCGAAGCCCCAGTCGAAGAGCTTGACGGTCTCCTTGTAGACCTCGTTGTGCTGCTTGTCCTCCGGGTTCATCACCGTCACGAGCAGCACCCGGCCGTCGCGCTCGGCGACGCCGGTGAAGGTGGCGCCCGCATGGGTGGTGTTGCCGTTCTTCACCCCGGCGATGCCCTGGTAGACCGGGACGTCGTAGTCGCCGCTCAGCAGCCGGTTGGTGTTCTGGATCTCGAAGGAGCCGCGGGTGGTCTTGCCCTTCTTGTTCTTCTTGGTCTCGCCCGGGAACGACGCCCGCACGGTCGAGCAGTACTCGCGGAAGTCCTTCTTCTGCATCCCCGAGCGGGCGAACAGCGTGAGGTCGTACGCCGAGGAGACCTGGCCCTTGGCGTCGTAGCCGTCCGGGCTCACCACGTTCGTGTCGAGCGCCTGGAGCTCCTGCGCGTGCGCGTTCATGTCCTGCACGGTCGGCCCGGTGCCGCCGTTCATCGCGGACAGCACGTGCACGGCGTCGTTGCCGGAGCGCAGGAAGACGCCCAGCCACAGGTCGTGGACCGTGTAGGTCTCGTTCTCCTTGATGCCGACCAGGCTGGAGCCGGCGCCCACCTCGGCGAGGTCGGCCGGGTCGACCTTGTGCGTCTGGGTCCGGGGGAACTTCGGCAGCACGGTGTCGGCGAACAGCATCTTCAGGGTGCTGGCCGGAGGCAGCCGCCAGTGCGCGTTGTGCGCGGCGAGCACGTCGCCGGACTCGGCGTCGGCCACGATCCAGGAGCGCGCGGTGAGGTCCTTCGGCAGCACGGGCGCGCCGCCGGCCAGGTCGACCTGTGTGCCGGGCAGGCCCAGGCGGGCGCCGCCCACGCTGGACATCCCGGCTGGGGGAGTGGCTGACGGGACCGGCGCGGCGAGGGCCGTCGGCGCGGTCAGCGACACGGAGGACAGGGACAACAGGGCGGCGGAAGCGACCATCAGCGATCGTCTGACGATCTTATTGGGTGCGGGCACGGTCGGAAACGTACCCGGCGCGGGCAGTGACGTTCCGCCCGCCCTCCCACCCCGCCCGCGGAGCCAGGTTCCGGACGGCGATACTGAAGGCATGAAGCTCAGCCGCCCCGTCTCCTGGTTCCTGCTCGCCTTCGGGGTGTGGAGCTGGGTCATCTGGGTCACTTTCGTCAAGAATCTCGTCAAGGACGGCAGCGGTCTCGCGTTCGACCACGGGCACCCGACGGCCTACTTCTGGGTGCATCTGACGCTCGCCGTCGTCTCCTTCGTACTGGGGACGGTCATCGGGGGCATCGGGTTGCGCGGACTGCGCGCACTGCGCCGGACGCCGTAGCGTTCCGGACAGTTCCACGGGGCCTTCGGCGGGGCCGGAGGCCGGTACAGGCGACAGGCGGAAGGAACCGGCGGCATGGTGGTCGTCTTCGTGCTCGTGGCGCTGCTCCTGCTCAGCGGGGTGGTGGCGGCCAACTGGTACCTGTGGCGCCGCCTGTTCCGCGACACCACCAGCGGCCCCGGCCCGGTACGCCGGGCGGGCGCGGCCCTGATCGTCGGCGGCTGGCTCCTGGCCGTCGCGGCCCTCGTCACCGAGCGCGCCGGAGCCCCCTTCCGGCTCCAGCGCACCCTGGCCTGGCCCGGCTTCCTCTGGCTCGCCCTGGCGCTGTACCTGCTGCTGGCCACCCTGGCGACCGAGCCCCTCCGCCCGGTCCTGCGCCGCCTCCTGCCCACCCGCCCGCAGGCACCCGCCGTCCCCGAACCGTCCGACCCCCTCCCCACCGCGCAGACGCCCGCCCGCGAGCCGCGGTCCGCTGACGAGCCGGCGCGTTCTGCGGTGGGCGGGGCCGGGGCGGCGGTCGCCGGTTCTGCCGGGCCCGTGGCGGCCCCACCCGGCACCGACCCTCCGGGCACGCCCGCGGAGGGCGTGTCGCCGCCGCGTGAGCTTCCCGGCCGGAGACTGTTCGTGTCGCGGGTGGTCGGCGGCGGCGCCGCCGCGGTCGCCCTGGGGACCGTGGGGTACGGGACCTACGGGGTGCTGCGCGGGCCGCGGGTGAAGCGGGTCACCGTGCCGCTGGCGAAGCTGCCGCGGGCGGCGGACGGGTTCCGGATCGCCGTCGTCAGCGATGTCCACCTCGGACCCGTCCTCGGGCGCGGCTTCGCGCAGAAGGTCGTCGACACGGTCAACGCCACCCAGCCCGACCTCGTCGCCGTCGTCGGAGACCTGGTGGACGGCAGCGTGAAGGACCTCGGACCGGCGGCGGCCCCGCTGGCCGGGCTCCGGGCGCGGCACGGGGCGTACTTCGTCACCGGCAACCACGAGTACTTCTCCGGTGCCGAGCAGTGGGTCGAGGAGGTGCGGCGTCTGGGCCTGCGCCCCCTGGAGAACGCGCGCACCGAACTGCCCGCCTTCGACCTGGCCGGCGTCAACGACGTACAGGGCGAGAGCGAGGGGCAGGGCCCCGACTACGAGCGGGCGCTCGGCGACCGGGACACGGCACGCGCGTGCGTACTGCTCGCCCACCAGCCGGTGCAGATCCACGAGGCCGTCCGGCACGGTGTGGACCTCCAGCTCTCCGGCCACACCCACGGCGGCCAGCTCTGGCCCGGCAACCTCCTCGCGGCCGCCGCCAACCCGACCGTCGCGGGACTGGAGCGCTACGGCGACACCCAGCTGTACGTCAGCCGCGGCGCGGGCGCGTGGGGCCCGCCCACCCGGGTCGGAGCCCCGTCCGACATCACCGTCGTCCAACTCGCCTCGACCCAGGCCTGACCAGCTCCCCGCAGGCTCCTCCCAAACGCTCGAACAACAAGTCTTCGTAACTTCTTCGCATTCTCCCCAGACCCGGCTTTCCCTTCGTGAAAAGCGTGTGATTAGGTATCCGCGCCACTCAGGTGTGTGGCATATGCAGAAGGGTCCAAAAGGGACCTGGGGAGGATACGGATGCGATCGGTTCGCATGCGGATCCTCACGACGCTGCTCGTGCTGGCGGTCGTGGGGGTGGGCGGCTGGCAATTGCTGCCGTCGCAGGAGAGCAAGAACAAGACGATCGTCGTCGGCACGACGGACGCCGTCACGTCGCTGGACCCGGCCGGAGCCTACGACGCAGGCTCCTGGGCACTGTTCAGCAACGTGTTCCAGTCCCTGCTGACGTTCGAGCCGGGTGGCGTCACACCCGTGCCGGACGCGGCCAAGAGCTGCGGCTTCGTCGGCGGCGGACTGCGCACCTATCGGTGCGAGCTGCGCGACGGAATCAAGTTCCCCAGCGGACGCGAGATGACCGCCGAGGACGTGAAGTTCTCCTTCGACCGCGTGAAGAAGGTCAACTCCGACTCCGGCCCGTCTCCGCTGCTGTCCACCCTCGGCTCGGTGGAGGCCGGCGGCATGACCGTCACCTTCCACCTGTCGACGCCGGACGCCACCTTCCCCCAGAAGGTGGCCACGGGCGCAGGGGCCATCGTCGACCACACCCGCTACCCGAAGAACGGGCTGCGTACGGGCACCGCCGTCGACGGCACCGGACCGTACACGCTCAAGGCGTACGCCAAGGACAAGAGCGCGGTGCTGGAGCCGAACGGCTCCTACAAGGGCGCCATCAGCAGCACCGGAGAGCCGGTCGAGCTGCGCTACTACGACGACGCGACCGGCCTCGAGAAGGCCTGGAGCGCCCGGCAGATCGACGTCGCCTCCCGCACGCTGCCCCCGAAGGTCCTCGCCGGACTCAACCCGAGCGACCCCCAGATGCGCGTGTCGGTGTCCGACAGCTCCGACGTCCGCAACCTCTACCTCAACGCCCGTGCCTCCTCACCGCTGCACGACGTCCGCGTCCGGCAGGCCCTGGCCTGGCTGATCAACCGCGAGGAGCTGGCCAACAGCGTGTACGACGGGACCGTCGACGCGCTGTACTCGGTGATCCCGGCGGGTATCACGGGCCACAACACGGCGTTCTTCGACACCTACCCGGCGCAGGACGACCAGAAGGCACGCGCGCTGCTGACCGAGGCCGGCGTGTCGCTCCCGGTGCGGATCAGCTACGGCTACGGCAAGGGAGGCGGCGCCGTCGCCGACGAGGCCGCCGAGATCAAGCGGCAGCTGGAGTCGAGCGGCCTGTTCAAGGTCGACGTCAAGGGCTACGAGTGGGGCGCGTTCCAGAAGCTCTGGGCGGAGGGCAGCCTCGACACGTACGCGGTCGGCTGGGTCGCCGACTACCCGGACCCGGACACCTTCGCCAGCGTCGTCGCAGCCGACGGTCCCATGAGCACCGGCTACAACAGCAAGACCGTCGACAACCTCATCCGGGACACGCAGCAGTTCGCCGACCGGGGCCGCAGCGCCACGGACTTCCGCACCCTGCAGGCGCAGGTCGCGCAGGACGTACCGCTGATCCCGCTGTGGCAGCGCAAGGAGTACGTCGTCAGCAGCGAGGACGTCGGCGGCGCCCAGTACCTGACGGACGGTACGGGCAGCTACCGGCTCTGGAAGCTGGGCTGGATCTGACCGTCGCGGCCTGCGCCCGCTGAGCGTCACGGCCGTGCTCCCGCCGGCAGAGTGACCGTCACCGCGAGCCCCTCCCCGGGGTCCGTGCGGACGGTCACTTCGCCGTTGTGGGCCTCGACCACCCCCTGGACGATGGCCATGCCGAGGCCGCTGCCCGCGCCGCCGCCCGCGCGGAAGAAGCGGTCGAAGACGCGCGCCGCGTCCTCCTCAGCCAGCCCCGGACCCCTGTCCCGCACACACAGCCGTACGGCCCCGTCCGTGCGCTCCGCCGTGAGTCGCACCGGAACGTCGGCGGGCGTGTGGACGCGCACGTTGGCCATCAGGTTGCCGAGCACCTGCCGCAGCCCCGACTCGTCGGCGTGCACGAGGAGGACGCCCTCGGCGCCCACGGTCACGGGCCGCTCCGGCTGCTGTGCGCGCAGGTCCTCGGCGGCGTCCCGCACCAGCCGGACGACGTCGACGTTCCGCAGCCGCAGCTGCGGCCGCTGGTCCAGGCGGGCCAGGGTGAGCAGTTCGTCGACGAGCCGCCCCATACGGTCCACCTCGGCGTTCATCCGGTCCCAGGCGCGTCTGCGCTCGTCCGGCTCGGTCAGCATCCCCTTGTCGTACAGCTGGAGGTAGCCGCGTATCGCCGACAGCGGGGTGCGCAGCTCGTGCGAGGCGTCGGCGACGAAGCGGCGCAGCTGGGCCGCGCTGCGTTCGCGCGTGCGGTACGCCGTCTCCACCTGGTGCAGCATGGAGTTCAGGGCGACCCGCAGCTGTTCCACCTCCTGGGTGGGATGGTGGCTGGAGGGCACCCGCCGGGTCAGGTCGCCCTCGGCGATGGCCGAGGAGGTCTCCACCATGTCCTCCAGCGGCCGCATCCGGCGCCGCACGTTGAACATCGTCAGGCAGGCGAGCAGCGCCAGCAGCAGCGTGCCGACGCCGAGGTCCAGCTTGAGGGCCTTGGCGACGCCCTGGTGCAGCGGGTCGGTGGAGGTGGCGAACACGAGGTAGTTGCCGTCGGCCAGCCGGGCGGAGGTCGTCCGGTAGACGGCGCCGTGCAGCGTCACCTCGTGCGGTGTCGGGTCGGCGGCGAGCGCGCCCGGATCGCCGACCGCGGCGGCCAGGGCCCGCTGGGCCTTCGTCGGCGCGAAACCGGCGATGGGCACGGCCTCGCCGCGGCTGCCGAGGGCGGTGAAGACGGAGTCGGGCCGCGGACTGCCGACGGTGGCCTGCACGAAGTGGTCCCGGATGAGGGCCAGCGCGGCCAGCGAGTCGATCTGCCGCATGGTCAGCCGGGAGTCGACCACGGACTCACGGGTCTTGATCAGCTGGGTGTCGATCTGGCCGAGCAGGTAGTGCCGCATCCCCATCAGGCTCGCGGCCGTCGCCACCACGACACCCACGGCGAGCAGCCCGACGTTCGCCAGGGTCAGCTTGCCGCGCAGGGAGTGGATCCCGTGCCGGCGGCGCCGCGGACGCGGTCCGACCGGCCTCATGCCAGCCCGTATCCCACGCCCCGCCGCGTGGTGATCAACGGCGGTCCGAGCGCGTCCAGTTTGCGGCGCAGATAGCTGATGTAGGTCTCGACGACGGTCGACTCGGGCGGTGTGTGCTCGTACTGCCAGACGTGCCTGAGGAGTTGCTCCTTGGGCACGATCCGGCCGCCGTTGCGCACCAGGAAGCGCAGCAGCGCGTACTCGGTGGGGGTGAGTTCGACCGCACGGCCCGCGCGGTGCGCCGAGTACGTCGTCTCGTCCAGCTCCAGATCGCCGTAGCTCAGCGGTGGGCGCTCTGGAAGGACGTCGGTGATGGGGGTGCCCCCGCGCGAGCTCGTTCGAGCGTGGGGGAGGGTGCGGCGCAGCACGGCCCGTACCCGGGCGACGACCTCGTCGATGTTGAAGGGCTTGGTGATGTAGTCGTCGCCGAAGCCGAGCCCGCCGACGATCTCCGCGGGCGCGTCCCGCGCGGTGACGAAGACCAGCGCCAGGTCCGGGCAGCGGCTGCGCAGCTCGCGGCCGAGCGCCCGGCCGTCCCCGTCCGGCAGCATCACGTCCAGCAGGGCCACGTCGGGCCGGGTGCGCTCGGCGAGCGCGCACGCCTCGCGGACCGTGGCCGCGGTCATCACCTGGAAGCGGTGGTAGCGCAGCGCGATGGCCAGGACGTCCGCGATGGACTCCTCGTCCTCGACGACGAGGACCGTCGCCCCTTCGTGCCCTGCCTCGTTGACGGTCATGTCCCCAGTATCCGCGGCGGGACCGGCGGCGGGGCCTCGGCTGCTTTGGAGTTCCTTGAGAGTCGGGGCGGCACGTGCCCGTCCGCGCCCGCCGCTGCGGATGCTGGTGTCCCAGGACCCGGGGGACCCGGATGAAGGAGCGTAGAGCGTGACGACATTGGCGCGGTGGTGCTACCGGCACCGGCTGCTGGTTCTGTTGCTGTGGGTGGTGGCGCTGCTCGGGGCGGGCGTGGGGGCGTCTGCAGGGGGCACGGCCTACGCGAACGTCTTCTCCCTGCCGGACACGGACTCCAAGTCCGCGTACGACCTGATGGAGAAGGCGTTCCCGAAGGCCGCCGGCGACACCGACACGGTGGTGTGGAAGGTCGACGAGGGGTCGGTCCGGGACGCGTCGGTGCGCGCCCGGATCGAGCCCGCCCTGGCGGAGATCGGCCGGATGCCGGGGGTGGGCGCGGTCAGCAGCCCGTACGTGGGTGCCCGGGGCGCGGCGCAGATCAGCCGAGACGGCACGATCGCGTACGCGCAGCTCACCTTCGCCGAGCGGGCGAACGAGGTGCCCAAGCAGCTCGTGCAGGATGTGGTCGACACCGCGCGGGCGGCCGAACGCGACGGGCTCCGGGTGGAGTTGGGCGGTCAGGCGATCACGCGGATCCAGCAGCCGCCCACGGGTCTGTCCGAGCTGGTCGGCCTCGGGGCGGCGGCGGTCGTGCTGTTCCTCGCCTTCGGCTCGCTCTTCGCGATGCTCCTGCCGATCGCCGTGGCGGTCTTCGGGGTCGGCATCGGCCTGTTCTCGACCCAGATGATCAGCCATGTCACGGACGTGCCCGACATCGCCCCGCTGCTCGCCACCCTGATCGGCCTCGGCGTGGGCATCGACTACGCGCTGTTCATCGTCACCCGGCACCGGCGTGGCCTGCTGCGCGGTCTGGAACCGGAGGATTCGGCGGCGGTCGCCCTCAACACCTCGGGCCGGGCCGTGCTGTTCGCGGGCGGCACGGTGTGCATCGCGCTCGCCGGGATGCTGGTGACGGGCCTGCGTTTCCTGGACGGTGTGGTCATCGGCACCTCGCTCACCGTGGTGCTGAGCGTGCTCGCGGCCGTCACCCTGCTGCCGGCGCTGCTCGGGTTCCTCGGGCCGCGGGTGCTCAGCCGGCGCCAGCGGCGGCGGCTCGCGGCCGGGGGCCCCTCCGGCGAGGAGCGGGCGAGCACGCTCGCCGCACGCTGGTCGGGCACGGTGCAGAGGCGTCCCGGCTGGATCGCGGGCCTCGCGCTGGTCGTGATGGTCCTGCTCGCGCTGCCGGTGCTGTCACTGCGGCTGGGCGCCGGCGACCAGGGCAACGACGACGCCTCGACGACCACCCGCAGGGCGTACGACCTGCTGGCCGAGGGCTTCGGACCCGGCTTCAACGGACCGCTCCAGGTGGTCTCCGCCGACGGCGACACCACCGCGCTGGTCAAGGGCATCGAGGAGACCCGCGGGGTGGCCCGGGTGGCCGCGCTGCCGCCCGCGCACGGTGTCACCGTCATCCAGGTCGTCCCGACCACCTCGCCGCAGTCCGAGCGGACGGACCGGCTCATCGACACCCTGCGCGACGAGGTGATCCCCGAGGCGGGGGCGCGGGCGCACGTCGGCGGTGTCACGGCGGTCTCGAAGGACTTCGCCTCCGTCACGGGCGACCGTCTGCCGTACTTCGTCGCGACCATCGTCGGCCTCGGCTTCCTGCTCCTGCTCGTCGCCTTCCGTTCGCTGCTGGTGCCGCTGACGGCGGCGGTGATGAACCTGGTCGCCGCCGCGGCGTCCTTCGGCGTCCTGGTGGCGATCTACCAGTGGGGCTGGGGCCTGGAGCTGCTGGGCCTCGGCAAGGAGGGGCCGATCCAGGCGTTCCTGCCGATCATCATGCTGTCCCTGCTGTTCGGCCTGTCGATGGACTACCAGGTCTTCCTGGTGAGCCGGATGCACGAGGAGTGGGTGCACACCCGGGACAACGCCCGTGCGGTCCGGGTGGGTCTCGCGGAGACCAGCCGGGTCATCAACTCGGCGGCCCTGATCATGGTCTGCGTCTTCCTCGCCTTCGTCCTCAGCGGGAACCAGGGCGCGGCGATGGCGGGCGTCGGTCTCGCGGCGGCGGTCGCGCTGGACGCGTTCGTGCTGCGGACGGCGCTGGTGCCGGCGGCGATGCATCTGTTCGGCAGGGCCAACTGGTGGCTGCCGGCCTGGCTGGAGCGCCGCCTGCCGCACCTGGCGGTGGAGCCGGCGGAGGAGCCCGAGGAGGCACCGGTGCCGCGGCCGATCGGCCCCGCTTCGGTGGTCCACGGCTTCATCCGCACCGAGGAGGGCGAGCCGGTCCACGGCGCGGCCGTGACCCTGCTGTCCAAGGGCGGCCGGCAACTGGACCGGGTGGCGTCCCTGGCCGACGGCTCGTACATCGTCGCGGTGCCGGGACCGGGCACCTACCTGCTCGCGGCCACGGCCTCACCCCACGGCTCCCGCGCCCACCACGTCGTCGTGACCGACGCCCCCCTGGTCCACGATGTGGAGCTGGCGGAGGAGGAGGTCGACGCGGTCAAGTAGCCGGAGTCTCCCCGTCCTTGAGGACTTCGCCGACGTCGAGGGTGACCTCGGCCCCGATGGCGGCGGGCAGGGTGACGACTTCGCCGGGGGAGGTCGGTCTTCCAGTTGAAGTGATCACTCGGCCGCCGTGCCTCGCCCCCTGCCCGCCGGATCCGGCATCAGCCGGGTCATGCCCGGCAGGAAGTCCGTGAACAGTTCGTGCACCTCGTGGACGAGGGGCCGCAGTACGCGGAAGCGGGCCAGGGCGACGCCCCGCGCGGTGAGGCGGGCGCCGCGCTCGGCCAGCCGGTAGCTGCGCTCGCGCCCCTCGGTCCGGTCGAAGATCCAGTACAGCACGAGCCCCATCTGGGAGAGCCACATCAGCTCGGGCAGCACCTCGCGCAGTTCCGCCGGGACCTTGGTCCTGGCGCCGTGCAGCACCTCCTTGTGGACGCCGATGGCCTCCACGCGCGCGTGTTCCGACTCGGGGGAGAAGGGGCTGAGCGGGCTGTCCGGGTCGGCGGCGTTCTTGAAGAACTGCACCGCGAACTCGTGGTAGGGCGTGGCGACGTCCAGCCACGCCCTCAGCACGCCCGCCAGCCGCGCCTCCAGAGCGCTCTCCCGGGCCAGGACCTCCCGGACCGCCTCCTGGTGCTCGGCGGCGATCCGGTCGTAGAAGCCCTGGATCAGGTGCTCCTTGCCCTGGAAGTAGTAGTACGCGTTGCCGACGGAGACCCCCGCCTCCTTGGCGATGGCCCGCATGGTCGTCTTGTCGTATCCGCGTTCCTGGAACAGCCGCATGGCCGTCTCCAGGATGAGAGCGCGGGTCTGCTCGGACTTGCTGGCGGGCACGCCCTCACCGGGGTCGTCGTCGTTCATCGCGGGCACGGACAGAGCCTAGCCAGTGGCGCAGGCGCCGCCGTCACAGCCGGGTGGTTCGTGGATCCAGCCGTACCGCGGGTCGTAGGACCACCCGTCCCCGCGCCGGTACGCGCCCCCGCCCCAGCGCTCGCCGTCCCGCCGGCCGGCGCGCCACCTGGCGGCGGCCAGCACCGCGCCCCTGGCGAGCCGCGCGCCCGCCGGGGTGCTGAGCCGATGGGCGAGCGGCCGGTGCTCGCGCAGGGCCCACAGGACGACGATCCAGGCGGCGGCTCCCCGGTAGACCTGGCCCGAGTCGCCGACGACCGTGACCTCCTCGAGGGTCGCGCCGTGGTCGAGGCCCGGGAAGCGCCGCCCGGCCTGCTCGGAGCCGGCCGGGACGAGTTCCAGGGGCACCAACTGCGGCTGCCTGACGAGCCAGTCGCGCACGGACGCGCACAGTGCGCACTCGGCGTCGTACAGGACGGTCAGCCCGCGGACCGGGACGCGTGCGGCGGCGTCCCGGTCCCGGCCGGCGGTGGCCGGCACCGCGCTCACGCCCCGGCCGAGGGCGCGGCCCAGTCCTGCGGGGCGACCGGCGGCACCTGCTCGCGCTCCAGCACCCCGCGGCGGCGGATCCGGTTCAGCACGTACACGTTGCCCAGATGCATCACGCCGAGCACCAGCAGCACCACGCCGAGCTTCGTCGACAGGGCCTCGAAGATGCCGCGCGTGTCGTCGATGGCCTGGTCGCCGCTCAGGTACAGCGCGACGAAGCCGAGGTTCACGAGGTAGAAGCCGACCACCAGCAGGTGGTTCACGGCGTCGGCGAGCCTGTCGTCGCCGTGCAGTACGTCGGCGAGGAAGATCCGCCCGTTCCCGCTGAGCGTGCGGGCCACCCAGACGGTCAGGGCGATGCTGACGAGCAGATAGATGACATAGGCGATGACCGTGCGGTCCATGCCCCCCACCCCTTCTTTTGAACGCGTTCAAAACGCTGCCGTGAGAGACTCTAGACCTGTTTTTGAACGCGTTCAACACGCGTGGGGGAGTTCGGCGGTGACGGACGTCTCAGGGCCTGCGCCCGAGTTCCGGCCGCTTGCGGTAGTCGGTGAAGCCCAGGACGTTGCCCCACGGGTCGGCGATCTCGACGGTCCAGCCGGTCGCCACGGCGAAGGGCTCGTCGAGCAGTTCGATCCCGGCCTTCGCGAACGCGCGCGCCGCCGCCCGCGCGTCCGGCACCTCCAGCCACACCCGCGGCGAGGGCCACGGCGGGGGGCGGTGCCCGAGCTCCTCCTGGCGCAGCAGGATCCCCGGCGTCTCGCCCCCGACCTTCAGCAGTGCGATGCCGGCCTCGTCCAGGCGGAACGCCACCGCGAACCCGGCCCGCTCGTAGAACCCCAGGGCCTCGCCCAGATTCCCCACGGGCAGCAGCACGTTGTCGAACCCGAGCAGCTCGTACGACTCGTCATCTGACATGCCATCAGATTAGGTACGGGACCCGTCCGGCCCGGGAGGCCGAGCGCGGAGCGGGTGCCGGCTCACTCGTTCGGCGCGGATGCGGGACGTCGGGTGGTACCCCGATGTTTCGCTTCGGCCGCTCTTCCTGCAATATGACCGTCAGTTCGTCGGAAGTCGAGAGTGGAGCCACCGTGTCCGAGCAGCCGCAGCAGCCCAACCAGGCCCCGGGGTACGGGTATCCCCACCAGCAGCCCGGCGGCTACCCGCCGCCTCCGGGTGGCAACCCGCCCCCCGGCGCGTATCCGCCGCCGCCCGGCGCTTACCCGCCGCCCGGCGGTTACCCGCCCCCCGGTGGTTACATGCCGCCCGGTGGCTATCCGCCGCCTCCGGGGATGCAGTTCGACCCCAACGCCCCCTACGGCTACGACCCCTACGGCCGCCCCTACTCCGACAAGTCGAAGATCGTCGCCGGTGTCCTCCAGCTCTTCCTCGGGGGCCTGGGCATCGGCCGCTTCTACATCGGCCACGTCGGGATCGGCATCGCCCAGCTCTTCACCTGCGGAGGGTTCGGCATCTGGGCGCTGATCGACGGCATCATGCTGCTGACCGGCAACGACAACACCGACTCCCAGGGCCGGATCCTGCGTGGCTGACGCGGTGTCCGGCACAGTAGGCGGCCGGCTGCTGCGGCATCCGGCCGCGGCTCCGCTCGCGGTGCTGTGCGCCGGCGTGGCGGGCGCCGGGTACCTCTACGTCACCGACCCGCACGAGCCCGGCCACGTCCTGCCCCAGTGCCCCTTCCGGTACGTCACCGGGCTGCTCTGCCCGGCCTGCGGCGGCACGCGCATGGTGTACGACCTGATGCACGGCCGCCTCGGCCAGGCCTGGCTGGACAACAGGATGCTGCTGCTCGCCTCGCCGTTCGCGCTGGCGCTGCTCGGCAGGTGGGCCCTGGAGGGGCTGCGCGGCCGCCGCTGGCATCCCCGGCTCAGCCCCCGGGCGCAGGCGGCGGTGCTGCTGGTGGCCGTGGCGTGGACCGTGGTCCGCAACGTCGTCTAGAGCCGGTCGGGGCACAGTGCCCAATGCACCATGGTGGCCGAATGTGATCACGGAACGGGAACATTCCTCCGAACCCTCTCCCGCGCCGCCCTTTCGGATCTTTATGCTCCCAACGCGCAGGGGGGGACGGCCGCATCCGGTCGGCGCGCGTGGAATCGCGCACGGATGCCGTACGGACCGGGCAGTCGGGCTCCCTGGCCTCGGAGATTCCCACTCCGGGTGTTGTCACCAGTCCCCAGGAGCACCAGCCATGACCGTCCCCACCCCTGACGCCCCCTACGGCTACGACCCGATGGGCCGCCCGTACTCCGACAAGTCGAAGATCGTCGCGGGCATTCTCCAGCTCTTCCTCGGAAGCCTGGGCATCGGCCGTTTCTACGTCGGCTCCGTGGGTGTGGGCATCGCCCAGCTGCTCACCTGCGGCGGTCTCGGCCTCTGGGCCCTGATCGACGCCATCCTCTTCTTCGCGAGCAACGACCGCACGGACTCGCAGGGTCGCATCCTGCGCGGCTGACCCGTTCGCGCACCCGGCGACGGCCGGGCACGGTACGCCGAGGGCCCCGTTCCGAACGGAACGGGGCCCTCGGCGTCGCGTACCGCGGAACGTCAGAAGCGGCGCGTGATCAGCGCCCGCTTCACCTCCGCGATCGCCTTCGTCACCTCGATGCCGCGCGGGCAGGCGTCGGTGCAGTTGAAGGTGGTGCGGCAGCGCCAGACGCCGTCCTTGTCGTTGAGGATCTCCAGGCGCTGCTCACCGGCCTCGTCACGGCTGTCGAAGATGAACCGGTGGGCGTTGACGATGGCCGCCGGGCCGAAGTACTGCCCGTCGTTCCAGAACACGGGGCAGGACGAGGTGCAGGCCGCGCACAGGATGCACTTCGTCGTGTCGTCGAAGCGGGCGCGGTCCTCCGCGGACTGCAGGCGCTCCCGCGTCGGCTCGTTGGTCTCCTTGGTGACCAGGAACGGCATGACGTCCCGGTACGCCTGGAAGAACGGGTCCATGTCCACGACCAGGTCCTTCAGGACCGTGAGGCCCTTGATGGGCTCGACCGTGATCGGCTTCTCGGGGTTGATGTCCTTGATCAGCGTCTTGCAGGCCAGACGGTTCTTGCCGTTGATCCGCATGGCGTCCGAGCCGCAGATGCCGTGCGCGCAGGAGCGACGGAAGGTCAGCGTGCCGTCGAGGTCCCACTTGATCTTGTGCAGACCGTCGAGGACGCGCTCCTTGGGGTCGATCTCCAGCTGGAAGTCTTCCCAGGTCGCCTCGGCCGAGACCTCCGGGTTGAACCGGCGGACGCGGAAGGTGACGGTGATGTAGGGGGAGGCGGCGGACTGCGCCTCCACCTTGTCCAGAACGGGGGTTGCCATCAGTACTTACGCTCCATCGGCTGGTAGCGGGTCTGGACGACCGGCTTGTAGTCGAGACGGACGGTTTCCGACCCGTCGTCGCCGACCTCGCGGTACGCCATGGTGTGGCGCATGAAGTTGACGTCGTCGCGGTTGGGGTAGTCCTCGCGGTAGTGACCGCCGCGGGACTCCTTGCGGGCCAGGGCGGAGACCGCCATGACCTCGGCCAGCTCCAGCAGGTTGCCCAGCTCGACGGCCTCCAGGAGGTCCGTGTTGAACCGCTTGCCCTTGTCCTGGATCGCCACGTTCTGGTAGCGCTCGCGGAGTTCGGCGATCTTCTCGACGGCCGTCTTGATCGTCTGCTCGGTGCGGAACACCATGACGTTGGCGTCCATGGTGTCCTGCAGCTCGCGGCGGATGTCCGCCACCCGCTCGGTGCCCGTGGAGGTCCGCAGCCGCTCGAGCTGCTCGACCACGAACGACTCGGGGTCCTCCGGCAGTTCCACGTAGTCGGCCTTCGCGGCGTACTCCGCGGCCGCGATACCGGCCCGCTTGCCGAACACGTTGATGTCCAGCAGCGAGTTGGTGCCCAGACGGTTGGCGCCGTGCACGGAGACGCAGGCGACCTCGCCGGCCGCGTACAGGCCCGGCACGACCGTGGTGTTGTCCGCGAGCACCTCGCCCTGGACGTTGGTCGGGATGCCGCCCATCGCGTAGTGCGCGGTCGGCTGGATCGGAATCGGGTCCGTGTACGGCTCGATGCCCAGGTAGGTCCGCGCGAACTCGGTGATGTCCGGCAGCTTGGCGTCCAGCTGCTCCGGCGGCAGGTGGGTCAGGTCCAGGTAGACGTGGTCGCCCTCGGGACCGCAGCCGCGGCCCTCGCGGATCTCCGTGTAGATGGAGCGGGAGACGACGTCACGGGAGGCGAGGTCCTTCATGACCGGCGCGTACTTCTCCATGAAGCGCTCGCCGTCCTTGTTGCGCAGGATGCCGCCCTCACCGCGGGCGCCCTCGGTGAGCAGGATGCCCATGCGCCAGATGCCGGTCGGGTGGAACTGGAAGAACTCCATGTCCTCCAGCGGCAGACCGCGGCGGTAGACGGCGGCCTGGCCGTCACCGGTCAGCGTGTGCGCGTTCGACGTCACCCGGAAGAACTTGCCGTTGCCGCCGGAGGCATAGATCACGGACTTCGCCTGGAAGATGTGGAGCTCGCCGGTGGCCAGCTCGTACGCCACCACACCCGCCGACCGCTTCACGCCGTCGACCTCGGTGATCAGCTGGTCCAGGACGTAGAACTCGTTGAAGAACTCCACGCCCTCCTTGACGCAGTTCTGGTACAGCGTCTGGAGGATCATGTGGCCGGTGCGGTCGGCCGCGTAGCAGGAGCGGCGGACCGGGGCCTCGCCGTGGTTGCGGGAGTGCCCGCCGAAGCGGCGCTGGTCGATCGTCCCGTCGGGCGTCCGGTTGAACGGCAGGCCCATCTTCTCCAGGTCGAGGACGGAGTCGATGGCCTCCTTCGCCAGGATCTCGGCGGCGTCCTGGTCGACCAGGTAGTCACCGCCCTTGACCGTGTCGAAGGTGTGCCACTCCCAGTTGTCCTCCTCCACGTTGGCCAGCGCGGCGGCCATGCCGCCCTGCGCGGCGCCCGTGTGGGAGCGGGTCGGGTAGAGCTTGGTCAGGACCGCGGTGCGGCTGCGCTTGGTCGCCTCGATGGCGGCCCGCATACCGGCGCCGCCGGCGCCGACGATGACGGTGTCGTACTTGTGGATCTTCATCAGGAAAATACCTCGGTCCCGGGGCCTAGCGGATGTTCGGGTCGAAGGTGAAGATCACCAGCGTGCCCAGCAGGATGGTCCACACCGTGGCGGTGTAGAGCAGTGCCTTCAGCCACAGGCGCGTGTTGGCGCGCTCCGCGTAGTCGTTGATGACCGTGCGCAGGCCGTTGCAGCCGTGCAGCATCGCCAGCCACAGCATGGCGAGGTCCCAGACCTGCCACCAGGGGGAGGCCCAGCGGCCCGCGACGAAGGCGAAGCCGATCTTGGAGACGCCGCCGTCGAGGACCAGCTGGATCAGCAGGTGGCCGATGACGAGGACGACCAGGACGATGCCGGACAGCCGCATGAACAGCCAGCCGTACAGCTCGAAGTTGCCCCGGGTCGACTTCGGGGTCTTCCTGGTCCGCTGGCGCGGGGCCTCGATGAGGGGGGCGGGGTTGTCCACGCCGTAGACGGAGCCGCCCTCGACCGGGCCGACGCCGGAAGCGGTGGTTTCAGTGGTGGACATGCGCGTCAGCTCCCGAATACCGCGCGAGCGGCGTGGCCGAGGACGGGGTAGATCGCCCCGATCATGAGCAGGACCCAGACGCCGACCACGGTCCACAGCATCTGCTTCTGGTACCGGGCGCCCTTGGCCCAGAAGTCGACGGCGATGACACGCAGGCCGTTGAGAGCGTGGAAGAGGATGGCGGCGACCAGCCCGTACTCGAGTACGGCGACGATCGGCGTCTTGTACGTGGCCACGACGTTGTCGTAGGCCTCGGGAGACACACGCACGAGTGCGGTGTCCAGCACATGAACGAACAGGAAGAAGAAGATGAGGACGCCGGTGACTCGGTGAGCCACCCAGGACCACATTCCTTCCCGGCCGCGGTACAGCGTTCCAGCCGGCACGGAAGAACCCTCCGGGAGCGGGGACTAGGGCCGCACCGGCTTCACGGTCGGTCGGGCCCGGCCGGGTACGGTCCACCGGCCCCCAGTATCGTACCGACCTGCTGACGGGGGCCTTACGGGGGGTCCGCCCGTGTGATCGAAGTCGTCCTCAAAGGTGCACGGACGGCTCAGCGGCGGCGCCCAGGAGGCCCCGCAGCCGGCCGTTCGCCAGCCTTCGCAGCTCTTCCCGGGCGATCGCCCGCTCGTCCTCCGGCTCGTGGGCCAGACGGGACCGGATCGCCGGCAGGACCCGGTCCAGGGTCTCGTCCGGGGCGGTGTCGTCCAGGCAGATGACGAAGGTGTGGCCGAATCTGGCCTCGTAGGCGGCGTAGGCGGCGCTCAGGGCCGTGGAGGCGGCCGCGTAGGTGCCGGCGGGCAGGGACGGCGGGGGTTCTTCCGCCAGGGCCCCGGCCAGTCCCTCGGGGCCCAGGTCGTACGTCGCCTCGTCCGCCGCCGCCAGGAGGGACGACAGGTCCGGATACGGGCGGTGGGCGGCGACGATGCGGGCCCAGCGAGGGCTGTGCAGGCAGGTCAGGAGGGTCCGGTGGGCCTCGGCGGCGGGGGCGGTGTTGAAGTGCTCCAGGTTCTGCGCGGGCAGCGTGGGTCCTAGGTCGGCGGGAGGTCGGCAGGGGAGTCCGTGAGAGATGTGCCGCTACGGTATCGGGTGTGCTCATGACGTGTTCGACGAGTGGCTGAATTTCACCCGGACGGGAGAGTTTGGGAACGGGCGGTGGACACGTTCGGCGGTCATGGGCCGTTAGGTTGGCCGGGTGAGCAAGCACAGGCGCCGGGCTTCGGCGCGCAAGCCGCAGGGCACGCGGACTGTCGTCGGCGGCGCGTTCGCGACCGCGGTCGCCCTGGGCATCGGACTGGCCCTGTGGTCCTTCGGGGGCGACGGATCCCCGGCGGACGCGGCGGCGGGCGGCCCGGACCGGTCCGCCGGCTCGGCGAGCCCCGGCCCCACCCGCGCCTACCCGCTGTCGCAGGCACCCCGGACCATCCCCGCCGTGCGCTCCCACACCGCGGCCCGCGGTCCCGGCTGGCGCCCGCAGCCCGGGTCCCGGGTCGTCGTGGGCGACGCCTCCCTCGCCGACGAGGGGAAGCTGATCGCGAGCGAACTCGGTCTGGCCTACTCCGGCCGGCGCGACGACGAGCGCCCGGGGGACCTGCGGCTGGCGCTGGACAAGGGCGGCGAGGGCCGGAGCCCCGAGTCGTACACCATGACCGTGCGTGACGGCCGGGTGACCATCAGCGGTCCGGCCGACGCGGGCGTCTTCTACGGCACCCGCACCCTGAAGCAGGAGGTGCACGGCGGCGGCACGGCCCCGGAGGGGGTGGTCAAGGACGCGCCGGCCAAACCGCGGCGCGGTCTCATGGTGGACATCGCCCGCAAGCCGTTCACGGCCGCCTGGCTGGAGGACCGCGTACGGGAACTCGGCGACCTGAAGTTCAACGAGCTCGGCCTGCACTTCTCCGACGACCAGGGCTTCCGCATCGAGTCCGACACGCACCCGGAGGTCGTCTCCGCGGACCACCTGACCAAGGCCGAGGTCAAGCGGCTGGTCGACCTGGCCGCGAGCCGGCACATCACCGTCGTCCCCGAGATCGACTCGCCCGGCCACCTCGGCGCGGTGATCGCCGCCCACCCCGAGACGCAGCTGCGCAACGGGCCGGGCGTGGCCACGCGCGGCGCCGTCGACATCTCCGAGCCCCGGTCCGCCGCGATCGTCGACGACCTGCTCGACGAGTACGCGGACCTCTTCCCCGGCGGCTTCTGGCACCTCGGCGGCGACGAGTACCAGGCGCTGGCCGCGCGTGACCCGCAGGCGGCCTACCCGCAGCTGGCCGCCGCCGCGCGGAAGGCCCACGGCTCCGGCGGCAACGTGGCCGACCTGACGACGGACTGGCTCAACGACCGCGCCGCCACCGTCCGCGGACAGGACCGCACCCCGCGTGCCTGGAACGACGGCTTCTTCCGGAGTTCGTCCCTCTCGCCCGACCGGGACATCGAGGTCGCCTACTGGACGGGCAAGGAGTACGGCGCCCGGCAGCCGACCGAGTACCTGGACGCCGGGCGCAAGGTGCTCAACTACAACGACGAGTTCCTCTACTACGTCCTCGGCGAGCCGCAGACCTTCGTCTACCCGGACGGCCGGCGCATCTACGAGAAGTGGAACCCGCGCGTGTTGCGCGGCACCGAGGCGGTGCCCGCCCGGTACGACGCGCAGATTCTGGGCGGCTCGTTCGCCGTGTGGTGCGACCTGGCGAACTCCCAGACCCAGGACCAGGTGGCGGCCGGCATCCGGATGCCGCTGCGGGCGACCGTCCAGAAGCTGTGGGACCCGGGCGAACCGGCGATGTCCTGGGCCGAGTTCAAGGAGCTCGCGGACAAACTGGGCTGACGCCGAATCGAGTGGACGTTCGAGGGGTGGGAGCCGTAGGTTCCGGGTGCCGCGCTCGGCGCTCCGGGGGGAGCCGCCGGCTCCACTGCGACACCCTGGGGGGACCCACCATGATCTGCGCACGCTGTCACCGCTTCGCGGCCGTACCGGGCGGCACCCTGTGCACCGGCTGCTCGGCCGCTCCGGTACCGCCCGCCCCGCCGTACGCGGGGATGCCGCCCGCCCCGCCGTACGCGGGGATGCCGACCGCCTGGCTGCGCTCGCCGGTCGGACTCGGCCGGGCCGCCGCCGCGATGCTCCTCCTCGCCGCCGCCGCCGACCTGTTCGCCGTCTGGACGGACGTCGTGATGTACGACGTCTCGGGCGACCTCATGAGCGGCGCGGTCGGCGCGGACCTGACGCGGCGGGCCGACGACGCCGACTTGTACTACGCCGTCGCGGGTGTCGCCCAGCTGCTCACGCTGCTCGCCGGTTGTGTCGTCTTCCTGTGCTGGTTCTACCGGGTGCGGGTCAACGCCGAGGTCTTCGACCCCTTCGGGCACCGCATGAAGCGCGGCTGGGCGATCGGCGCGTGGTTCACCCCGGTCGTCAGCCTGTGGTTCCCGCGCAGGATCGCCGTGGACATCTGGGACGCCAGCAGCCCTGCGGCCGGGCCCAGGTCGAACGCGCTGGTCAACACCTGGTGGACGGTGTGGGTCATCGGGTTGATGGCCGGCCGGCTCGCCGCCGTCGACTACGACCACGCCGTCGAGGCCGACGACCTGCACTCCGCCGCCGGGGAGATGATGTTCAGCGACGTCCTCGACCTCGTCGCCGCCGTGCTCGCCGTCCTCGTCGTGCTCCGGCTGACCCGTATGCAGCACGAGAAGGCGCTGCGGGGAGCGGTGCCGGCCGCGGTCTGACCTCGCTTCCACGCGCGGCCCGCCGACCTCGACCGCCGGCCCCGGTCTTTGGCCGAAACCTTTTCTTATGCCAACTTGCTCGACTCCGCGTGCGACCCGTGTGAAACTACCGGCCGATCGCACGCAGTAAGGGCAAGTGCGGGCTCCGTTGAGGTCGGCGCCCTTTGAGGAGGCGTGGATGAGCCTGGTGGAACTGATCGCGCAGGCCGACGAGCGCGGACTGGCCGCCAGCGGGCTGGCTTGTTTGGACCGGTGCGTGCCTCTGCTCGGAGGCGACGACGAGGTCCTGCGGCCGCTGTGGGGGAGCCTCGCCGAGGACTCCGCCCCCTCCTCGGGGGGCGACTGGGCCGAGCGGCTGGAGCAGGCGCGCGGCGCGCTGGACCCGCTGGGCGAGGAGGATGCCGAGGGCGCCGGGGACGAGGCCGTGCTGCTGGCCCGCCGGATGCTGTCCGCCGCGCCGGCCGCCCGGTCCGCGGCCGAGGTGCGGCAGTGGGCGGACGCCTGCTCGGTCGCCTCGCTCCAGATCCACCGGCTCCTCGACCCGGCCGAGGACGGCGCCCCCGCCGACTCCCTCCCCGAGGCGCTCGACTCCGTCCGCGCCGCCGGGAGCCCCGCTCCGGGGCCCGCCGAGGGCATGTCGCCGCTGGTCGCCGGAGAGCTGCGTCGGCAGATCACCGTCCTGGAACTGCTCGCCGGGCACGGTCGTGCCGGACTCCGCCAGGCCCTGGAGGTCTCCACGGAGGGGCGCCGCGTCCTGCGGGCGGTGGTGTCCCGCCGGGCCCGCGGCCGGGTGTGAGTCGGGGCCCCGCCCGGGGCCCCGGGCGGGCCGGCGGCGTGGCGGGGATCCGTGAGCGTCCTGCGGGCGCGGTGCGGTGCTCCTGCGCCGGTTGCCGCCCGGGCCGCGATCACGGGTGACGAACCGCGGGCGGATCGCGCTCTTCCCTATGTGACAGCCCAGCATGTGACGACTCAGCAGCAGAGCAGGCCCCAGGCCGCCACCAAACCGGTGCGGTGGGCGGCGGACACCGTGACGGCGATGCGCGAGGGCGCTCGGCTGCGCCTTGACTACTCGGCGCAGAGCCTGTGGCGCGTCGACCGGACGATCGGGGAGCTTCGGCGCGAGGGCACCCCGCACGCGGCCGTGCGGAGCGTGCTGCGCGGATTCGGCGCGTACGCCGGTGAGGTGATCGTCCGTCACGGCGGCGGGGCCGAGTGGTGGGCGAGCGGCGGCGAGCACTGGGTGCGCACCGCGGACGGACGGCTGTGGGACCCCATGGAGGAGGCCGGGCGGTGCTTCACGGGCCAGGGATCGCTGCGGCTGCTGTGTCGGGACGCGATGGGGACCGGGCAGGCCTGAGCCATGGCCGCGGGCCTGTTGACCGGCTGTGACACTTCTGTGGGAGCCGACGCTGATGACCGTGGAGGCGTGGACACGGCCGGTGGGTGGTGGACACGTCTGGGGACTCGCTACGGACGAGGACGGTTCTTGGGCCAGGGAGGGGAACCCCGCCGCGCGCACGCGTACGACGGGGAGTTGGGTGCGGCCGTCGCGCGGGCCCAGGAAGGCGACGAGGAGGCCTTCGCCGTCGCGTACCGGGCGGTGCAGCCGGGACTGCTCGGGTATCTGCGCGGTCTCGTCGGCGACGACGCCGAGGACGTGGCGTCCGAGGCGTGGCTGGAGATCGCGCGCGACCTCGGCCGGTTCCGGGGCGACGGGGCGGGCTTTCGCGGCTGGACGGCGACCATCGCCCGGCACCGGGCGCTCGACCATCTGCGCCGCAAACGGGTGCGGCCCCGGGCCGCCGCGCTCGAACAGGACGTCCTGGAGCTGCCCGGTCCGTACAGCACTTATGACCAGGCCCTGGAGTCCGTGACCACCGAGCGCGCCCTCGACCTCGTCCGCGGGCTGCCCCGCGACCAGGCCGAGGCCGTACTGTTGCGGGTCGTCGTCGGCCTCGACGGCCCCACCGCCGCGCGCGTCCTCGGCAAACGGCCGGGCGCGGTGCGCACCGCCGCCTACCGGGGGTTGAAACGGCTGGCGCGGCAGCTCGAGGAGGAGGCCCCGGGCGGGGCGGGAGAGCCATGAGCACCGAGGCAACGGCCGGGGCCGCCACCCCCCACAGGAGAGGCCCCGGCCGTCGCGCGGCACGGGCCGCGCGGCCCGTATTCCTTACAGCGCCGAGGGTGCGGTTTCTGTCACACCTCCCCCCGGCTCCGGTTGGTCGCACGTTGTACGGTCATGGACGGCAGGCGGTTTGAGGCCGTAACGTGCCTTTCGCGCCGAGGCGTGGCGGGCATGGCCACCGCAGCGATCTGCCGCCTCGAACACCGCAACCATCAACTGAGGAACCACGACGGCGAGAGCCCGGTCCGCGACAGCGATGCCGGTTCAGTCGCAAGGAAGGGCACCACGGGTGCTGGGGGACGACGCGGAGCTGACCGCCGCGGTGCTCGCGGCGCAGGACGGGGACGAGACCGCGTTCCGGACTGTGTACCGTGCCGTGCACCCGCGGTTGCTCGGATACATACGCACGCTGGTCGGAGATCCGGACGCCGAGGACGTGGCGTCCGAGGCCTGGCTCCAGATCGCCCGCGATCTGGAGCGGTTCAGCGGGGACGCCGACCGGTTCCGCGGCTGGGCCGCCCGGATCGCCCGCAACCGCGCTCTGGACCACATACGCATGCGCGGCCGCCGCCCCGCGATCGGCGGCGACGAGACGGAACTGGCCGGCCGGGCCGCGGAGTCCGACACCGCGGGCGAGGCCATGGAGGCGCTGGCCACCGACAGCACCCTCTCGCTCATCGCCCGACTCCCGCAGGACCAGGCCGAGGCCGTGGTGTTGCGCGTGGTCATGGGTCTCGACGCGAAGACTGCGGCTCAGACGCTCGGCAAGCGTCCCGGTGCCGTGCGCACCGCCGCGCACCGCGGTCTGAAACGGCTCGCGGAACTCCTCGGTGACGATCCGCAATCCCCCAGTGAACTCGAGGCGCTGCCGCCTCCGCGAGAACCGCGGGGCCGCGCGGTGACGTCCGCCGGTGTGACGCATACGCGGGCCCGGACGCAGAAGGACATGTGATGGCCGAGGAGCAGCACGGGTGGCTGGACCGCGACACGGCGGAGCGTCTGCTGCGCGGGGAGCCACTGGACACCGTCGACATCACTGCCCGTCACCAGGCCGAACGGCTCGCCAAGGCGCTCGGCGCCCTGTCCGCCGAGTCGTACCCGCCTCCTTTGGCCGCCCGGGCCTTCCCGGACCCGGCCGCGTCTCCCGCCTCCTCGCCCGCCCCCGCGTACCCCGCCGACGCCGCCGACGCCGCGCTGCCCGGTGAGGCCACCGCGCTGGCCGCCTTCCGCAAGGCGCGTGCCCAGCGGGCCGACGAGCGGGCCGCCGAGGAGACCGGCGCGGGCCCCCGTCCGTTTCCCGCGGTCTCCGACGACGTCGGTCTCGTCCGGATCGGCACGCACGCGCGTGGCGGTAGGGGAGGGCGGCCCCGGCGTGCCGGGCCGCGGCACCGGGGCCGACCGGTACGCCTCGCGGTGTCGGCCGCGCTGGCCGCGGGCGCGGTCGGCGGGGTCGCGGCGGCGGCCACGACCGGTGTGCTGCCGACGCCGTTCGGCGGTGACGAACCCGCCCCCGGCACTTCCGTCTCCGTCCCGGCGGCGCCGGAACGCCCGCTGGTGTCGCCCTCGCCCGGCGGCAGCACGGGCGGTGGCCCCGGAACGCCGACGCCCGGCGGCGCCACGGCCGGTGCCCCTGACGGCGACACGGGGAGCACCGCGCGCGAGGACGGCGCCGCTCCCGGCCACGACGCCTCCGCCGGCTCCGGCGACGGGCAGGGCGCCCTGGACGACGGTGGGAAGGGGCTGGTGTCGTCCTGCCGCGATCTGCGCGACGGCAGGAGCCTGGACTCCGACCGCCGGCGCGACCTGGAGGGGGCGGCCGGCGGTTCCGCGCGCGTGTGGACGTACTGCCGGGGTGTCCTGAAGGCGGCCGACGGCCGGTCCGGCGGCAAGGGCGGCGGCGACCGGGGCGAGAACCAGGGCGGCCAGAACGGCCAGAGCCAGAGCAGCCAGAGCCAGAACGGCCAGAGCCAGAACGGCCAGAGCCAGAACGGCCAGAGCCAGAACGGCCAGAGCCAGAACGGTCAGAGCCAGAGCGGTCAGAGCGGTCAGAGCGGCGGGAAGGGCCAGGACGGCCAGGGGGAGCAGGGCGACGACCAAGGAGGCGACCCAGGAGGCGACAGAGACGGCCGCGGCGGCGACGACCGTGGCCTTCGCAAGAGCCTCGCACCCATGGCGCCCGCCACGCGGTCCCCGAGCGTCGCCCGGTCGGTCCCGAAGCAGCCGAAGCAGCGGGAGCAGCCGGACCCGCCCTCGGCGCCGTCGCCCGACCCCACCGGCAGCGCTCTGTGACGCTCCGCCTGCTGCCGCTGTGACCTGCGGATTCGTTCCGCCGGCACCATTCTCCCCGCGGGGGTGTGACGTTTTCCGCGGCATCGGCGCAGTACTGAGTGAGCCGACTGGTCATCGGCCACCGCACAGAGCCGGGGTTCCCCCCGTACCCACGGCTCGTGCATTTCGGCGCGGGCGGGACACGTTCCCCCGGTCCCGC
>NZ_JBQRUW010000067.1:0-71634 GCF_052663305.1 Streptomyces cyslabdanicus
ACCGGTCTGCGTCTGTCGGCGACGGCGATCTTCGACCATCCCACGCTGTCCGCGCTCGCCGACCACCTGCTCACCGAACTCTTCGGAGCTGAAGCCGAGACGCTCGCCCCCGTCCGGCTCCTGCCGACGACGGAGGACGATCCGATCGTGATCGTCGGCATGGCCTGCCGCTTCCCGGGCGACGTCACCTCGCCCGAGGACCTGTGGCGCCTGGTCAGCGAAGGCACGGACGCCGTCTCCGACTTCCCGGCCAACCGCGGCTGGGACGTGGACGGCCTCTACCACCCGGACCCCGAGCACTCCGGCACCTCGTACACCCGCTCCGGCGGATTCCTGCACGACGCGGGCGACTTCGACCCCGACTTCTTCGGGATGAGCCCCCGCGAGGCGCTGGCGACGGACTCCCAACAGCGTCTGCTCCTCGAGACCTCGTGGGAGGCCATCGAGCGGGCCGGCATCGACCCACACAGCCTCCGCGACAGCCGCACCGGCGTCTTCGCCGGCGTCATGTACCACGACTACGGCAGCCTGCTGGGCGGCAAGGAGTTCGAGGGCTTCCAGGGCCAGGGCAGCGCGGGCAGCGTCGCTTCCGGCCGCGTCTCGTACACCTTCGGCTTCGAGGGTCCGGCCGTCACCGTCGACACCGCCTGCTCGTCCTCCCTGGTCGCCCTGCACTGGGCCGCCCAGGCACTGCGGTCGGGCGAGTGCTCGCTCGCCCTGGCCGGCGGCGTGACCGTCATGTCGAGGCCCAGCACCTTCATCGAGTTCTCGCGCCAGCGGGGTCTCGCTCCCGACGGCCGCTCCAAGGCGTTCGCCGAGTCGGCGGACGGCGTCGGCTGGTCCGAGGGCGTCGGCATGCTCCTGCTGGAGCGGCAGTCGGACGCGATCCGCAACGGTCACCAGATCCTCGCGGTTGTGCGTGGTTCGGCCGTCAACCAGGATGGCGCCTCCAATGGGCTCACCGCTCCCAACGGCCCGTCCCAGCAGCGCGTCATCCGCCAGGCCCTCGCCAGCGGCGGACTCTCGACCGGTGACGTGGACGCGGTCGAGGCGCACGGCACGGGTACGACCCTGGGTGACCCGATCGAGGCCCAGGCGCTCATCGCCACCTACGGCCGGAACCGCACCGACGAGCAGCCCCTGTGGCTCGGCTCGCTGAAGTCGAACATCGGTCACACCCAGGCCGCGGCCGGTGTCGCCGGTGTCATCAAGATGGTCATGGCCATGCGCCACGGTGTGCTGCCGCGCACGCTGCACGTGGACACCCCGTCGTCCCACGTCGACTGGACCGAGGGCGCGGTCGAACTGCTCACCGAGCAGACCGAGTGGCCCGAGACGGACCGGGTGCGCCGCGCCGGTGTCTCCTCCTTCGGCATCAGCGGCACCAACGCCCACGTCATCCTGGAGCAGCCGGTCGCCGTCGCGGAGCTGGAGGCGGCTGGAGCGGACGATGCCGAAGCCGTCGTCGTCCCGCTGGTCCTCTCCGGCAAGTCCCCCGAGGCACTGCGCGACCAGGCCGCCCGCCTGCTCGACACCGTCCGCGAGCGCACGGCGCTGCGCCCCCTCGACCTCGGCCACTCGCTGGCGACCAGCCGTTCCGCGTTCGACCACCGCGCCGTCGTCCTGGCCACCGGCCGGGAGGACGCCCTCCGCGCCCTGACCGCCCTCGCCGACGGCGAGGCGGACTCCAGCGCTTTCATCGGCCGCACCCGGACGGGCCGTCGTGCCGCGTTGTTCTCGGGTCAGGGTTCGCAGCGACTCGGGATGGGTCGTGAGCTGTATGGCCGGTTCCCGGTGTTCGCGGACGCCTTGGATGCCGTGCTGGCCGTTCTGGACGGCGAGTTGGGTGGTTCGCTGCGGGAGGTGATGTGGGGTGACGATGCCGGTCTGCTGAACGAGACCGGGTGGACTCAGCCTGCGTTGTTCGCCGTTGAGGTCGCTCTCTACCGGTTGGTGGAGTCGTGGGGTGTGAGGCCGGACTTCGTGGCCGGTCACTCCATCGGTGAGATCGCGGCCGCTCATGTGGCCGGGGTGTTCTCGTTGGAGGACGCGGCCCGTCTGGTGGCGGCTCGTGGCCGTCTGATGCAGGCGCTGCCGGCGGGCGGCGCGATGGTGGCCGTGCAGGCCACGGAGGACGAGGTCATCCCGTACCTCACCGACGTGGTGTCGGTCGCCGCCGTCAACGGGCCTACCTCGGTGGTCGTTTCGGGTGAGGAAGGAGCCGTGCTGGAGGTTGCGGCACGGTTCGAGGCGGAGGGCCGCAAGGCGACGGCGCTGCGGGTGTCGCACGCGTTCCACTCCCCGCTGATGGATCCGATGTTGGACGAGTTCCGGGCGGTGGTCGATGGGTTGTCCTACGCCGCCCCGGAGATCCCGGTGGTGTCGAACCTGACGGGTTCCCTGGCCACGGCTGAGGAGTTGTGCTCGCCCGAGTACTGGGTACGCCACGTCCGCGAGGCGGTCCGCTTCTCCAACGGCGTCACCACGCTCGAGGAACAGGGTGTGACCACGTTCCTGGAGCTGGGTCCTGACGGAGTTCTCTCCGCGATGGCCCAGGAGTCGCTGACCGGCGACGACGCCCTCACCATCCCGGTCCTGCGCAAGGACCGTGACGAAGAGACCGCTGCCCTGACCGCCCTCGCCGCCCTGCACACGGCGGGCCTGCGGCTCGACTGGAACGCCTTCTTCGCCGGCACCGGCGCCACCCGCGTCGACCTGCCGACCTACGCCTTCCAGCACGCCACCTACTGGCCCAGCGCCACGCACTCCGCCGCCACGGTCGTCGGCCTCACCGCCGCCGGACACCCGCTGCTCAACGGTTCGGTGGAGCTGGCCGAGGGCGAAGGCGTGCTCTTCACCGGTCGTCTCTCCCTCCAGTCGCACCCCTGGCTCGCCGACCACGCCGTCATGGGCACCATCCTGCTGCCGGGCACCGCTTTCCTGGATCTCGCGATCCGTGCGGGTGACGAGGTCGGCTGCGACCGGGTCGAGGAACTCACCCTCGCTGCCCCGTTGACCCTGCCGCAGGACGGCGCCGTGCTGCTCCAGGCCCGTGTGGGTGGCGCCGACGATGGTGGACGACGCACAGTCACCGTGCACTCGCGCCCCGAGGGCGCCACGGACGGTGCCTGGACGTTGCACGCCACCGGCACGTTGGTGACCGGCGGCAGTGCCGTCGAGGCCGACTTCGACGTCAGTGCGTGGCCGCCTGTCGGTGCGGAGGCCCTTGACACCGACGGCTCCTACGAGCGCTTCGTTGCTCGCGGCTTCGCCTATGGTCCGCTCTTCCAGGGGCTCACCGCCGCTTGGAGCACGGGTGAGACGCTGTATGCCGAGGTCGCGCTGCCCGAGGAGGGCATCGATGACGCGGCCGGTTTCGCCGTGCACCCGGCGCTGCTCGACGCGGCCCTGCATCCGGCGCTGCTCACCGACGACGACGGTGGTCTGCCGTTCTCCTGGGAGGGCGTCAGCCTGCACGCCTCCGGCGCCACCGCGCTGCGCGTCCGGCTCGCTCCGGCGAGTGCGAACGCGGTATCCGTGACCGCTGTCGACCCGGCCGGCCGGCCCGTGGTCTCCATCGCCCGGCTGCTCGCCCGCCCGGTCGACGCGGACCAGCCGGCCGGTGACGCCGGACAGCTGCGGGACGCGCTCTTCCGGCTGGAGTGGACCCCGGTCCCGCTGCCGGAAGGCACCGGTTCCGCAGGGGTTGCCCTGCTGGGCCCGGACACGGAGGCGCTCGCCGATGCCGTGGGCGAGGGTGCTGTGCGGTATGCGACGCTTGCCGATCTGCTCGCGGCCGCTGCGCCGGTTCCCGGTGCTGTGTTGGTTCCGTTGACGCCTCGTTCCGACGGCGATGACACGCCGGGTGCCGTGCACACCCGGACCGCCGCCGCCCTCACCCTTCTTCAGGAGTGGCTGGCGGAGGACCGACTGACTGGTTCTCGTCTCGTCCTCGTCACCCGCGGTGCCGTCGCCACGGACGACGCCCCGGCGACCGACCTTGCCGCCGCTGCCCTGCTGGGCCTCGTCCGTTCCGCGCAGACCGAGAACCCCGGCGCCTTCGGATTCGTCGACATTGACGGGGCCTCCGACTCCGTCCTCGCGCACGCCCTGGCCCTGGACGAGCCGCAGCTCGCGCTGCGCGCTGGTCGCGCTCTTGCCGCCCGTCTGGCCCGTGCCACCGCCGATTCCGCCGTCCAGGTCGCCTGGTCGTCGGAGGGGACGGTGCTGGTGACGGGCGGTACCGGTGGCCTCGGCGGCCTGGTGGCCCGTCATCTCGTCGCGGAGCGTGGGGTGCGGCGTCTGCTGCTGACCAGCCGCTCCGGCCCGGACGCTGCGGGCGCCCGTGAGCTGGTGGCGGAGCTGGAGGGCCTGGGCGCCGAGGTCTCGGTGGTGGCGTGTGATGTCGCCGACCGGGACGAGGTGGCCGCGCTGGTCGCGGAGATCCCGGCGGAGCACCCGCTCACCGCGGTCGTCCACACGGCCGGTGTCCTCGACGACGGCGTTCTGAACTCGCTCACCGGCGAACGGCTCGTCAACGTGTTGCGGCCCAAGGTGGACGGCGCCTGGAACCTCCATGAGGCGACGCGGCACCTGGATCTGGACGCGTTCGTGGTGTTCTCGTCCGTCGCCGGTGTCTTCGGCGGCGCGGGTCAGGCCAACTACGCGGCGGGCAACGCCTTCCTCGACGCCCTCGCCGCCCACCGACAGGCCCTCGGTCTTCCCGCCACCTCCCTCGCCTGGGGCCCCTGGCAGCAGGGCGCGGGCATGACGGCCGGGCTCGACGAGCGCGACATCCGCCGGGCCGCCGAGTCCGGGATGCCGCTGATCACGGTCGAGCAGGGTCTCGCCCTCTTCGACGCCGCCCTCACCTCCGGCGAGGCCGCTCTCGTCACCGGCCGCCTCGACCTTGCCGCCTTCCGGGGCCGGCCGGAGATCCCGGCCCTGCTGCGCGGACTGATCCGCACCCCCGTGCGCCGCACCGCCGCGACCGGGGCCGCCGAGGGCGCGGACGCCGGACTGGTCCAGAGGCTCGCCCGTCTCGACCGGGAGCAGCGCCACGAGGTCCTGCTCGACCTGGTCCGCGCGAGCGCTGCCCTGATCCTCGGCCACGCCGCCGGATCCGACATCGACGCCGACCGTGCCTTCCGTGACCTCGGCTTCGACTCGCTCACCGCGGTCGAACTCCGCAACCGGCTGCGGACCGCGACCGGTCTGCGTCTGTCGGCGACGGCGATCTTCGACCATCCCACGCTGTCCGCGCTCGCCGACCACCTGCTCACCGAACTCTTCGGAGCTGAAGCCGAGACGCTCGCCCCCGTCCGGCTCCTGCCGACGACGCAGGACGATCCGATCGTGATCGTGGGTATGGCCTGCCGCTTCCCGGGCGGGGTGGCCTCGCCCGAGGATCTGTGGCGCCTGGTCAGCGAGGGCACGGACGCCGTCTCCGACTTCCCGGCCAACCGCGGCTGGGATGTCGACTCCCTGTACGACCCGGACCCGGACCACACCGGCACGTCGTACACCCGCTCCGGCGGATTCCTGCTCGACGCCGCGGACTTCGACGCCGACTTCTTCGGCATGAGCCCGCGCGAGGCGCTGGCCACCGACTCCCAGCAGCGCCTGTTGCTCGAGACCTCGTGGGAGGCCATCGAGCGGGCCGGTATCGACCCGCAGAGCCTGCGCGGCAGCACGACCGGTGTGTTCGCCGGTGTCATGTATCACGACTACGGCGGCCTGCTGGGCGGCGAGGAATTCGAGGGCTTCCAGGGCAGCAGCGCGGGCAGCGTGGCCTCCGGCCGGGTCTCGTACACCTTCGGCTTCGAGGGGCCGGCGGTCACGGTCGACACGGCCTGCTCGTCCTCCCTGGTGGCGATGCACCTCGCGGCGCAGGCACTGCGGTCGGGTGAGTGCTCGCTCGCCCTGGCCGGCGGCGTGACCGTGATGTCGACGCCCACCGCGTTCGTCGAGTTCTCCCGCCAGCGGGGTCTGTCGCCCGACGGCCGGTGCAAGGCGTTCTCGGACTCGGCGGACGGTGTCGGCTGGGCGGAGGGTGTCGGCATGCTCCTGCTGGAGCGGCAGTCCGACGCGATCCGCAACGGCCACCGGATCCTCGCCGTGGTCCGTGGTTCCGCCGTCAACCAGGACGGCGCCTCCAACGGTCTGACGGCCCCCAACGGCCCCTCCCAGCAGCGCGTCATCCGGCAGGCGCTCGCCGGCGGCGGACTCTCGACCGGCGACGTGGACGTCGTCGAGGCGCATGGCACCGGTACGACGCTGGGTGACCCGATCGAGGCCCAGGCCCTGATCGCCACCTACGGTCAGGACCGCCCGGAGGACCGTCCCCTGCTGCTCGGCTCCGTGAAGTCCAACCTGGGCCACACGCAGGCCGCGGCCGGTGCCGCGGGTGTCATCAAGATGGTCATGGCGATGCGCCACGGCGTGCTGCCCCGCACCCTCAACATCACTGAGCCGTCCCCGCACGTCGACTGGAACGCCGGTGCCGTCGAGCTGCTCACCGAGCAGACCGAGTGGCCCGAGACGGACCGGGTGCGCCGCGCCGGTGTCTCCTCCTTCGGCATCAGCGGCACCAACGCCCACGTGATCCTGGAGCAGCCCGCGAAGGTGATCCAGGGCACTGCGGTCGCCGCTTCGGTGCCGGGGGCTGATGCGGTGGAGCCCGAGGTGGTCCCGTGGGTGCTCTCCGGCAAGTCGCCGGAGGCACTGCGCGACCAGGCCGCCCGCCTGCTCACGCACATCCAGCTGACGCCCGAACTGCGCCCCGCCGATGTGGCGTTCTCCCTCGCCACCCAGCGTTCCCTGTTCACCCACCGCGGCGTGGTGCTGGCCACCGAGCACGAGGAGACGGTGCATGCCCTGGCCGCCCTCGCGTCCGGCGAGGCCCACCCCTCCGTCGTCACCGGTAACCAGACATCGGGCCGTCGTGCCGCTTTGTTCTCGGGTCAGGGTTCGCAGCGGTTGGGGATGGGGCGTGAGCTGTACGGCCGGTTCCCGGTGTTCGCGGAAGCCCTGGATGTCGTTCTCGCCGTTCTGGACGGTGAGTTGGGTGGTTCGCTGCGGGAGGTGATGTGGGGTGAGGACGCCGGTCTGCTGAACGAGACCGGGTGGACCCAGCCCGCGTTGTTCGCTGTCGAGGTCGCTCTCTACCGGTTGGTGGAGTCGTGGGGTGTGACGCCGGACTTCGTGGCCGGTCACTCCATCGGTGAGATCGCGGCCGCACACGTCGCCGGGGTGTTCTCGCTGGAGGACGCCGCCCGCCTGGTGGCCGCTCGTGGCCGTCTGATGCAGGCGCTGCCGGCCGGTGGTGCGATGGTGGCCGTCCAGGCCACCGAGGACGAGGTAACTCCGCATCTCAGCGATGAGGTGTCGATCGCCGCGCTCAACGGGCCCACGTCCGTGGTCGTCTCGGGCGTCGAAGACGCCGTGCTGGAACTGGCCGCGCGATGCGAGGCGGAGGGCCGCAAGACCACCCGACTCAAGGTGAGCCATGCCTTCCACTCACCGCTGATGGACCCGATGTTGGACGAGTTCCGGGCGGTGGCGGAGGGGCTGTCGTACGCCGCCCCGGAGATCCCGGTGGTGTCGAACCTGACGGGTTCCCCGGCCACGGCTGGGGAGTTGTGCTCGCCCGAGTACTGGGTGCGTCACGTCCGTGAGGCAGTTCGTTTCGCGGACGGGGTGGCCACGCTCGTGGAGCAGGGGGTGGCCACGTTCCTGGAGTTGGGTCCGGACGGAGTTCTCTCCGCGATGGCCCAGGAGTCGCTGACCGACGAGGCCATTACCATCCCCGTCCTGCGCAAGAACATGGCCGAGGAGCGCGCGGCCCTGGCCGCCCTCGGCCGGCTGCACACCACCGGTACCCGCGTCGACTGGGCCGGGCTCCTGGCCCCCATCGGCGCCCGCCCCCTCGAACTGCCGACCTACGCCTTCCAGCACCGGCCCTTCTGGCCCGCCGGTAAGCGCGGTGCCACGGACGTCAACTCCATCGGCATCAGCGAGGCAGCCCACCCGCTGCTCCACGCGGTCGTCGAACTCGCCGAGGACGAAGGCATGGTCTTCACCGGGCGCCTGTCGATGCACTCGCACCCGTGGCTGGCCGACCACGCCGTCCACGGCACCGTCCTGCTCCCGGGCACGGCCCTGCTGGAACTGGCCCTCCGCGCGGGCGACGAGGTCGGTTGCGACCACGTCGAGGAACTGACCCTGGCCGCCCCGCTGGTCCTCTCCGAGCAGGGCGCGGTCCGCACCCGGGTACGGGTGGGCGCCGCGGACGCCGCCGGACGCCGGACCGTCACGGTCCACTCGCGCCCGGAGCAGTCCACCGACGCCCCCTGGACCCAGCACGCCACCGGCGTCCTCGCCGCCGGGCTCCCGACGGCCGCCGCGCCGTTCGACGCCACGGTGTGGCCGCCGGCGGACGCCGAGCCCGTTGACCTGACCGGCTTCTACGAGGCACGCGAGGCCGAGGGCTTCGCCTACGGTCCCGCCTTCCAGGGCCTGCGGACCGCCTGGCGCCGCGGCGACGAGGTGTTCGCGGAGATCGCTCTGCCGGACGGCACACAGAAGGAAGCCGAGCGCTTCGGCCTCCACCCGGCCCTGCTCGACGCCGGTCTGCATGCCGCCTGGCTCGCCGCCCCGGCCGGTGACGGCACCACCGGCAGCGTCCCGTTCTCCTGGAACGGCGTCTCGCTGCTCGCCTCCGGCGCCTCGTCCGTCCGTGTCCGGCTCGGCCGCGACACCGACGGCACGCTGACCCTGGCCGTCGCCGACACCACCGGCGTCCCCGTGGCCGCCGTCCGGGCGCTCACCATGCGCGCCGTGTCCGCGGAGGCGCTCAGCTCCGCCGCGGCACTCGTCCGCGACTCCCTGTTCCGCCTCGACTGGACCCCGGTCACGGGGACGGCGGTCACCCCGGCCGAGCCCGCGGAGCCGACGGCGGAGATCGTCGGTGCGGACCCCTTCGGGCTCGTCGAGAGCCTGAGGGCGGCCGGCACCGAGATCGGCCGGCGCGCCTCCCTGACGGACGACGGCGAGCTGCCCGACCTGGTGCTGCTGCCCGTCTCCGTCCAGGAGCACGAGGACGCGGCCGACACCCCGGCCGTCACCCATGCCCTCACCCGGCAGGTGCTGGAGCTGGTGCGGACCCGGCTGGAGGACGAACGTCACGCCGCCACCAGGTTCGTCTTCGTGACCCGGGGCGCGACCACCGGCCATGACCTGGCGGCCGCCGCGGTCTGGGGCCTGGTGCGCTCCGCGCAGTCCGAGAACCCGGGCTGCTTCGGCCTGATCGACCTCGACCCCGAGACCACCCGTCCGCTCCCGCTCCCGCTCGCCGCTCTCCTGGGCGACGAACCCCAACTCCGCCTCCAGGACGACGAACTCCGTGCCGCCCGTCTGGTCCGCCGTCCCGCTTCCACCGCCGAGGCCGTTCCCACCTTCGGTGGGGAGGGTGCGGTGTTGGTGACGGGTGGTACCGGTGGTCTGGGTGCGGTGCTGGCGCGTCATCTGGTGGCCGAGTACGGGGTGCGTGAGCTGGTTCTGGTCAGTCGTCGTGGTGGTGCGGCGGCGGGTGCGGCCGAGCTGGTCGCGGAGCTGGCGGAGTCGGGTGCGCGGGCGACGGTGGTGGCGTGTGATGTGACGGACCGTGCGGCGGTGGCCGAGTTGGTGGCCGCGCATCCGGTGTCGGCGGTGGTGCACTCCGCCGGTGTCCTGGACGACGGCATGGTCGCCTCCCTCACCCCGGAACGACTCTCCGGCGTGCTGCGCCCGAAGGTGGACGCGGCCTGGAACCTGCACGAGGCCACCCGCGACCTGGACCTGGACGCCTTCGTGGTGTTCTCGTCCGTCGCCGGCGTCTTCGGCAACGCCGGCCAGGCCAACTACGCGGCCGGCAATGCGTTCCTGGATGCGCTGATGGAGCACCGACGTGCGGTCGGCCTGCCGGGTCTGTCGCTGGCCTGGGGCCTCTGGGAGCAGACCGGGACCGGCGGGATGACCGGCACGCTCTCCGACGCGGAGCTCGAGCGGCTCGCGGCCTCCGGAGTGCCCCCGCTCACCGTCGAGCAGGGTCTGGCCCTCTTCGACGCCGCCCTGTCCACCGATGACGCCACGCTCGTGCCCGTCCGGCTCGACCTGCCCGCCCTGCGCGGTCAGGGCGAGGTGCCGCCACTGCTCCGTTCGCTGATCCGGGGCCGCTCGCGCCGTACGGCGGTCGCGGGCTCGGCGACGGCGACCGGTCTGCGTGACCGGCTGGCCGTCCTGGACGCGGTCGAACGCCGGGAAGTGCTCCTGGACCTCGTCCGCGGCCAGGTCGCCCTGGTCCTCGGTCACGCCGACGCCACGGCCGTCCACCCCGCGCGCGCCTTCCGGGACCTCGGCTTCGACTCGCTCACCTCGGTCGAACTGCGCAACCGCCTGAACACGGTCACCGGACTGCGTCTGCCCGCCACGATGGTCTTCGACTACCCGACCGTCGAGGTCCTGGTCGACTTCATCCTGGACGAACTCCTCGGCACCGACGCCGAAGTGCAGCTTGTGCAGCGCGGCACGGCGGCCGTGGCCGACGACCCGATCGTGATCGTGGGCATGTCCTGCCGCTTCCCGGGCGGGGTCGCCTCACCCGAGGACCTGTGGCGCCTGGTCACCGAGGGCACGGACGCCGTCTCCGGCTTCCCGGTCAACCGTGGCTGGGACGTGGAGAACCTCTACCACCCGGACCCCGACAACGTCGGTACGTCCTACACGCGTTCCGGTGGCTTCCTGCACGAGGCGGGGGAGTTCGACCCCGGCTTCTTCGGCATGAGCCCGCGTGAGGCTCTGGCGACGGACTCGCAGCAGCGCCTGCTCCTGGAAGCATCGTGGGAGGCGATCGAGCGGGCCGGTATCGATCCGGTCGGTCTGCGGGGCAGTGCGACCGGTGTGTTCGCCGGTGTGATGTACAGCGACTACAGCGCGATGCTGGCGAGCCCGGAGTTCGAGGGCTTCCAGGGCAGCGGCAGCTCCCCGAGCGTGGCCTCCGGCCGGGTGTCGTACACCTTCGGCTTCGAGGGTCCGGCGGTCACGGTGGACACCGCGTGCTCGTCGTCGCTGGTGGCGATGCACTGGGCGATGCAGGCGCTGCGCTCGGGCGAGATCTCGCTCGCCCTGGCCGGCGGTGTGACCGTGATGTCCACGCCCGCCGTGTTCGTGGACTTCGCGCGTCAGCGGGGTCTGTCGCCCGACGGCCGCTGCAAGGCGTTCTCGGACTCGGCGGACGGTGTCGGCTGGTCCGAGGGTGTCGGCATGCTCGTCCTGGAGCGGCAGTCCGACGCGATCCGCAACGGCCACCAGATCCTCGCGGTCGTCCGTGGTTCGGCCGTCAACCAGGACGGCGCCTCCAACGGCCTCACCGCTCCGAACGGCCCGTCCCAGCAGCGCGTCATCCGCCAGGCCCTCGCCAGCGGCGGACTCTCCACCCAGGAAATCGACGCGGTCGAGGCGCACGGCACGGGTACGACGCTGGGTGACCCGATCGAGGCGCAGGCGCTCCTTGCGACCTACGGCCGGGACCGTGACCCGGAGCAGCCCCTGCTCCTGGGTTCAGTGAAGTCGAACATTGGCCACACGCAAGCCGCGGCCGGTGTCGCCGGTGTCATCAAGATGGTCATGGCGATGCGCCACGGCGTGCTCCCGCACACCCTGCACGTCGACGCCCCGTCCTCGCACGTCGACTGGACCGAGGGCGCGGTGGAGCTGCTCACCGAGCAGACCGAGTGGCCGCGGACGGAGCATGTGCGCCGTGCGGGTGTGTCGTCCTTCGGCATCAGCGGTACGAACGCCCACGTCATCCTGGAGCAGCCGGCGAAGGTGATCCAGGGCACCGTGGCCAGTGCCTCGGCCCCCGAGGCTGACGTGCTGGAGCCCGCGGTGGTGCCGTGGGTGCTGTCCGGCAAGACGCCGGAGGCGCTGCGCAGCCAGGCGGCGAAGCTGCTCGCCTCGGTCGAGGCAGACCTCGACCGTCCGCTGGTGGACGTCGGTTCCTCCCTCGTCACCGCCAGGTCGCTGTTCGAGCACCGCGCGGTCGTCCTCGCCACCGACGCGGACACCGCGGCCCGCGCCCTGGCGGCCCTCGCGGTGGGCGAGCCCGACCCCGCGGCCGTATCCGGCCCGGCCCGCACCGGTCGCTCGGCGGCGCTGTTCACCGGTCAGGGATCGCAGCGGCTCGGGATGGGGCGTGAGCTGTATGCCCGGTTCCCGGTGTTCGCGGAGACCCTGGATGCCGTTGCCGCTGTCCTTGACGGTGAGTTGCGTGGTTCGCTGCGTGAGGTGATGTGGGGTGACGATGCCGGTCTGCTGAACGAGACCGGGTGGACCCAGCCCGCGCTCTTCGCTGTCGAGGTCGCTCTCTACCGTCTGGTGGAGTCCTTCGGTGTGACGCCGGACTTCGTGGCCGGTCACTCCATCGGTGAGATCGCGGCCGCTCATGTGGCCGGGGTGTTCTCGCTGGAGGACGCGGCCCGTCTGGTGGCGGCTCGTGGCCGTCTGATGCAGGCGCTCCCGGCCGGTGGTGCGATGGTGGCTGTCCAGGCCACCGAGGACGAGATCGCCCCTTACCTCGGCGACGAGGTGTCGGTGGCCGCCGTCAACGGACCCACGTCGGTGGTCGTCTCGGGCGTCGAAGGCGCCGTGCTGGAGGTCGCGGCGCGGTTCGAGGCGGAGGGCCGCAAGGCCACGATGCTGCGGGTGTCGCATGCGTTCCACTCGCCGCTGATGGACCCGATGCTGGACGAGTTCCGGGCGGTCGCCGCGACGCTGTCGTACGTCGCCCCGGAGATCCCGGTGGTGTCGAACCTGACGGGTTCCCTGGCCACGGCTGAGGAGTTGTGCTCGCCCGAGTACTGGGTACGCCACGTCCGCGAGGCGGTCCGCTTCGCCGACGGCGTCACCACGCTCGAGGAGCAGGGTGTGACCACGTTCCTGGAGCTGGGTCCTGACGGAGTCCTCTCCGCGATGGCCCAGGAGTCGCTGACCGGCGACGACGCCCTCACCATCCCGGTCCTGCGCAAGAACACGGCAGAAGAGGCCACCGCGGTCGCCGCGCTCGCCCGGCTGCACGTCGGCGGACTGCGGATCGACTGGTCCGCGCTGTTCGCCGGTACCGGCGCACACCGCGTGGAACTGCCGACGTACGCCTTCCAGCACCAGTGGTTCTGGCCCGCGGCCCCGCTCGGCGGCGGCGACGTCCGCGCCGCCGGTCTCGGCTCCGCCGAGCACCCGCTGCTCGGTGCCGCCGTCGAACTCGCCGCAGGGGAGGGCGTGTTGTTCACCGGCCGCCTGGCGCTGCACTCCCACTCCTGGCTGGCCGACCACGCCGTCGACGGCACCGTCCTGCTGCCGGGCACGGCCCTCCTTGAGATGGTGATCCGCGCCGGCGACGAGGTCGGCAGCGACCGGGTCGAGGAACTGACCCTCACCGCGCCGCTGGTCCTGCCCGAACGGGGCGCTGTCCAGGTCCAGGTCGCCGTCGAGGCGCCCGACGCCGCCGGCCGCCGCGTCGTGGGTGTGTACGCACGCCCCGAAGGCACCGGCGACACCGCGTGGTCGCAGCATGCCGCCGGTGTGCTGGCCCCCGCCGGCAGCCGGCCGGCCCCCGCCGCCTTCGACACCGCCGTATGGCCGCCCGAGGGCGCCGAGGCCGTCAATGCCGACGGGTGCTACGAGGAGTTCGCCGTGGCAGGCTTCGGCTACGGCCCCCTCTTCCAGGGGTTGCGAGCGGCCTGGCGTCGCGGCGACGAATGGTTCGCCGAGGTGGCTCTGCCCGAGGGCACCGAGAACACGGCCGCCGGCTTCGGTCTGCACCCGGCCCTGTTCGACTCAGCGCTGCACGCCTTGCTGCTGGCCCCGGCCGCCGACGGCGGCACGGCCGGACTGCCGTTCTCCTGGACGGACGTCTCGCTGCTCGCCTCCGGCGCCACGGTGCTCCGCGTCCGGCTGACGCCGACCGGCGACCGGACGCTGTCCCTCAGCGCCGTGGACCCGTCCGGCACGCCGGTCGTCTCGGTGGGCTCCCTGGTCACCCGGAGCACCACCGGAGTCGGCACCTCGGGCACCGAGGCGCTGCTGCGCGACGCGCTCTTCGGCGTCGAATGGACCCCGGTCCAGGCATCCGAGGTGGCCCCCGCGACCGTCGCGCTGCTGGGCACCGACGGCGACCCGCTCGGGCTCGCCGCCGTACTCACCGGAGCCGGCACGACCGTGCGGACCTACCCGGACGTCGCCGCTCTGGTGGCCGGGACGGTCGCCGCAGACCGGCCCGCACCGGACGTGATCGTCCTCGGCGTCGCCTCGCACGACGGCGAACCGGCCTCCGAGGCGGCACACCGGCTCACCGCCGACGCTCTGGACACCGTCCAGAGCCGGCTGTCCGACGACCGGCTCGTCGACGCCCGCCTCGTCTTCGTGACGCGTGGCGCGGTCGACGCCAAGGACGTCGGCGCCGCGGCCGTCCACGGTCTGGTCCGTTCGGCCCAGACCGAGAACCCCGGCGCTCTCGGCCTCGTCGACCTGGACGGGACCCCCGAGTCCGCCGCCGCCCTCGCCGCGGCGCTCGGCTCCGCCGAACCGCAACTCGCGCTGCGCGAAGGACAACCGCACGCCGCCCGGCTCGCCCGGCTGTCCCGCCCCGCCGACACCGCCGCGCCCACCGCGTGGCAGTCCGACGGCACGGTCCTGGTCACCGGCGGCACCGGCGGCCTGGGCGCCCAGTTCGCCCGGCACCTCGTCGACGCCTACGGGGTCCGCAACCTGCTGCTGGTCAGCAGGCGCGGCGGTGACGCCCCCGGTACCACCGAACTCGCCGCCGAACTCATCGCGCACGGTGCCGAGGTGACGGTCCAGGCCTGCGACGTCGCCGACCCGGAGGCCGTGGCCGCCCTGGTCGCCGGGATCCCCGCGGAGCACCCGCTCACCGCGGTCGTGCACACGGCGGGCGTCCTCGACGACGGTGTCGTCGGCTCCCTCACCGGGGAGCGGCTCGCCCGAGTGCTGCGCCCGAAGGCGGACGCGGCCTGGAACCTGCACGAGGCCACCCGCGACCTGGACCTGGACGCGTTCGTGGTGTTCTCGTCCGTCGCCGGTGTCTTCGGCAACGCCGGTCAGGCCAACTACGCGGCCGGCAACGCCTTCCTGGACGCGCTCATGGAGCACCGCCGCGCGGCCGGCCTGCCGGGTCTGTCGCTGGCCTGGGGCCCCTGGAACCAGACGGGCGGCATGACGGAAACCCTCTCGGACGCCGACGCCGAACGGCTGGCTCGGGCCGGGATGCCGCCCCTCGATGCCGAGCAGGGCTTCGCCCTCTTCGACGCGGCGCTCGCGGCCGGCACCGGCACCGGCACCGGCACCGGCACCGGCACCGGTACCGGTACTGAGGACGCCACAGGAACCGCCCTGGTCGTCCCGGTCCGGCTCGACCTGGCAGCGCTCGCCGCACGCGGCGAAGTACCCGCGGTACTCCGCGGTCTCGTCCGGACCCGCACCCGCCGCACGGTCGCGGGCGGAACCGTCACCGCCGACGGGCTCGTGGCACGCCTGACCGCGCTCACGGCCGTAGAACGCCAGGAGGCGCTCCTCGACCTGGTCCGCACCCAGGCGGCACTGGTCCTCGGACACGCCGAAGCCGCGTCGGTGGACGCCGCGGCCCAGTTCCGTGACGTCGGCTTCGACTCGCTCACCGCGGTCGAACTGCGCAACCGGCTGAGCGCGGCCACCGGACTGCGCCTGACCGCGACGCTGGTCTTCGACTACCCGAACGCGGCCACGCTCGCGCACCATCTGCACGACGAACTCTTCGGCACCGATCCCGAATCGGCACTCGCACTCCCGGTGAAGCAGCTGCCCGCCACGACCGACGACCCGATCGTCATCGTGGGTATGGCCTGCCGCTACCCGGGCGGGGTCGCCTCGCCGGAGGACCTGTGGCGACTGCTGCTCCAAGGCACGGACGCCATCACGGAGTTCCCCGTCAACCGCGGCTGGGACATCGAGTCGGTCTACGACCCGGACCCCGAGCACCTCGGCACGTCGTACACCCGCTCCGGCGGATTCCTGGAGAACGCGGGGGAGTTCGACGCCGACTTCTTCGGGATGAGCCCGCGTGAGGCGCTGGCGACGGACTCGCAGCAGCGCCTGCTGCTTGAGGCGTCGTGGGAGGCGATCGAGCGGGCCGGTATCGACCCGGTCGGTCTGCGGGGCAGTGCGACCGGTGTGTTCGCCGGTGTGATGTACAGCGACTACGGCTCCATCCTCGGCGGCAAGGAGTTCGAGGGCCTCCAGGGCCAGGGCAGCGCGGGCAGCGTGGCCTCCGGCCGCGTCTCGTACACCTTCGGCTTCGAGGGGCCGGCGGTCACGGTCGACACGGCCTGCTCGTCCTCCCTGGTGGCGATGCACCTCGCGGCGCAGGCACTGCGGTCGGGCGAGTGCTCGCTCGCCCTGGCCGGCGGCGTGACGGTCATCTCCACCCCGGGCACCTTCGTCGAGTTCTCCCGCCAGCGGGGTCTGTCGCCCGACGGCCGGTGCAAGGCGTTCTCGGACTCGGCGGACGGTGTCGGCTGGTCCGAGGGCGTGGGCATGCTGGTCCTGGAGCGGCAGTCCGACGCGATCCGCAACGGCCACGACATCCTCGCCGTGCTGCGCGGCTCCGCCGTCAACCAGGACGGCGCCTCCAACGGCCTCACCGCCCCCAACGGCCCGTCCCAGCAGCGGGTGATCCGCCAGGCGCTGGCCAGTGGCGGACTGTCGACGGGTGATGTGGATGTCGTCGAGGCGCACGGTACGGGTACGACGTTGGGTGACCCGATCGAGGCGCAGGCGTTGCTGGCGACCTACGGCCGTGACCGTGATCCGGAGCAGCCGCTGCTGCTGGGTTCGGTGAAGTCGAACATCGGTCACACGCAGGCCGCGGCCGGTGTTGCCGGCGTGATCAAGATGGTCATGGCGATGCGGCACGGTGTGCTCCCGCAGACCCTGCACGTGGACGCCCCGTCCTCGCACGTCGACTGGACCGAAGGGGCGGTGGAGCTGCTCACCGAGCAGACCGAGTGGCCGCGGACGGAGCATGTGCGCCGTGCGGGTGTGTCGTCCTTCGGCATCAGTGGTACGAACGCCCACGTCATCCTGGAGCAGCCTACGAAGGTGATCCACGGGACGGTGGTCGGTGCCTCGGCGCCGGAGGCGGACGCGGTGGTGCCGTGGGTTCTGTCCGGCAAGACACCGGAGGCGTTGCGCGGCCAGGCCGCCCGCCTGCTCACCGCGGTCACCGAAGGGCCGGCACCGCGTCCGGTCGACGTGGCCCACTCCCTGCTCGTCACCCGCTCGCTGTTCGCCCACCGCGCGGTGGTGCTGGCCGGTGAGCAGGAGGAGACGGTCCGCGCCCTCACCGCCCTGGCGGCGGGCGCGACCGACCCGGCGGCGGTGTCGGGCACGATGGCCTCCGGTCGCTCGGCGGCGTTGTTCTCGGGTCAGGGTTCGCAGCGGCTCGGGATGGGGCGTGAGCTGTATGGCCGGTTCCCGGTGTTCGCGGATGCCCTGGATGCCGTACTGGCTGTTCTGGACGGTGAGTTGGGTGGTTCGCTGCGGGAGGTGATGTGGGGTGAGGACGCCGGTCTGCTGAACGAGACCGGGTGGACTCAGCCCGCCCTCTTCGCGGTCGAGGTGGCTCTCTATCGTCTGGTGGAGTCGTGGGGTGTGAGGCCGGACTTTGTGGCCGGTCACTCGATCGGTGAGATCGCTGCCGCGCATGTTGCCGGGGTGTTCTCGCTGGAGGACGCCGCCCGCCTCGTGGCCGCTCGTGGCCGTCTGATGCAGGCGTTGCCTGCTGGAGGCGCGATGGTGGCAGTCCAGGCCACGGAGGACGAGGTCGTCCCGTATCTGTCCGATGAGGTGTCGATCGCCGCGCTCAACGGACCCACGTCCGTGGTGGTGTCGGGCGTGGAAGGTGCCGTACTGGAGCTGGCCGCACGGTTCGAGGCGGAGGGTCGTAAGACCACCCGGCTCCGTGTGTCGCACGCCTTCCACTCGCCCCTGATGGACCCGATGCTCAAGGAATTCCGGACGGTGGCCGAGGGACTCTCCTACGCCGCCCCGGTGATCCCGGTGGTGTCGAACCTGACGGGTTCCCTGGCCACGGCCGAGGAGCTGTGCTCGCCCGAGTACTGGGTGCGCCATGTCCGTGAGGCGGTCCGTTTCACCAACGGCGTCACCACGCTCGAGGCGCAAGGTGTGACGACGTTCCTGGAGCTGGGCCCGGACGGAGTCCTCTCCGCCATGGCCCAGGAGTCGCTGACCGGCGACGACACCGTCACCATCCCGGTCCTGCGCAAGGACCGAGACGAGGAGACGACCGCGCTGCTGGCCCGCGCCGGTCTGTACACGCGGGGGATCGGGGGCGGCTGGCAGGACCTGCTGGCCAGTACCGGTGCCCGCCGGGTGAACCTGCCGACGTACGCCTTCCAGCACCAGTGGTTCTGGCCGACCGGCCGGGCCGCCGCCACCGGTGATGTCCGCGCCGCCGGTCTCGGCTCCGCCGAGCACCCGTTGCTCGGTGCCTCCGTCGAGCTTGCCGCAGGTGAAGGCGTGTTGTTCACCGGCCGTCTGTCGCTCACCTCGCACCCGTGGCTGGCCGACCATGTCGTGATGGGCGCCGTCCTGCTGCCGGGCACGGCCCTGCTGGAGATGGCGGTCCGCGCGGGTGACGAGGTCGGCTGCGGCCGAGTCGAGGAACTGACCCTCGCCGCGCCGCTGGTGCTGCCCGAGCGGGGCGCGCTCCAGGTGCAGGTCGCCGTCGCTGCCCCGGACGACTCCGGCCGGCGTGTGGTCGGGGTGTACTCGCGCCTCGAAGGCGCCGACGAGTCGGCGTGGGCACAGCACGCGGCCGGTGTCCTGACACCCGGCGCCACCGCACCGGATCAGGGCTTCGACACCGAGGTCTGGCCGCCGCGGGACGCCGAGTCGCTCGACACCGAGGACTGCTACCAGGCGTTCACCGAGGCCGGATTCGCGTACGGACCGCTCTTCCAGGGCCTGCGCGCGGTGTGGCGTAGCGGCGGGGAACTCTTCGCCGAAGTGGCGCTGCCCGAGGAAGGCACTGGTGAGGTGGCCGAGTTCGGTCTGCACCCGGCGCTCCTCGACTCCGCGCTGCACGCCACGATGCTGGCCGCCACCGGCGGTGAGGAGGGCGACGGGGGAGGTGCCCTGCCGTTTTCGTGGGAGGGTGTCGCGCTGCACGCCTCCGGCGCCTCGGCGCTGCGGGTGCGGCTGGCCCCCGCGGGCGACAACGCGCTCTCGGTGCATGCGGTGGACCCGGCCGGTGCGCCGGTGGTCACCGTCGAGCGGCTGCTCACCCGCACCGTCACCGGTGACCAACTGAAGTCCGCGGCCGAGGACCAGAACACGCTGTTCGGCGTCGACTGGCTGCCGGTGGCCGACACCGGGACCGCTCAGCCCGCGTCGGTCGCGGTTCTCGGGGACGACCCCTTCGGTCTCACCGACGCGCTCACCGGTACCGGCCTCACGGCCGTCACAGCGGCCGACCTCACCGCGCTCACGGCCTCGTCCGAGGCCGCCGTACCGGACACGGTGCTCGTCCCGGTCGCCGGACCCCCGGCCGCCGCGGGGGACCTGCCCGGCGCGGTCCGGGAGGTCACCGCTCGGGTGCTCGCGCTGCTGCAGCAGTGGTCCGGCGAGGAGGCGCTCGCGGCCTCGCGGCTGGTGTTCGTCACCCGCGGCGCGGTCGCCGTGGACGGCGGCGTGGACGGCGGCGTGGACGGCGGCCGAATCGCGGACCTCGCGGCCTCCGCGGTCTGGGGCCTGGTGCGCTCCGCGCAGTCGGAGAACCCCGGCTGCTTCGGCCTGCTCGACCTCGATCCGGCCACGGCGGACCCGTCCGCCCGGCTCGTCGAGGCCCTGACGGCCGGTGCCGAGGAACCGCAACTCGCGCTGCGCGGCACCGAGATCGTGGCCGCCCGCCTCGCCCGGCTGGACACCGGTACCGGCACCGCACAGCCGGAGCCCGCCTCCGGCGCCACGGCGGACGGCACGTCCGGCACGTTCCGGACCACGGGGACCGTCCTGGTCACCGGCGGCACCGGCGGTCTCGGCCGGCTCCTCGCCCGGCACCTGGTGGCCACGCACGGCGTGCGGAGCCTGATCCTCGCCAGCCGCAGGGGGCTTGAGGCGGACGGCGCGGGCAAGCTCGTAGCCGAACTGGAGGAGATGGGCGCCGAGGTCACCGTGCGGGCGTGCGACGTCGCCGACCGGGAGGCCGTGGCCGCGCTGGTCGCGGCGGCGCCGCAGGACCGTCCGCTGTCGGCGGTCATCCACACGGCAGGTGTCCTCGACGACGGTGTGGTCGGCTCGCTCACGCCGGAGCGCCTCGCCACGGTGCTGCGGCCCAAGGCAGACGCGGTGTGGCACCTGCACGAGGCGACCCTCGGCCTGGACCTGGACGCGTTCGTCGTCTACTCGTCCGTGGCCGGCGTGTTCGGCGCCGCGGGGCAGGCCAACTACGCGGCGGCCAACACGTTCCTGGACGCGCTGATGGCGCGGCGCCGCGCCGACGGGCTGCCCGGCGTGTCCCTCGCGTGGGGCCCGTGGGAGCAGGACAGCGGTATGACGGGCACCCTCTCGGGCGCCGAGGCCGACCGCCTGGCGCGTTCCGGGATGCCGCCGCTGACGGTCGAGCAGGGGCACGCCCTGTTCGACGCGGTGGTCGCCGGCGACCGGGCGCTGGCAGTGCCGGTCCGGCTCGACCTCGCCGTACTTCGGGTCCGCGGGGAGGTGCCCGCGCTGCTGCGCGGCCTGATCCGGGTGCCCGCGCGGCGGGCCGCGGCCCAGGGCGCGGTGCCGTCCGCGGACACGCTCACCCGGCAGCTCGCCGGGCTGGGCGCGCAGGAGCAGGAGGAGGTGCTGCTCACTTTGGTGCGTGGACAGGCGGCGGCGGTGCTCGGGCACCGGGACGGCACGGCGGTCGGCCGGGAGCGCCAGTTCCAGGAACTGGGCTTCGACTCGCTGACCGCGGTCGAGTTCCGCAACCGGCTCAACGCGGCCACCGGTCTGCGGCTGCCGGCCACGCTGCTGTTCGACTACCCGACGCCGGCCGACGTCGTCCGGTACGTGCGCGGACAGCTCGTGACCGACGACCCGGCGGGCGCCGGGTCGGTGCTCTCGGCGCTCGACGCGCTGGAGAAGGCGATCGCCGGACTCAGCCTCGACGACGCGGAGGAGCACCGTCGGGTGACCGGACGGATCGAGGTCCTCAGGACCAAGTGGGCCGAGCTGAGCCGTACGGACGCGTCCGGCGACGACACCTCGAAGGAGGACCTGGACGAGGCGTCCGACGAGGACATGTTCGCGCTCCTCGACGACGAACTCGGCCTCAACTGATCCACCCCGCAGGCCGCTTCGGCGGCCCGCGGGCCAGCCCCCGTACACGCCGAAACCCGCCGCACACCGCGCCGCCGGCATCAGGCCGGCGCTCACGAAAGGTCAAGGAAAGCGTGACGACCCGTACGTCCACCGAGGAGAGCCTGTGGGCCCGGAGCTTCCACCCGGCCCCCTCCCGCTCCACCCAGCTCCACTGCTTCCCGCACGCGGGCGGCTCGGCGTCCTTCTACTTCCCCGTATCCGCCCAACTGTCCTCCGTGGCAAAGGTGTTCGCGGTGCAGTACCCGGGGCGGCAGGACCGGCGCAAGGAGGTGTCGCCCCGGGACATCGCCACCCTCGCCGACCAGGTCTACGACGCCCTCGGCCCCGCCCTCAAAGCACGGCCGACCACGTTCTTCGGGCACAGCATGGGCGCCACCCTGGCCTTCGAGGTGGCCCGCCGCCTCGAGGCCGACGGCGGTGAACTCGTCCGGCTGTTCGCGTCCGGGCGACGCGCGCCGTCGACCGTCCGCGACGAGAAGGTGCACCGCCTCTCCGACGAGGGCATCGTGCGGGAGCTGAAGCTCCTCGCCGGCACCGACACCGCGCTGCTCGGCGACGAGGAGATCCTGCGCATGATCCTCCCGGCCATCCGCAGCGACTACGAGGCGATCGAGACCTACCGGTGCGCCCCCGACGTCACCGTCCGCTCCCCGATCACCGTCCTCACCGGCGACTGCGACCCCAAGACGACCATGGCCGAGGCCGAGGCGTGGCGCGGCCACACGACCGGCGACTTCGACCTCCAGGTCTACCCCGGCGGCCACTTCTACCTGACGGCGCAGGCCCCCGCGGTCACCGCCTCACTCAGGAACCACCTGACCGGGCAGGGGCAGGGCTAGCGTCTGCCGTTCCGCCCGACGCCCGACGCCGGGCCACGGGCGGCGGGCGGAACGGGCGGCCTTCGGAGGGTGGGGGCGATCCGCGTCCGCTGAGCGAGCTTCGCAAACCGGCCTGCGTCAGGTCGTGTTCACCGGGGGAGCCTCCAGCGCGCTCTCGACGGCTGCCACAACCGTGCGTGCCTGGTGTTCCACCTGATGGCGCACGGGCACCCAGCGCAGACGCAGGGCCTGCTCGAAGTCGGTGCACCACGCCGTGAAGAGTTCGTCCAGCTCGCGGTGCAGCAGGGGGGCGGCGTCGTCGTCCGCCGCCTTCAGCAGCCGCAGCAGGAGACCCGCGGCGCGCAGTGGTTGTCGGCGGGCCACGATGTCGAGGGCGCAGACCTGCGCGGTCGTCAACCGCCGCGGATCGTCGGTGTGTGTCGCGTCGGCCGCCTGCCGGGCGAGCGGTTCCCAGGAGTCGGCGACCAGGTCGTAGAGACCGTCGGCCATCCACTCCAGCACGCGTCCGACCGGGTCGTCCTGGGCCGGTGGCAGGAACGCGCGCGCCTTGTCGAGGACGGCGGTCACCTGCCGTCCGCCGTCCCGCACCAGTCGGGCCAGGTCGCGCAGTGCGGGGCCGGCTTCCGGGTGCGGGGACAGGTCGTCGGCCATGTCGGTCGCCCACATGGGCACTTCGACGATCGCTGTGACGCCGCCGTACCGCGAAGGTGCGCACCAGGTGGACAACCCGATGTTCTCGGACCCGGCTGCGAGGCGGTCGGTGCTGTCCGGTGGAGGCAGGACGTGGATCCCGGGGCTGGGGTTCTCCCAGTAGAGGGCGTCGAACGTCCCGTGCTGGACCGGAATGCCGAGCTCTGCGGCGGACGTCCGGAAAGACTCGGCGAGTTTGGGTAGGTCCCGGGTCAACTGGACCCAGCTGCCGCCGGCTTCGACGTTATGCAGGGAGCACTGGAGGAACGGCCGGAGTTCGTCGATCACCTGGAACAGCGCCTGGCTCTCCGGGAGCCGCCGCGATTCGATCGGCGCCCATTCCGGCTGTTCCGCCGCGACCGGGCGGTAGACGGTGCGGTAATAGCTCACCAGGGTGTGGTCGGCCCGAGCCGTCGCCTCCTCGATTCCCTGGCTCAGTGCGGCGCCGTCCGGATCGAGGCACAGGATGATGTCCCAGGTGACGATGGATGGGTCGGTCGCCGCGGACAGCCCCTCGCCGCACGCCACTTGCTCCGCCAGGACGAGCGCGGTCGCGCCGCCGACCGGCTCGTCGGGGTGCGGCCGGGCGACCACCAGGACGTGGCGTGGCCCGTGTCCCACGGACAGCATCAGGATCGGACGGCCCGCGCGGGACGTCCCGATCCGGCGCAGACGGCAGGTTCCGGGAAACCGGGAGACCAACTGCCGGGCCGAATCGGTGACTTCTCCGACCGTGGGATATCGGTCGAACATCCGCGTCCGATCAGGCGCCGCCGTTGCCACCGCTGTCGCTGGTGGTCTCCTTCTTGTCCAGCGGCCGGATCTCGATCTTGTTCGCCATGCCGTGTCCTTCCGGTGGTGGTTGCGGCTTGCACGGGATTGAGGTGCTCTTGCCAGAGTTCGCTCATCAGGTAACGCTTGTCAACGCCCATAGTTGTAAGGGTGGTTGGGGCTGACGAGATTGGCGTGAAGATGACGGTGCACACGATGCGGCGGCCTCGGATCAAGCCGGAACACCGGGCCTATCGGACAGTGGACGGCCATGTGAGGATCGGGAGCGTCGTTCACGGCATCGGTGCCGAGGTCAAGGACCCCGACGGCTGGGTGTGGACGCTGGTCGAGGCCATGGACGGTACGCGAAGCGCCGCGGACATCGTTGCCGAAGTGTCCCGTCGCCATCCGGGACTGCGGCTGCCGGAACCGGACATCCTCCAGGCGATGACGGATCTGACCACCGCCGGGTATGTGGAGGATGCCGGTGCCGCGCCGCCGGGGGAGCTGTCCGAGCGGGAGCGCGAGCGGTACAGCAGGGGCATGACCTTGCTGCGCTGGATGGACCTCCGGCCGAGGAAGAGCGCCTGGGAGCCGCAGTTGCGGCTGCTCCGTGCCCGGGTCCTGCTGGTCGGCGTCGGCGGCACCGGCGGAGCCGCCGCACGGGACCTGGTGGCCTCCGGGGTGGGGCGGTTGCACTGTGTCGAACCGGATGTCGTCGAACTGTCCAACCTCAACCGGCAGACCCTCTTCCGTGAGCACGACCTCGGTACGCCCAAGATCGACGCGGCACTGACGGCGTTGCGCGCCCTGAACTCGGACACCGCGGTCACCGGCGAGCGCCGCGAGGTGCGCGGGCCGGCGGACCTGGAGGACCTGCTGACCGGCGCCCCCGGTGGCGGGCCCGGGTACGACGTGCTGCTGTTGGCCGCCGACCGCCCCGCCGTGATCCGCCGGTGGGCCAACCAGGTCTGCCTCGCCTTGGGCACGTCGTGGGCCGAAGCCGGCTATCGCGGCCCCTTGGTGAGCGTCGGGGTCTTCACGCCCGGCCGGGGCGCGTGCTGGGAGTGCCTGCGCAGCGCCGAGATCGAGCGGCGCGACCTGCGGCTCGCGCCCGGCCAGGACGAGGACGTAGCCTCGCCCCGCATGCCGTGGAATCCGGTCAACGCCGTGACCGCGGGACTGTCCGGCAGTCTGCTGGCCCATGCCGCCTTGATGCTTCTGTGCGGGATCCCGCGGATCGACCCCGGATGCCGGTTCGGCCTCAACCTCATGATGCCGGGCGACGCGATCATGCAACGCTCGGCGCGACGCCCGGACTGCCCTGCCTGCCATGCGGTACCGGCGGTGAACCCGGAATCGGGAGACCACTCGTGACGGACACCGCGGCGGAGGACCGTCCCCGGATCGAGCCGTCCACTCGCGTCCTGCTGCACGACCTGGGGGTGCGGCGCGACGGGGACGAGTGGATCGTGGGCCGCATGGCCACCCGGACCTTCGTCGCCATGCCGGCGGCGGGGGCACGTGCGGTGGAACTCCTGGGCGAGGGGCTGAGCGTGGCCCGCACGGCGGAGACGCTGCGTGCCGAGACCGGTGAGGATTTCGAGATCACGGACTTCGTCAGGGATCTGACCGCTCTGGGTTTCGTGGCGCGGATCGGGGACTGCCCGATCCCGGACGCCGACCCGCCGCCCGCGTCACTGCCGTGGCTGCGCCCCCACCATGTGCGGTTCGCCCTGCATCCGGTGCTTCCCGTGCTCGTCGGAGTGCTGCTGACGGCTGCCGTCGTCGTCCTGATCCGGCGTCCTGACCTGCTTCCGGGCTATCGCGACCTGCTGTGGAGCCCGCACGGCAGCCTGGTCCTGCTTTCCGGGGCGGCAGCCGGATGGGCGCTGCTGCTGGCCCATGAGGTGGCGCACCTGGTCACCGCCCGCGCCGCAGGAGTGCCGGGCAGGATGCGGCTGGGCACCCGGCTGCAGTTCCTCGTCATGCAGACGGACGTCAGCGGCATCGAACTCGCGCCCCGCCGCCATCGCTTGACGGCCTACCTGGGCGGTATCGCCCTCAACCTGTCCGTCGCGTCGTTGCTGGTCCTGATCCTCGCCCTGATGGACACCGGGACGACGGCCCACCGGCTGCTGGCCGCCGCCCTGCTGGTGGCCCTGCTGCCGTTGCCCTTCCAACTCATGGTGTTCACCCGCACGGACCTGTACTTCGTCCTCCAGGACCTCACCGGCTGCAGGAACCTGTACGGTGACGGTCTCGCCTACGCCCGGAGCGTGTTCCTGCGGCTGGTGCGATCGCGGCGCCTGCGCCTGACGACCGGAGCCGGTGACCCGAGCACCCGGCTGCCCCCGCACGAGCGCCGCGCCGTTCGCTTCTACAGCGTCGTCCTCGTGGCCGGCACGGCGGCCTGCCTGACGTTCATGGCCGCCGTCACCCTTCCCGTCGACGTCACCTTGCTGGTCCGCGCGGCACGAGGACTGGGCCCGGAGCACGGCCTCGCGGGCAATGCGGACTCGGCGGCCGTGCTGGTCACCCTGGGCGGGGTCAACGTCCTGTGGCTGGTCACCTGGTGGCGCAACCGCCGCACCCGTCGGTGATCGCGGAGAGCCATGCGGTGTCCTCCGGGCGTGGCGGGCCGGGGTCGGGTGCGGGCAGCCGCCGCAGTTGGACTCGGGTACAAAGCCGTGGAGCACATGGACGTGCGGCGGCCACCGGTCGGGAACACGTCCCTGAGGACGAAGCTCTTGCCGGGACCGTCCCCGCGCGCGGCCGTCCGCGATCAGGTTGGCGTAGCGCCCCATCAGGGCCCCGGGTGCGGGCTCGGACCGGCGTAGTCCTCGGTGCCGGTCAGCGACAGGACGACCGAGCGTGCGACTCCGTGACGGTCCGGCACCTCCAGGGCGTGCGGGATGCCGCCGTGGGCGAGCACCTCGGCGCGTACGCCGCAGCCGGAGACCCGTCCACGCCCCGGATCCGGCCCGTTCGGGCCGGTTCAGCGGTGGCTGCCCAGGGTGGACTCGCGCACCACCAGGTCGTGGCCCGGCCGCAGCCGGCGCGGCTCGGTGTCGGCCGTGCCGGTCAGCCGGGAGATGACGCAGCCGACGGCCTGGCGGGCGATGGCCTGTTTGTCGGGGGAGACGGTGGTCAGGGTGATCGCCCCGAAGCGGCCCTCCTCGATGTCGTCGAACCCGACCACCGCGACGTCCTGCGGGATGCGCAGCCCGCGCTCGCCGAGCACCCGCATGGCGCCGATCGCCTGGAGGTCGTTGTAGGCGAACACCGCGTCGGGCCGCACTCCGCGGTCCAGCAGGGTGGCCATGGCCTGGGCGCCGTCCGCCCGGCCGTAGCCGTCGGTGGGGGCCACCAGCGAGTCGTCGTGCGGCAGCCCGGACGCGGCCAGTTCCTCCCGCCAGCCCCGGAGGCGCAGGTGGGCGGGCTGGCGGGCGCTCTCCGCACGCGCGCCGAGAAAGGCGATCCGCTGCCGGCCCATCCCGACCAGATGGCGGACCGCGCTGCGCGCCGCGGCCACGTTGTCGATGGCGATGTGGTCGTAGGGGGCGTCGTACTCCCGTTCGCCGAGCAGCACGAGCGGCGACGTCTCGGTGCGGCCGCGCAGGTCCTGGTTCTCCAGTTCGATGGGGGAGAGGATCAGACCGTCGATCACATGGGTCCGGAAACCCTGGCAGACGAGCATCTCCTTCTCCCGCATGCCGGCGGTGTGGTCGAGCAGCACGGTGTAGTGGTGGCGGGCCGCGGCGTCGATGACCGCGCTGGCCAGTTCCGCGAAGTACGGGTTGCCCAGTTCGGGGACGGCCAGCGCGATGATCCCGGTGCGGCCCTTGCGCAGGTGGCGCGCGGTGAGATTGGGGCGGTAACCGAGCTCGTCGATCGCCTGTTGCACCCGGGCCCGCATGGCGGGGGTGACGTGCGGATAGTCGTTGACGACGTTCGAGACGGTCTTGATGGACACTCCCGCTCGCAGCGCGACGTCTTTGAGGCTGACGCCCACGGCGTTCCCTCCTTGTCGGGCCGAGCGCAGGACTGCGACGGGTCCTGCGGCACGGCGTCTGTCATCAGGTGCGGCGTGCCCGCGCCAGGTACCGCTGGGCCACGACCACCACGATGAGGAAGCCGCCGCTGACCACGGACTGGTAGGACGAGTTGAGCGAGCCTATCTGGTTGATCAGGTTCTGGATGACGGCGAGCAGCAGCACCCCCCACAGGGTGCCGCTCACCGAGCCCGCGCCGCCGATGAGCAGGGTGCCGCCGATGACCACCGCGGCGATGGCGTCCAGTTCCATGCCCACGCCGACGATCGTGACGCCGGAGGAGAGCCGGGCGGCGTTCAGCGCACCGGCGAACCCGGCGAGCAGCCCGCTGAGCATGTAGACGAGTACCCGGGTGCGGGCCACCGGCAGCCCCATCAGGGTCGCGGCGTCCGCGCTGCCGCCCACCGCGAACAGCGACTGGCCGAACGAGGTGCGCTGCAACACCACCCCGCCCGCGGCGAACAGCGCCAGCGCGACGAGCACCGGAGAGCCGAAGCCGCCCACCGTCCCCTGACCGAGTCCGGCGAAGGCCGAGCCCCGCGGCACCAGGTAGGTGGTGGCGCCCTCGTCGGTGAGGGCGAGCAGCAGGCCCCGGGCCCCCAGGAGGGTGGCCAGGGTGACGATGAAGGGGGCCATGCCGGCCCGTGCGATCAGCAGTCCGTTCAGGGTGCCGATCGCCCCGCAGACGGCCAGCGGCAGCAGCAGCGCGGCCCACAGGCCGTACTGCGAGGCCCAGGCGGCCAGCACGCCGCCGAGCGCGAACACCGACCCGACCGAGAGGTCGATGCCGCCGGTGATGATCACCAGTGTCATGCCCAGGGCGACGACGGCGATGAAGGACGCCTGCACGGAGACGTTCCGGGCGTTGTCGAGCGTGCCGAAGGACGGGAAGACGAACGAGGAGACCAGGACGACCGCCGCGAGGACGGCGAGGGCGCCGTGCCGTTGCAGGAGCGAGGCGATCCGCTCCCGGCCGGCGGCCGGGGAGGGGGACGCCGCCGTACGGGGCGCGGCCGGCGGATGCCGGGGGGTGGTGAGTGAGTTCATCGGGACCGACGCTCCCGGGCGACGTAGACGGCGACGAGGATGATGGCGGCCTGAGCGATCTGCGCGGTGGAGTCCGGCAGGTCGTGCTTGACCAGGGTGGCCCGCAGCAACTGCATCAGCAGCGCGCCGGTGACGGTGCCCAGCACCCGTACCGAGCCGCCGGACAGCGGCGTGCCGCCGACCACCACCGCGGTGATCGCGGACAGCTCCATGAGGTTGCCGAGCGCGGAGGGGTCGCTGGCGGTCAGCCGGGCGGTGGCCAGCACGCCGGCGAGCGCCGCCAGCACCCCGCACAGGACGTAGACGCCGATCAGGACCCGCTTGACCGGCAGCCCGGCGAGCCCCGCGGCGGACCGGTTGCCGCCCACCGCGACCAGTTGCCGGCCGAACGTGGTGCGGTGCACGAGACCGGCCACCGCCAGCGCCAGGACGCCCGCGGTCAGCACCACCACGGGGACGCCCAGCACCTCACCGCTGCCCAGCGCCAGCAGGTCCGGGTTGACGATCTGCTTGAGCTGCCCGTCCGCCATCACCAGGGCCAGGCCCCGGCCGCCGACGAACAGGGCCAGGGTGGCCACGATGGGTTGCAGGCCCACCACCGCGACCAGGGTGCCGTTGACCGCGCCCACGACGACCCCGGCCAGCAGCGCCACGAGCAGCGCCGGGATCAGCCCGTAGCCGAGGTAGAGCGGCAGCAGCGCGGCGGCCAGCGCCATCGTGGACCCCACCGACAGGTCCACGCCCTCGGTGCCGATCACCAGCGCCATGCCGAGCGCCACGATGACGACCGGGGCGACCTGCACCAGCTGGGTGCGCAGATTGGCGGCGGTCAGGAAGTGGTCGGTGAACGCGGCGTTGAACGCGAGCAGCACCAGCACGGCCGTGTAGACGCCGTACTTCTGGAACCAGGCGGGCGCGGCGAGCCGGACCCTCGTCCGTCCCAGGGCCGGCGACAGCTGGGTCATTCCTGCTCCTCGTCCGTGTGCGGCGCCGTGTCCGGCGCTGAGCGCGGCGCCCGGGCGGCGGGCTCGGGGGTGTGCGCGGCCAGCGCGTCCAGCAGGTCGGCCTCGCTGACCAGGTCGCCGGCCAGCTCACCCGCCACCGCGCCGCCGCGCAGCACCACCAGCCGGTCCGCGCCCTCCACCAGTTCCTCGACGTCGGAGGAGATCAGCAGCACCGCCAGCCCCTCCTGCGCCAGTTCGTCGACGAGGGCCTGCACCTCGGCCTTGGCGCCGACGTCGATCCCGCGGGTGGGCTCGTCCAGCAGCAGCACTTTCGGCTCCAGGCAGAGCCAGCGGGCCAGCAGCACCTTCTGCTGGTTGCCGCCGGAGAGCTCCTCGACCTTCTGCTCGGGTCCCGCCGCCTTGATCCGCAGCCGCTTCATGAAGATCTCGACGACGCGGTCCTGCCGCCTGCGGGAGACGACACCGGCCCGGGACAGCCGGGGCATGGCGGCCAGGACGATGTTCTCCCGCACCGACAGACCGGGCACGATGCCCTCGGCCTTGCGGTCCTCGGAGAGCAGGCTGACACCGGCCCGGATCGCCGCGGCGGGGGAGAGGCGGCGCAGTGGCCTGCCCGCCACCGAGACCGTGCCGGAGTCCAGCGGCAGCGCACCGACCAGGGCCTTGGCGGTCTCGGTGCGCCCGGAACCCAGCAGGCCGCCCAGGCCGAGCACCTCCCCGGGACGCAACTCCAGGGACACCTCGTCGAGCAGGTGACGGCGGCTCAGCTTCTCGGCGGTGAGCACCGGTTCACGGGCGGCGTCATGCTCCGCGCCGAAGCCGGTGACGCCGTGCCGGCGGACCTCGGCGACCTCCCGGCCGAGCATCAGCGAGACCAACCGCATCCGGTCCACGTCCGCGAGGTCGCCGGTGTGCACCAGACACCCGTCGCGGAGGACGGTGACCCGGTCGCAGATGCGGTACAGCTCGTCCATCCGGTGGCTGACGTAGAGGACGGCGATGTCCCGGCTGTGCAGGTCCTGGATGACCCGGAAGAGCGTCTCCACCTCGCGCGGCTCCAGCGCGGAGGTCGGCTCGTCCATCACCACCACACCGGCCCGCACCGAGACCGCGCGGGCCAGGGCCACCATCTGCTGGGTGCCCACGCCCAGGGTGTTCAGGGGGCGGCGCACATCCGCCGTGACGCCGAAGCCGGCCAGCAGCTCGGCCGCCTCCCGGTGCATCCGGGGGAAGTCGATCAGACGCAGGCGGTTCTTGGGCTCGCGGCCCAGGAAGATGTTCCGCGCCACGCTCATCATCGGGACGAGGTTGACCTCCTGGTAGATGGTCGACACACCGGCCTGCTGCGCCTCGTGCGGCCGGGCGAAGGACACCGGCCGTCCACCCAGGCGCAGCTCTCCCGTGTCGGGGCGGTGCACGCCGGTGAGCACCTTGATCAGGGTGGACTTGCCGGCGCCGTTCTCGCCGACCAGGGCGTGGATCTCACCGCGGCGCAGCGTCAGGGAGACGTCGTCGAGCGCCACCACTCCGGCGAAGCGCTTGCCGACGCCGACGGCCTCCAGCACCGCCGGCGGCGCGGCGCCGGCCGCGTCCGGGTGCGGTGCGGCGACTGCCGCTTCGGGTGGTGCCATGGGGTCAGGCCTTCCGTCGGTCGATCAGCGGGGAGCGGGCCGCCCGGTCCGGGGCGGCCCGGGCGGCCCGAGGGCGTCTCAGTAGGCTCCGGACAGGGAGTCCTTGGCGTTGGACGCGTCGTAGGCGCGGTCGGAGATGATCACGTTCTCCGGGATGGACTCACCGGCGAAGAACTTCTGCGCGGTGGAGAACGCCAGCGGTCCGAACCGCGGGTTGGACTCGATCACCCCGTTGTACTGGCCGTCGGCCAGGGCCTGCACGGCGTTGCGGGTGCCGTCCACGGAGATGATCTTGACGTCCTTGCCCGGCTTCTTGCCGGCCCCCTTGAGGGCGGTGACCGCGCCCAGGCCCATCTCGTCGTTCTCCGCGTACACGGCGGTGATGTCCGGCTTGGACTGGATCAGCTGCTCCATCACCTGCTGGCCCTTGTCCCGGGCGAACTCGCCGGTCTGCTGCGCCACGATCTCCAGGCCCGGGGCCTTCGCCTCGACCTGGTCGACGAAGCCCTTGGTGCGGTCGGTGGTGACGTTGTTCCCGGACGAGCCCAGCAGGATCGCGACCTTCCCCTTGCCGCCGGTCGCCTCGATCATCGCGTCCGCCGCCCGCCTGCCCTGCTCGACGAAGTCCGAGCCGAGGAAGGCCACATAGTCCTTGCAGGCGGTGGCGTTGAGCTTGCGGTCGACGGTGATCACGGGCACATGCCTGGCCGCGGCGGCCTGCAGCGCCGGCTCCAGGCCGTCGGAGTTCAGCGGCGCCACGATGAGCAGCTGCGCGCCCTGGGCCAGCATGTCCTTGATGTCGCTGATCTGCTTGGACAGTTGGGACTGGGCGTTGGTGGTGAGCAGCTTCTTGACGCCCAGCCTGGCGGCCTCGTCCTTGATGGACCGGGTCTCGGCGATCCGGAACGGGTTGGCCTCCTTCTCGGACTGCGAGAAGCCGACGACCGCGTTCTTCAGGTCGATCCTGGTGGCGCCGTAGGCGTCCAGGGTGCAGCCCGCCCCCGAGGTGTCGGCGGACGGCGACTGCACCACCTGGGCGCCCTGGCTGGTGTCGGAGGAGGCCGCGCCGGTGCCCTCCTCCTTGGAGCAGCCCGCGGCGGTGAGGGTCGCGGCGGCGGCGAGGCAGACGGCGGCCACGAGACGGGATCGGCGAGGGGTGGTCATGGTCGGTGCACTCCTTGCGTGGTGGGGCGACTGCTCTGGCACGGCGAGGGCCGGCGACGTCGGCGAGGTCGGCGACGTCGACCGGCCGCCGAAGGGCCGCAGGGTGGGAATGCGGCGTGGTGCGTGTGTGTGGGGGGGCGGGGCGGGAGGCTCCCGGGGTGGACCGGGAGCCTCCCGCCGGCGTCACCGCTTGGCGGGTGCGGTGGGTTCCTGCGCTGCCAGCGAGGCGACCTCGGCTCCGCTCAGGGCGCGGTCGTAGGCGTGCACGTCGGCGATCGCGCCGGTCCAGTGGTCGACCGGCCCGCCGTTGTACTTGCCGCGGCCGATCACGAGGTTCCCGGAGGGCACCTCCCCGTTGCAGGCGCGGGTCGAGCCCGCCTCGGTGCCGTCCACATAGATCCGCAGCGCCCCGTCCCGGTGGCTGTAACTGCCGGCCAGGTGGTACCACGTGCCGGCCTGCGGCTCACCGATGCCGTCCGCCAGCGCCCGCGCGCCGGAGAAGCTGAACGCGAACCGCTTGTCGGCCTGCGAGTACTGGAGGTAGAAGACGCTGCTGCTGTCCCCGTCGACGGACACCGCGGTGCTGAAGTGGCCCTTGTCGTCGAGGCGGACCCAGGCGGCCACCGAGTAGTCGCCCTTCTCGGTGTCCAGGACGGGCGCGCCGGCGTCGACGTAACCGGTTGTGCCGTCCAGTCGCACCGCGCCGCCGTTCGGCCCGGAGGTCCAGGTCGCGCCGCCCTTGAGGGTGCCGTCGTGTCCGCCGGCGACGTCCGTGGCGACCGTGCCGGACTGCTGGTGCAGCGGCCACCAGGACACTCCGGTCAGTCCCGGGGTGCCCGGCGGGGCGTTCACTCCGCCCGCGGCCGAACCCGCCGCGATGACCTGCTGGTTGATCTCCCGCACCGGGCCCGGCAGCACCTTGACCACCTTGCGGTCGTAGGTGAGCAGGCCGTTGAGCTCGCCCTCCACGTCCGTGACCTGGGTGTAGACGGAGCCGGAGAGCCCGCAGGAGGCGCGCTGGATCAGCTTCCTGGTGTTCTCCACATACGCCTTGGTCAGCTCCTCGGTGCTGGTGGCGGCGTCACCGTAGTCCTGGCCGCCGGCGGTCCCCAGGACGTGGCCGGGAACGAGGTACGAGTAGCCGCCGTGCTCCCCGTCGACGGATGCCCGGGTGGCGTCCGGGGCGGGGTTCGCCGGGCCGTGGTAGTCGTGGAAGTCGATGATGTCACCGCGACCCGAATCGCCCTTGGAGGCACAGCAGTTGACGCCGGAGTGGGCATCCACCAGGCGGGACGGGTCCTGCTTCTTGACCGCGTCCGCGAGCTCACCGGTGGCGGCCTTGCTCCACTCGCCCCAGCCCTCGTTCATCATCGTCCACATGACGATCGACGGGCTGCTGATGTGCTGGTCGACGATGGTGTGCACCTGGTCGATGAAGGTCCGCGTCTCCGGTGTGTCCGCCGCCGCCGTCATACGGCTCGGCATGTCCTGCCACACCATCAGACCGAGCCGGTCGGCCCAGTAGTACCAGCGGGCGGGCTCCACCTTGATGTGCTTGCGCACCGCGTTGAAGCCGAGCTGCTTGTGCTCCACCAGGTCGTACTTCAGGGCCTCGTCGGTCGGCGCGGTGTACAGGCCGTCCGGCCAGAACCCCTGGTCCAGGGTGGCCATCACGAAGGTGGGCTTCCCGTTGAGCAGGACCTTGTTGACGCCACCGACCGGGGCGACCTCGATCGACCGCATGCCGAAGTAGGAGCCCACCTGGTCCTTTCCGGCGCGCCCGCCGTCCAGGGTCACCTTGAGGTCGTAGAGGTACGGGTCGTCCGGGCTCCACAGGTGCGGCTTGCTGATCGGGAGGCGCAGCGTGGTACCGGCCCGTCCGGTGACCGAGCCCACGGCCTTGTTGCCGGCGTAGGCGGTGGCGGTGACCTTCGCCGACGACGCGGTCCCGGCGGTGGGGCGCACGGTGACGGAGAGCGAGTTGTCGGCCAGGTCCGGGGTGAGCACCAGGGAGTCGACGCTCGCCTCGGGCACCGGCTCCATCCAGACGGTCTGCCAGATGCCGGAGGTCGGCGTGTACCAGATGCCGCTCGGGTCGGTGGACTGCTTGCCGAGCGCGTACCGGTCGTCCGTGGTGTCCTTGACCTTCACCAGCAGGGTCTGCGTACCGCGCTGGGTGAGCGCGTCGGTGACGTCGGCGCCGAACTCCTCGTAGCCGCCGGTGTGGTGGGCGACCTGCCTGCCGTTGACATAGACCCAGGCCTCGTAGTCCACCGCGCCGAAGTTCAGCCGCAGCCGGTTGCCCGAACCCACCTTCCAGCCGTTCGGCACGGTGAAGGTGCGCTGGTACAGCGACCAGTCGTGGTGCTTGGCGACGCCGGACAGGGCCGACTCCATCGGATACGGCACCAGGATCTGCCCCGAGAGCTTCCCGGCGGGCAGCGCGGCGTCCTGCGCGGTGGCCTCGAACTGCCAGGTGCCGTTGAGGTTCTGCCAGTCCTTGCGGGTCAGCTGCGGCCTCGGGTACTCGGGCAGCGCGTTCTTGGCGGAGACGTCCTTGGCCCACTTGGTGGCGAAGTACCAGGTGGAGTTGTTCTGCGCCACCACGGAGAAGGGCCCGAGCTCGGCGCCGTCGGCGGTGGTGATGCCGCCCTTCCCGTCGTAGCTGATCCGTACGTCGGCGTTGAGGGAGACGGGGGTGTCGTCCTTGCCGGCGGTGACCAGGAGCCGGGAGGCGTTCCTGGGATCCCTGGCCGCCGTGGGAGACCAGAGCGTGCCCCCGGAGAGCACCGCGAGGTGCTTGGCCGCGTCCGCCGGGACCGCCTTGACGGTGGAGGGCAGCTCGAGCGTGGCGGTCCGGCCGGTCGCGGCGACGGTGCCCTTGGCGTCGGCGGGGGCGAAGCCCGCCGGCAGGTGCAGCGCCGAGTCGGGGACCGGCTGGCGGGCGAAGCCCGGACCCGACCACTCGGTGTGCAGGTAGGCACCGCCGTTGCCCTGGTTGTAGTCGACGGCCAGGTCGTGCAGACCGGCCTTCAGAGTGATCGGCTCGGAGGTGGTCTGGACGTCCCAGTCGGTGGTCCAGTGGTCGATCACACCGGCCCCGTCGAGGGACATCCGGAAACCGTTGTCGCCCTTGATGTAGAAGGTGTAGACGCCGTCCGCGGGCACCTCGAGCCGGCCCGTCCAGCGCACCGCGACGTTGTCCGTGGTCCCGGCGTAGGCGCGCAGCGTGGGCAGCAGGTCGTCGACGTGGAGGGAGCTGTCGATCCGGGTGCCGGTGTACGACGCGAAGTCCAGCGCCGTGCTGCTGGACATCCGGTAGTAGTCACCCCGCAGGCCGAGGTCGGCGGCCTCGGTGGAGGGACGGGGCGCCGCGGCCGGGGCGGCGCTCACCTGGGCCGGCACCAGCAACGCGGCTCCCAGCAGCAGCGGCAGCAGCGCGACGAGTCGGCCGAGGCCGAGGAAGGGTATTCGGAGTCTGCCTGGGCTCATGCTCACCCTTTCCGTAACGGAAGTTGTCCACGCCTGAACCTGGGTGCGCCGAACGGAAGCGTTCTTGTATAACGTTGGAAAAGTCGGCGCGGGAGCATGAAAGCAGGGCCCCACGGCCCTGTCCAGACCCCTGACCCCGACCGACGCGAACGGAACCGGTCGAGCCTGGACGTCCTCAAGTCGGATGCGGAGTACGGGGATTCAGGGTCTGGACACGACAGCCCGCGCGTGCTGTCATTCCTGTCGGCGGCAGGCTCTTCAACGTTATAAGCGGTGGTAAGGCGCGCCGGTGTCGTGTACGCGCAGCGCCGGTGTCGTGCCCGAGCGGGACGGCTGGGAGGAACAGCGGTGGCCGCCGCCGTGGGCGAGGCCCCGGCCCGTGAGGTGACACCCCCGCGGTGGCACCCGTGAGTTGGCAACGGCGCCACCAGGATGCCCGCCCGACCGCTCTCGTCACCCGGGACGGCTGGTTTGTTCTTCGCCCGGATCGTTCCAAGAGATGCCCAACAACTCTCTCGCTCGCGGTCAAGGCGCGATGTCCGCGGCCGATGGCTCACCCTCCCCGCCAGCAGTTATCCCTCTGCGTGCCCGAGTGATCACCAACGGTTCAGGGTTTCGGTGACAGGCCCCGGGCGTAGTGTCAACGAAGTGTTGAAGGGCGCCATCTCCCCCCTGTCGACGGGGCGTTGGTGAATCCGACGTGTTCCTTACACAGGGAGAAATCGCATGCCCACAGGGGGACAGGCGGTGCTGCGGCCCGCGGGCTGGAGCCCGGTCGCCGTCGGGCGGGTGCAGTTGCGCGGCATCGCGCAGGTCGCGCTCAGCGCGAGCCCGTGGACAGGGCTGCTGTTCGTCGCCGCGCTGTTCGCAGACAGCTGGTGGATCGGCGTGTTCGGTCTGCTCGGCACGGCGGCGTCCACGGGGACGGCGGCGGTCCTGGGCGCCGACCGGGACAGCCGGTTGCGCCCGGGGCTCGAGGGGTACTGCGGCTGCCTCGCCGGCATCGCCCTCCTCCTCCGGTTCGGCGCTTCGTGGCGGACCGCGCTGCTCACCGTTCTCGCCGCGGCGGTCTGCTCGGTGCTGGGAGCGGCGTCCGTCCGCCTCCTGGGCCGCGTCGGGCTGCCCGTGCTGACGGCTCCGTACTGTCTGGTCACCGGTGTCCTGGTGACCGCACTGCCCACGGCCTCGGCCGCGGCGGCGTCACCGGCCCCGGTCGCCGGGATCACCGGCCTGTCGGCCGCGGACATCGGCAACGCCTTCTGCGACAACATCGGTCAGGTCTTCTTCCTCGACAAGTGGTACGCGGGCCTGATCCTGCTGGCCGGACTGCTGGTCACCTCCTGGCGGGCGGCCGTCGCCGCCGCCTGCGGCAGCGCCGTCGCGATCCTGACCGCGTGTGTCATGGGCCTGCCAGCCGACCACATCGGCGCAGGGCTCTACGGCTACAACGCGGTGCTCGTCGCCATCGCCCTGGGGACGACCTTCCTGACCCTCACTCCCTGGAGCGCCGGCTACGCCGTGCTCGCCGCGGTGGCCTCGGTTCCCTTCACGACCGCCTGGACGGCCTTTGTCCAGCCGTCCGGCGGATCACCTTTCACCTGGCCGTTCGTCGTGACGACCTGGCTCTTCCTGGCGGCCGTTCCCGTGTTGGACCGGCCCGGCATCTCGTTGGAGAAAGCGAAGTGACGCCATGAACCTCGCACCGCGCGAAATCGACAAACTGCACGTCTACGTGGTGGCGGACCTGGCCCGGCGCCGCAGGGCCCGAGGGACCAAGCTCAACTACAGCGAAGCCGCCGCGCTGATCACCGAGGCCGTACTCGAAGCCGCCCGCGACGGCCACACCGTCGCCGAGTGCATGGAGCTGGGCCGCAAGGTCGTCTCCGTCGACGACGTCATGCCCGGGGTGCGCGAGATGCTCACCGTCCTCCAGGTCGAGACGGCCTTCGTGGACGGGACGAAGCTGGTCACCTGCCACGACCCGATCAGCGCCTGAACCACCGCCTGAACCACCGAGGAGATCAACGATGTCGGGTGGAGCCCACTACCTCTACGGGGACGACCCCGTGGAGATCAACTCCGGCAGGGCCAAGGTCCGCCTCACCGTCGCCAACACCGGCGACCGCGCCGTCCAGATCGGCTCGCACTACCACTTCTTCGAGGTCAACCGCGCGCTGCGGTTCGACCGCGAGGCCGCGTACGGCATGCACCTGGACATCCCGTCCGGCACCGCCGTCCGCTTCGAGCCCGGCGACACCCGCGAGGTCGAGCTGTGCGCCTTCGGCGGCACCCGGCGGCTCGTCGGCTTCGCCGGTCTCGTCAACGGCGGCCTGAACGCCAAGGACACCCGGCAGGCCGCGCTGCGCCGCGCCGAGCGACGGGGATTCGCCACCACGGGCGGCAGCGCCCGTACCGAGAACGAGGGAGCCGACAACTGATGGCGATCATCCCGCGCAAGCAGTACACCGACCTGTTCGGACCCACCGTGGGCGACCGGTTCCACCTCGCCGACACCAACCTGGTGGTCGAGGTCGAGCACGACCACAACGCCGGCTCCTACGGGGACGAGGCCGTCTACGGCGGCGGCAAGGCCATCCGCGACGGCATGGCCCAGGACCCCGCCGCGCTGAACCGCGAGGGCGCCCTGGACCTGGTGATCACCAACGTCGTGGTCCTCGACCCGGTCGTGGGCGTCGTCAAGGGCGACATCGGGGTACGCGACGGCCTGATCGTCGGCATCGGCAAGGCCGGCAACCCCCGCCTGCAGAACGGCGTGGACCCCAAGCTGGTCATCGGGCCCGGCACCGAGGTGATCTCCGGCGAGCACCTGATCGCCACCGCGGGCGGCATCGACACCCACATCCACTTCATCGCACCGCAGCAGGCCCAGGAGGGCCTGTCCAACGGCATCACCACCTTCTTCGGCGGCGGCACCGGTCCGACCGACGGCAGCAACGGCACCACCTGCACCCCCGGACCGTGGAACATCCACCGGATGCTGGAGGCCGCTGAGGACCTGCCGGTCAACGTCGGCCTGCTCGGCAAGGGGAACGGCAGCCTGCCCGAGGCGCTGCGCGAACAGGTCGAAGCGGGCGTGGCCGGCCTCAAGGTGCACGAGGACTGGGGCGCCACCCCCGCCTCCATCGACAACGCGCTGAGCGTGGCCGACGAGCACGACGTGCAGCTCGCCGTCCACACCGACACCCTCAACGAGGGCGGCTTCTTCGAGGACACCCTGTCCGCGATCGACGGCCGGACCATCCACACCTTCCACACCGAGGGCGCGGGCGGCGGTCACGCACCCGACATCATGCGGGTCTCCGGCGAGCCCAACGTCCTGCCGGCCTCTACCAACCCCACCCTGCCCTACACCGTCAACTCGGTGGACGAACTGCTGGACATGGTGATGGTCTGCCACCACCTGTCCCGCAACATCCCCGAGGACGTGTCGTTCGCCGACAGCCGGGTGCGCGCCGAGACCATCGCGGCCGAGACGGTGCTGCACGACCTCGGCGTGATCAGCATCTTCTCCTCCGACTCCCAGGCCATGGGCCGGGTCGGCGAGTCCTTCGCCCGCGCCTTCCAGACCGCGCACCACTGCAAGGAACTGCGCGGTACGCTCGCCGAGGACAGCTCCCGCAACGACAACGCGCGCGTCCTGCGGTACCTGGCGAAGCTCACCATCAACCCGGCGATCGCGGTGGGCGCCGCCGACGTGATCGGCTCGCTGGAGCCCGGAAAGCTCGCCGACATCGTGCTCTGGCCGATCAACTCGTTCGCCGCCAAGCCCAAGATGGTCATCAAGGGCGGCATGGTGAACTGGGCGCTGATGGGCGACCCCAACGCCTCCCTGCCGACCCCGCAGCCGGTCTACTACCGGCCGATGTTCGGCACCCACGGCCGCGCCAGGCAGCGCACCTCGGTCACCTTCATGTCCCAGGCGTCCATCGCCGCCGGTGTCCCCGGCGAGCTGGACCTGCGGCGCCGGATCGAGCCGGTGCAGCGCTGCCGGTCGGTCGGCAAGCAGCACATGGTCCGCAACGACGCGCTGCCGCGCATCGAGGTGGACCCCGAGACCTACAAGGTCACCGTGGACGGCGAGCCCGCCACGATCGAGCCGGCCGAACGCCTTCCGCTCAACCAGCTCTTCTACATCGTCTGACACCCCGGACGGTTCCGCGGAGCGCCGCACGCGCTCCGCGGGCCGCCCCACGGCCGGCCCGCGGCGGACGGCCGTCCGGCAGGAACGGAGACCCGGCGTGAACGACCCGATGCCGATCCAGGCGCTGCTGACCGGGCTCCAGCTCACGGACTCGGCCTTCCCCAGCGGCTACTACACCCTCTCCCACGGGCTCGAGGGCTTCCAGCAGGCCCGTGAGGTCACCCCGCGCAGCCTGCCCGCCCTCCTCCACGACCTGCTCCGCCACAGCACGGGGCCGGCCGACGCGACCGCCCTCGCCCTCACCCACCGCGCGGTCGGCGCGGACGACTGGGACCAGGTGGTGGCCGTGGAGCGGCGGCTGTACGCCACCAAACTGGGCCGCGAGGCCCGGCAGGCCGCCGTGCGCACCGGACGGCAGCTGCTCGACCTGGCCGACGAGGTCTACGGCACGCCGCCGATCGCGCACTACCGGACCCTGTACCGCGCGGGCACGGTGCGCGGCTGCCAGCCGGTCGTCGCCGGCGTCGTCCACGCGGCGAACGGCCTGACCACCCGGCAGGCCGTCACCTGCGAGCTGTTCGCCTTCGCGGCCAGCCTCGTGGGAGCCGCCCTGCGACTGCGGCTCACCGACCACCGCCGCGCCCAGGTCGTCCTGCACGGTGCCGCCCCGGTGATCGAGGAGACCGTCGAGGCGGCCCTGCACCGCGAGTTGGCCGATCTGGGCGGATGCGTGCCCGTCGCGGACGTCATGGCCGGACGCCATGAGCGCGCTGAGGCACGGCTGTTCGCGAGCTGACCACCACCCCGAAACACACCACCGAGGACAAGGATCACCATGCACGACCCCACACAGGTGCGAGGCTCCCATCACCACCACGACCACGACGAGTTCGTACGGCGCCCCGAGGACGGCGTGCTCCGAGTCGGCATCGCCGGGCCGGTCGGCTCGGGCAAGACCGCGCTGATCGAGGCGCTCGTCCCGGTGCTCATCGGGCGCGGCCGGACCCCCGCGGTGATCACCAACGACATCTACACCTCCGAGGACGCCGCCCACGTACGGCGCACCCTGGACGGGGTCCTCGACGCGGACCGCATCGTCGGCGTCGAGACCGGAGCCTGCCCGCACACGGCGGTCCGGGACGACCCGACGATGAACCAGGCCGCCGCCGACGAGATCCTGGAGCGCTTCCCGGACGTGGACACGCTGCTCTTCGAGAGCGGCGGCGACAACCTGACCCTCACCTTCAGCCCGGCACTCGTCGACCTCTTCCTGTTCGTGCTGGACACCGCCGAGGGCGACAAGATGCCGCGCAAGCGGGGCCCCGGTATCACCGAGTGCGAGCTGCTCGTCATCAACAAGATCGACATCGCCCAGTACGTCCGGTGCGACCTGGCCGTGATGGAATCCGACGCCCGCCAGGTCCGGCAGGGCCGACCGGTGGTGCTCACCAACTCCCTGACCGGAGAGGGCCTGGACACCATCGCCGACTTCCTCCTGTCGCACGAGGCGGCCCGGCGGACCGACCAGGAGCCGGCCTCCGCATGACCAAGGCGCCCGCGCGGCTGGAACCCGCACACTACGAACCCCGGCGGACACCGGCCCGGATGCTCGACCTCACCGGCACTCCGGACACCCTGGCCGCCGGGCGCCCCGGCAAGGTCGGCCTGCTCGAACTGCGCTACGCGCGGGTCGGCGACCGCACCGAACTCGTGGACCGCTACCAGAAGTCACCCCTGCAGATCATGCGCCCGCTGTACGTGGACCCGCTGCGGCCCGACCTGCCGGTGACCTATCTGATGTCCACCGGCGGCGGCATCGTCCAGGCCGACCGCAACCGCGTCGACATCGACTGCGGCCCCGGCACCGCGGTGCACCTGACGACGCAGGCCGCCACCAAACTGCACAAGATGGAGTTCGACCACGCCACCCAGGTCGTCAACCTCACCGCGGGAGCGGACAGCTACGTCGAGTACCTGCCCGACCCGCTGATCCCGTACCGGGACGCCCGCTTCTACCAGCACACCAGCGTGAGCCTCGACCCCACGGCCACGGTGCTGCTGGGCGAGACCATCGCCGCCGGCCGTCTGGCCCGGGGCGAACGGCACGCCTACCGCATGCTCTTCAGCGACCTGGAGATCACGCGGGGGGACGGCGAGTTGGTGGCCGTGGACACCGTCCGCCTGGATCCGGGCGAGCCCGGCTCGGTGACCGGCCCAGCGGTCTTCGCCGACCACGACCTGATGGCCACGCTCTACGCCGTCTCCCCGCTCGCCCCCGCGGCACGGATCGCCGACACCCTGCACGAGGCGCTGCGGACCACAGGCCTGGCCTTCGGCGTGAGCGTGCTGCCCGACGACTGCGGAGCGTGGGCGCGGATCCTCGGCAGCCACTCGCCGGCGGTGGCCCGCGCCCTGCACGCGGCCTGGGACGCCGTGCGCCGCCTGCTCATCGGTGTCCCCGCCCCCGACCTCCGCAAGACCTGACGGTTCTCCCGGCGCACATCCAGAGAACAGATCCCCTAAAGCGAAAACATCTGTTCGACAGTTGTCGAGCGGCGCCCGAGGATGTCTCGTGCGGTAGCACGGTCGACGCGGCACCGGGATGGGACTACCGCCTGAGGGGAGGCAATGGAATGCCGAGTGAAGAGACCGACGTGGTCGTCGTCGGTGCGGGCCAGGCAGGCGTGGCGATGAGCGAGCACCTGGGCGCCCACGGCGTACCGCACATCGTCCTGGAGCGGCACCGTGTCGCCGAGCGGTGGCGCTCGGAGCGGTGGGACTCCCTGGTGGCGAACGGGCCCGCGTGGCACGACCGGTTCCCGGGGCTGGAGTTCTCCGGCGTCGACCCCGACGGCTTCGCCTCCAAGGAGCAGGTCGCCGACTACCTCGCCACGTACGCCGAGAAGATCGGTGCCCCGATCCGCTGCGGTGTCGAGGTGACCTCGGTGCGCAGGCACACCGGCCGGCCGGGCTTCCGGGTCGAGACGTCGCAGGGCCCGATCGACGCGCGCTTCGTCGTGGCGGCGACCGGACCGTTCCAGCGGCCCGTGATCCCGCCCGTCGTCCCGGACGGCGCCGTCCCCGTGCAGATCCACTCCAGCGGGTACCGCAACCCGGAGCAGCTGCCCGAGGGCGCGGTCCTCGTGGTCGGGGCCGGCTCCTCGGGGGTGCAGATCGCCGACGAGCTGCGCCGCTCCGGTCGCCGGGTCCTCCTGTCCGTAGGGCCGCACGACCGTCCGCCCCGCTCGTACCGCGGACGGGACTTCTGCTGGTGGCTCGGCGTGCTCGGGATCTGGGACGCGCAGACGCCCCCGCGAGGCGCCGAGCACGTCACCATCGCGGTCAGCGGCGCCCGCGGCGGCCACACCGTGGACTTCCGCGCCCTGGCCGGCACGGGCATCGAACTCGTCGGCCTGACCGTGTCCCACGACGACGGCGTCCTGCGCTTCGCGCCGGACCTCGCCGCGAACATCGCGCTCGGTGACGCCAAGTACCTCGACTTCCTCCGGGCGGCCGACGAGTACGTCGAACGCAACGGGCTCGACCTCCCCGAGGAGCCGCAGGCCCACGTCCTCGGCCCGGACCCGGACTGCGTGACCGGCCCCCGCCTGGAACTCGACCTGGCCGAGGCGGGCGTCACCTCCATCGTCTGGGCGACGGGCTTCGCCACCGACTACGGCTGGCTCGAGGTCGACGCGTTCGACGAGAAGGGCCGGCCGGACCACCGACGCGGGATCTCCGCCGAGCCCGGCGTCTACTTCCTGGGCCTGCCCTGGCTGTCCCGCCGCGGATCGAGCTTCATCTGGGGTGTGTGGCACGACGCCCGGTACATCGCCGACCACATCACGACCCAGCGGGGCTACCTCGCGTACGGCACCACCGACCGGACCGGCGCCGCGCCGGCGACCCACGACAACTGAGGAGCAGACGATGACCTCCACGAGTGAGGGCCGCCGCGCGCAGGCCCCGATCGTCGCCGGCGAGCACACCCGGATCCGTCCGTTCAACACCCGCGACACCTATCCCGAGCAGAACCTCGACAACGACCTCTGCCAGGCGGTGGTCGCCGGCATCACGGTGTACGTGCGCGGCCAGATCGGCCAGGACCTCGACACCAGCGAGTCCGTGGGCATCGGCGACGCCGCCGCCCAGGCCGAGCAGGCGATGGCCAACATCGCGATGCTGCTGGAGGAGGCGGGCAGCCGCATCGAGCACCTGGTCAAGCTGACGGTCTATCTGGTCGACCCGCGCTACCGCGAGGCCGTGTACCGCACCGTGGGCCGCTGGACCAAGGGCGTGCACCCCATCTCCACCGGCCTGGTGGTCTCCGCGCTGGCCCGCCCCGAGTGGCTCTGCGAGATCGACGCGATCGCGGTGATCCCCGAGGAGGCGACGGCGTGACCTTCTCCCTGCTGGTCCGCGACGGCGGACGGTTCGGCATCGCGGTCAGCTCGTCGAGCCCGGCGGTCGCCGCCCGCGTCGCCCATCTGCGGCCCGGCGTCGGCGCTGCGGCCTCGCAGAACATCACCGATCCCACGCTCGGCCCGAGCCTGCTGGAACGGCTCGCCGAGCACGGCGACGCGGAGCGCGCCCTGACCGAGGTCACCGGCGCGGAGCGCACCGCGAAGACCATCGGCTACCGGCAGCTGACCGTGCTGGGCCGCTCGGGCCCCGGCTTCGTGCACAGCGGACCGCACACGCTGGGCACGTACGCGTCGGCCACCGCGGACGGCGCGGTCGCCGCGGGCAACATGCTGGCCGGGCGGCACGTCCCGGGCGTCCTGCTCGACGCCTACCTCGCGGCCGAGGGCGAACTGGAGGAGCGGCTGCTCGCCGCCCTGCGGGCCGCCGTCGCCGCCGGCGGCGAGGAGGGGCCCGTGCACTCCGCGGGCCTCGCGGTCGTCGCCGACGTGGACTGGCGGGTGACCGACCTGCGGGTGGACTGGGCCGAGGATCCCGTGGACCGGCTCGGCGAACTCCTCGACGTCTGGCTGCCGCAGCGCGACGACTACGTGCGGCGCGGACTCGATCCCGCCTCCGCTCCCTCCTACGGCGTGCCGGGCGACCGGTGAGCGGCGCCCTGAAGGAAGCCGCCCGCACTGCGGTGGACCGTCACGCCGAGCAACTCGTCGGCCTGTCCGAGCGGTTGCACGCCGACCCGGAGACCGCCTGGGAGGAACACCGGGCCGCGGCCGCCGTACCGGAACTGCTGGACCGCGCCGGGTTCGACGTCACCGCGTCCTACCTGGGCCTGGAGACGGCGTTCCACGCCCGGTTCGGCAGCGGGCCCGTCCGGATCGCGCTGTGCGCCGAGTACGACGCACTGCCGGGACTCGGCCACGCGTGCGGGCACAACCTCATCGCGGCGAGCTCGGTGGGCGCCGCGCTCGGCCTGGCCACCGTCGCCGACGACGCCGGCCTCACCGTCGAGGTCTACGGCACCCCGGCCGAGGAAGGCGGCGGCGGAAAGATCGAGATGCTCGACCGGGGCGCCTTCGCCGGAGTGGACCTCGCGATGATGGTGCATCCGGCGCCGGTCGACGTCGCCGAGGCCCGCCCGTTCGCGGTCAGCCACTCCCGGATCTCCTACACCGGCAAGTCCGCGCACGCCGCGGCCTATCCGGAGGCCGGGGTCAACGCGGCCGACGCCTTCACCGTCGCCCAGGTCGCGATCGGACTGCTGCGCCAGCAGCTGCCGGCCTCGGCCCGGGTGCACGGTGTGGTGACCCATGCCGGGGACGCCCCGAACGCCATCCCGGAGCGGTCGAGTGGCCGGTGGTACGTGCGGGCGGAGACGCTCGCCGAACTGGCCGAGCTGGAGCCACGGGTCGTACGGGCCTTCGAGGCCGGCGCCCTCGCGACCGGCTGCGAACTGGAGATCGAGCCGGAGAGCAAGCCGTACGCGGAGTTCCGCACGGACGAGAGGGCCCTCGGGCACTATCGCGCCAACGCCCTCGCCCTGGGCCGCGAGTTCGCGCCGCCCGGCCAGGCCGCGCGGATGAACCGCGCCTCCACGGACATGGGCAACGTCTCGCAGGTGGTGCCGGCCATCCACCCGTACATCGGCATCGGATCCCTGCCCGCCACCAACCACCAGCACGAGTTCGCCGCGTACTGCGTGGGCGCCAAGGCGCGGCGGGCCCTGCTCGACGGGGCGGTCGCGCTGGCCTGGACCGGCGTGGACCGCGGCGTGCCGGCCGGGGGAGCGGCGCCGTGACGGGGCCGGCCGCCGCCGTGGGCCGCGCCGGCCGGCGCACCCGACCGGGCGCGGCCGCATAGAGAGGCCCTAAGGTCGGCACCGATACGGAACACCAGGGGCAAGGGTCCACGTATGACGTCACCAGTGGGTTTCACGCTCGTTCAGCTCCGCTACTTCCTCGTCGCCGCCGAACGCGGTTCGATGACGGAGGCGTCGGCGGAGCTGCACATCGCGCAGTCCGCCGTGTCCTCGGCCATCCACAACCTGGAGCGGGATCTCCAGGCGCAGCTGTTCATCCGCCGGCGCGGCCGGGGGCTGACCCTCACACCCGCCGGTGAGAGGCTCCAGCAGCAGGCGCGGGATCTGCTGGCCCGCGCCCGCGAGGTCGAACAGGAGGCCAGGGGAGAGGGCGAGACGCTCTCCGGGCCGGTGGCCGTCGGCTGTTTCGTGACCCTGGCCCCCTACTATCTGCCGCACCTGTTCAGCGAGTGCACCCGGCGCTTTTCGGACATCGAGATCGACGTGGTGGAGGCGGAGACGGACCAGCTCGTCCACGCCCTGGCGGCGGGACGCGTCGACTTCGCCCTCACCTACCACCTGGGTCTGTCGGCCGAGCCGGACCTGCACAGCGAGACGATCGCCCGCGCCCCGGCCTACGTCATCGTCCCGGCCGACCACCCGCTGGCCGGTCAGGGCAGTGTGGAGCTGGCCGAACTGTCCGCGGAACCGCTCGTCCTGCTGGACCTTCCGCACAGCCGCGACTACTTCCGCGCGCTGGTGGCCGCCGCCGGCACCGCGCCCGACGTCCGCTACCGCACGCAGAGCTACGAGACCGTGCGCTCCCTGGTGGCCCGGGGGCTCGGCTACTCCGTCCTCAACCAGCGCCCGGCGACCAGCCAGACGTACGGCGGCGGAGAGATCGCGGAACTCGAGCTGCGGGACGCCTCCCCGCTCGAAGTCAGGATCGCCTCCGTGAAGGGCATGGCCCAGACCGCCCGCGCCCGGGCTGTGATGGGCCTGCTGCGGGAGATCGCCGCCCGGTCCACCGGGGCCTGAGCCGGTGGACACCCACCGGGGAAGAAGCCGGGCGGCCTTCATGACCTCGGCCTGACGTCCTCGGCCTCGACCTCACGGAGATCACCGAGGAGCAGCGGGCCCCGTCGGATGAGACGGCCGTTGTCGCAGTGCCGACGGCTCGTCGGGCTCCGGTTGCGCCCTGGCTACGGGCACCGCAGGCTGCCCCTATGGACCGCACCCCGGAAGCCGGCGCGCTTCCCGTTCTGGTGACGGGCGCGGCGGGCAGCGTCGGCGCCGTCGGACGATCCGTGGTCGAAGGCCTTCGGCAACGGGGCCTGCCCGTCCGGGCCATGGTGCGTCGCGACGACGAGCGGGCCCAGGCGCTGCGCGCGACGGGCGCCGAGGTCGTCGTCGGAGACCTGACGCGCGCGGGCGACGTCGCCGACGCGCTGGCCGGCTGCGGACGTATGTACTTCGGCATGGGCGTGTCGGCGCAGTATCTGGAGGCTGCCGTGACGACGGCGGCCGTCGCGCGCGCGTACGGACGCCTGGAAGCGTTCGTGAACATGTCACAGCTGACGGTCTCCGAGATGGACCTCACCAGCACCTCCGAGTCGGTCCAGCAGCGCCAGCAGTGGCTGGTCGAGCAGGTCCTCGACTGGTCGGGCCTGCCCGTCGTCCAGATCAGGCCCACCGTGTTCATGGAGAACCCGCTGTTCCGTGTCGGCTTCTCCTCTATTGCGAAGAACGGAAGCATCAGACTGCCCTTCGGCCGGGCCAAGACCTCCCCTGTGGCGGCCGGGGACGTCGCCGCGGTCGTGGAGGAGATCCTGGCCGACTCCGCCCCGCACATCGGCCGGATCTATGAGCTGACCGGGCCGCGCTCGGAGGACATCGCCGCCATGGCGGCGGAGGTCTCCGCGGTTCTGGGCCGGCCGGTCGAGTACACCGACGTCCCCCTGCAGGAATGGATCGAGGACGATCTCAAGCCGCTCGGCTTGCCCGACCACGTCTTCCAGCACATCTCCACCATGGCTCGCCTGCACGCGGAGAATCGCTACGACCGCAAGGCGGACGGGGTCGCGCAGGTCACCGGGCGGCCTCCTCGGGGGGTGGCCGACTACGTCCGTGAGAACCCCGGCCTGTTCAGCTCCTGAAGCCGCGTCCTGTCGTGCCGTGTCCGCCGTGTCCGACGTTGCGGCCTGACTGCCGGAGGCGCCGGCCGACCATCGTGCACGTTCCGCGGTGCGGTCAGCGGGGAACTGCTGCGGGGCGTCTGCTGACGCCCGGCCAGACCCACGCATACCCGCGTGCAGGCCGGTCTAGAGATCGGCGCAGCCCGTCACCGCCCGGGCATGGGCCAGAATCAGCTCACGGGCCCGGTCGAGGTGCAGAGCCGCGTTGCGGCTGACGATGTGCAGACCGTAGCCGTCCTCCAAGGCCACCAGCCCGTGCGCCAGGTCGTGCGCTGACGCGGCGAGGGAGAACACGCCGGTCGCGGCGCCGACTTCGAGGGCGGTCGTGTAGAGAGCGACCTCCCGGGCGAAGAGGGAGGTCATCAGCTCGGCGTGGCCCGGGCTGCGGCCGGCGCGCCGGTGCAGTTCGTACAGCAGCCCGTGCACCGGGTCGTCCGTCATGGTCGGCAGACCGCTGTGCAGCAGGGCCCGCAGCCGTGCCGCGGGATCTTCGGCGGGTGCCTCGTCGTAGGCCCGCTGCCGAGAGGCCAGGTAGCCCTCCACCGCGCCTCGGTGCACCTCCAGCACGAGGTCGTCGAGCTCGGGGTAGTAGTACAGGACCGAGCCCTGGGAGACGCCCGCCGCGTCCGCGATGTCCTTGATGCGCAGGCCTTCGAGGCCGCGCTCCGCGATGGCCCGTCCCGCGGCGGAGACGAGGGCCTGCCTGCGTGCCGTCTGGTTGCGTGGTCTACCCGCTTTGCTCATGGTGGCCCATTCTCTGATGCCCGTCTCAGTTTCCGCAAGAAGGTTCAGTCCGAAGCATTGACGGCTGGTTCACCTATTGTTTGAATCTCGACTCAAAGAAGTCGGCGCAGGCACTCGCTGCCGAGCCGCCCGCCCTGTCGCGCCCGTCGTTCTCGTCCCTCACCCCTGGGGCGCCCCGGGCCGCACCTGATCCGAACGGGCACCGGTTCGCCCACGTCCCACGACGCAATCGAAGGCCACAGCATGCAGACGTACGCCCACTGGCGGCAGCGCGCCGCCGACCTCACGCCACGCACGCTCCTGTTCATCGACGGGGCGTGGACCGATCCCGACGGCGACCAGTGGATCGACACGGTGAACCCCGCGACCGGCAAGACCACCGCCCAGGTGGCGGCCGGCTCGGCATCCGACGTCGACCGGGCCGTCACCGCGGCCCGCACCTCCTTCGAGGACGGCCGCTGGTCGCGCACCGCGCCCGCGGAGCGCAAGCGGGTCCTGCTCGCCCTGGCCCGCCTCATCGAGGAGAACAGCGAGGAACTCGCCCTCTGCGACACACTCGACATGGGCAAGCCCATCGCGGAGTCCCACGGCACCGACGTGCCCGGCGCGGCCGGCGTCTTCGCCTGGTACGCGGAGGCCGTCGACAAGCTCTACGACGAGGTCGCCCCGGCCCCGCCCGGCAACCTCGCCCTCGTGCGCCGCGCCCCGCTGGGCGTCGTGGGCGCGGTGGTGCCCTGGAACTTCCCCCTCGACATCGCCAGTTGGAAGCTGGCGCCCGCCCTGGCCGCGGGCAACAGCGTGGTGCTGAAGCCGGCCGAGCAGTCCCCGCTGTCGGCGCTGCTGCTGGCCGAACTCGCCTCGCGGGCCGGCCTTCCCGACGGAGTGCTGAACGTCGTCCCCGGACCGGGGGAGACGACCGGGCGCGCTCTCGGCCTCCACCCGGACGTGGACACCCTGGCCTTCACCGGCTCCACCGCCGTGGCCCGCCGGTTCCTCGCCTACGCGGCCGAGTCGAACATGAAGCAGGTGTGGCCCGAGGCCGGCGGCAAGAGCCCCAACGTGGTCTTCGCCGACGCCGACCTGGAGGCCGCCGCGGAACGCGCCGCCTGGGGCTTCGTCTACAACTCGGGCCAGGTGTGCTCCGCCAACACGCGGCTGCTGGTCGAGGCCTGTGTCGCCGAGGAGTTCACGGCCAGGGTCGCCGCACACGCCCGCACCTGGTTGCCGGGCGACCCGCTCGACCCCGCCACCCGCCTCGGACCGCTCGTCGACGAGGCCCAGGCCGAACGTGTCCTCCGGGCCGTGCGGTCGTCGGGCGGCACGCTCGTGTGCGGTGGCACGCGACCCGACCGCGACGGCGCCTACCTCGACCCCACCGTCGTCACCGGCCTCGCACCCGACGCGCCCCTCGTCCGGGAGGAACTGTTCGGGCCCGTGCTGACCGTGCTGCCCTTCCACGGCGAGGACGAGGCGGTCCGCCTCGCCAACGACTCCGCCTACGGACTGGCCGCCTCCGTGTGGACCCGGGACCTCGGCCGGGCCCACCGCGTCGCCGACGCCCTCCGGGCGGGCACCGTGTCCGTCAACACCGTCGACGCGCTCAGCCCGTTCACACCCTTCGGCGGGTTCAAGCAGTCCGGCCACGGCCGCGACCTCTCCCTGCACTCCTTCGACAAGTACACCGGCCTGAAGACGACCTGGATCGCCCACAGCTGACCGCGCCGGCGCCGGCGGGCACAGCCTCGCCCGAGCGGCCGAACCCACCGTCGGCGGGCCTGCCGGCCACCACACCCACCATCGGTACCGAGCAAAGGACGTACCCGTCATGACCCGCACCACCGCGGACCTCACCCAGCTGGACCGAGCCCACATCATCCACCCCTACCTGCCGGGCAGCGCCGCGGAGCGCGTCGTCATGACCTCCGGCTCCGGCTGCCGCCTCACCGACTCCGAGGGCCGCGGCTACCTCGACGCCACCGGAGGCCTCTGGCTCGCCCAGGTCGGCCACGGCCGCGCGGAACTGGCCGACGTCGCCCACGAGCAGATGAAGAAGCTGGAGTACTTCACCAGCTTCTGGGAGTTCTCCAACGAGCGCGCGATCGAACTCGCCGCACGCCTGGCCTCCCTCGCCCCCGACCCGCTGAACCACGTCTACTTCACCTCGGGCGGCTCCGAGGGCAACGAGGCCGCCATCAAGATGGCCCGGTACTACCACCACCGGCGCGGGGAGGGCAGCCGGACCTGGATCCTGGCGCGCAGCAAGGCCTACCACGGCATCGGCTACGGCGGCGGCTCGGCCACCGGCTTCCCCGTCTACCACGAGGGCTTCGCCCCGATGATGCCGCACGTCTCCCACCTCACGCCCCCGTGGCCTTACCGCTCCGAGCTCTACGGCGACCAGCCGCTGACCCCCGAGCAGGTCACCGACTTCCTCGTCCGCGAACTGGAGGAGCGCATCGCGGAGATCGGCCCGCAGAACATCGCCGCGATGATCGGCGAGCCCATCATGGGCGTCGGCGGCATGCTCGTCCCGCCGGCCGACTACTGGCCCCGGGTGCACGAGGTCCTCGACCGGCACGGCATCCTGCTGATCTTCGACGAGGTGGTCACCGCCTACGGCCGCGTCGGCGAGTGGTTCGCCGCCCAGTACTTCGGCGTCACCCCGGACATCATCGTCACCGCCAAGGGCATCACCTCCGGCTACATCCCGCTCGGCGCCCTCCTGGTCGGCGACCACGTCGCCGAGGTCCTGCTGCGCGAGCACGGCTTCCCCATGGGCTACACCTACAACGGCCACCCGGTCGCCACCGCCGTCGCCACCGCCAACCTCGACCTCATCGAGAAGGAGGGCCTCCTCGCCCGCGCGACGAGCCTGGGCGCCTACCTGCACGGCGAACTCGAGGCCCAGCTGGGCGAGTTGCCGATCGTCGGCGAAATCCGCTCCGTCGGCATGATGCTCGCCGTCGAACTCGTCCAGGACCGCGCCACCCGCGCCCCCCTGCCCCTGAACCCCGACCGGATGCCCCACGACGTCATCCGCCGCGAGACCGGCGTGATCGTACGCGACTCCGCACACAGCCTGGTGCTGTCGCCGCCGCTCATCATGACCGAGGCGGAGGCCGGGGAAGTGGCCTCGGCGCTGCGCGGCGTCCTGGAGCGCACCGAGCCCACCGGCGAGATCCGCGCCGCCTGACGCCCTCGGGGGGAGGCCCGGCCCAGCGACCGGGCCTCCTCGCCCGGCCAAGCCCCACCCGACACGGACCCCATGCCGTCAAGGCGCCCCGCACGCGCCCCCTCGCAGTTACTTCTCTCCCTCCTAGGAACTGCCCGTGTCCTCCCACCTCTCGACGACCGGACCACGCACGTCCCAGCCCGCGACCGGCGGCCTGCAGCGCAGTCTCAAGCGCTTCGACATCACCGCCATGGCCATCGCCGCGGTCATCTCCTTCGACACCGTCGGGCAGATCGCCACCGGCGGCGGCCAGGCCGCCACCTGGACGGCGGCCATGGCTCTCCTCTTCCTCGTCCCCTACGCCCTGCTGTTCGCCGAGACCGGCGCCGCGTTCCCCCAGGAAGGCGGCCCGTACGTCTGGGTCAAGCTCGCCCTCGGCCGCCCGGCGGCCGCGCTCACGACCCTCATGTACTGGGTCACCAACCCCATCTGGCTGGGCGGCTCCCTGGTCTTCCTCGCCGCACAGACCTGGGACGGCTTCGTCTTCCACCTGGGCTCGGGCACGGTGGCCGACTACACCTTCAAGCTGCTGTTCGTCTGGATCGCCATTCTCACGGCCGTCGTCTCCCTGCGCCGCGGCAAATGGATCACCACCGCGGGCGCGGCGATGAAGGTCCTCGCCCTCACCGTGTTCACCCTCACGGCCGTGCTCTACGGGCTGCGGCACGGCTTCCACGGCCTGGCCGACACCAGCTTCACCCCGACGACCGCCGGCTTCCTCGCCGTGGTACCGATCCTGTTGTTCGCCTACGTCGGCTTCGAGGCGCCCAACGCCGCCGGTGAGGAGATGCACAACCCCCAGCGCGACGTGCCCGCCGCGCTCGGACGCTCCGCCGCCGTCGCCGCCTGCTGCTATCTGCTGCCGGTCCTCGCCCTCCTGGCCGTCGTACCCAAGCAGCAGGTCACCGGCATCGGCGGCTTCATGGAGGGCGCCCGCCTCGTCTTCGGCGTCTACGGCGGCGCGGCCGGCCCCCTGCTGAAGCTCACCGCCGTCATGTTCGTCTTCGCCCTGCTCACCCAGGGCAGCGCCTGGATGATCGTCAGCGACCGCATGCAGGCCATGGCCGCCGCCGACGGGGGCTTCTTCACCCGCGCCCTCGGCGCCTTCCACCCGCGGCTCGGCACGCCGGTGCGCACCAACCTGCTCTCCGGAGCCGTGGCCACGGTGTTCATGCTCGCCGCCATGCGGCTCGCAGGCGGCGACGCGGCCGACGTGTTCGCGGTGGTGCTCACCGTCGCGGTCACCACCCTGCTGCTGTCCTACCTGGTCGTCATCCCCGCGCTCGTCCTGCTGCGGACCCGCCGGCCGGACGTACCGCGGCCCTACAGCGTCCCCTTCGGCGACCGCGGCTTCATGCTCTGCGCGGTACTCGTCTACGCCTGGATCCTGATCGGGTCGTGGTCGGCGCTCTTCCCCGGAGTCCTGGAACAGCTCTTCGGCATCGACTACGTCTTCCACGACGTCTGGGGCGTGTCCCGTACCTCGTTCGAGGCCTTCACCCTCGGCACCGTCGCCCTCCTGCTCGTCGTCGGCGCCGTCGGTGTCGCGGTGGCCCGCCGCGAGGACGCCGCACGGGGCATGGTCGATTCCTAGTGCCGCGGCGGGGCAAATGTTGCCTGTCGCGGCACTGGCCCCTGCGCGGGTGCCGGTCCCCGTACCCGCGTGCGGCGAGCCACCGGTGGGTGACTCGCCGCACGCACGTGCCGTTCGGGCCGGTCGTCCGTTCCCGGTCAGGGGAACTGGACCACCTTGGACGGCACGGTGGCCGTTCCCGAGGTGGGCGCGCCGGTGTCGTTGACGACATGGGCGTACTGGCCCTGGCCGCCCAGGGAGATCACCAGAATGTCGTGCAGCGCGATGCCGGGCCTGACCGGCACCTGGAATCCGTGGGCCTGCACGATCGTCGGGTCGGCCGTGAAGTTGCAGTAGCTGCCCAGGCCCCAGGCCTCGTGGGTGCCGACCGAGTCGGCGACCTTGTAGGCCGCGTAGCCGACGATGCCGTCGTGGGTGATGGCGGCGGCGTTCGGCACGTCGTAGGCCTTCTCGTTCTGGAAGAAGATCGTCCGGCCGCGTTCTCCGTTCCAGTACACGTCGTACTTGTTGTAGTGCTCGACGAACAGGCCCGTGGCGAGGACATCGTTGCCGTTGACCCACAGGCCGTAGTCGGCCCGGTTGGTGTTCCAGCCGACGCCGCTGCCGTGGTCCGCGCGCCACAGCCAGGTGTGGTCGATGACGACGTTGTTGCTGTTGACCACGATCGAGTTGGTCGCGAGGCCGGGGCCCGCGCCGCCGATGCGGACGAACACGTCCTGCACCGTGGTCGGGTCGGCGGCGTGGTCGGCGGATGAGCCGGGCTGGCCGACCCGCAGGAGCGTGTCCGAGTTGACCGTGCCCGCGTCGATCAGGAACCCGGCGAGCCGGACGCCGTCGACGTCGGCGACGTGCATCGCGTCGACGCCGTTGTCGGGCACGAGCGTGGCGAGGCCCAGCCCGAGCACCACGGTGTCCGCGCGGGTGACGTCGATGGTCCGGTCGAGGTGGTAGACACCGGGCGTGAACAGGAGGTTGAGCCCCTGGGACAGTGCCTGGTTGATGGTGGCGGCGGTCGCACCAGGCTTGACCACGTAGAACTGGTCGAGCGGCAGGGAGGTGCCCGCGTTGGCCGGCCACGACACGCCGCGCGCGTTGGTGCGCTTGGCCGGCACGAAGACCTTGTAGGTGCTGCCGTCGAGGTAGAGGAACGGCTTCTCGCGCGAGACCGGCGTGGTGTCGAGCGTGGTGTACGAGCCGGTGGCGAAGTCGGTCGCCGGCGCGCCCTGCACTCCGGTGAACGTCATGTTCCACACGCCGTTGGTCCAGCCGCCCACCGAGCTGTCGCGGGTGTACCACTGCTGCTGGGAGTAGGGGCCGACGGTGCCGTCGATCTTCGAGTCGGCGATGTACCCGCCGGAGGCCCAGCCGTATCCGTTCGGGGCGAGGTTGAGGCCGCCCTGGACGTGGATGCGCCGGAACGGCGCCGCCTGCGCGACGGCCCACCGGTCGTCGCCGTTCGACGGCCTGATGGCGAGGTTCTCCGCCGAACGCCAGAAGTTCTGGGTGGCGTTGCCGTTGAACCAGCCCGCGTCGACGGTGACGTCACCATTGATCTGGGTGTCGTCGGGGTTGAGGCCGAGCCCGGAGATCGAGGTGTAGAAGCCGATCTGGGCGTTGATCCCGTTGTAGGTGCCCGGCTTGAGCAGGAACTGGTAGCGGCCGGTGCCGAACTGGTTGGACTCCTGCTGGGCGAAGACCTGGTCGAACTTCTGCTGGAGGCCGGGGGTGGAGGGGTCGACGACGATGACGTTCGGACCCAGGTCGCCGCCGCCCTGGACCGGCGGGGTGCCGCCGTCGTCGGACGACTCGGTGTGGACGGCGACCTCCCAGAGCGAGTAGCCGTAGTCGGTCGCGCGGGACGTGCCGTGGACGCGCAGGTAGCGGCCCGAGCCGCTGACGTCGTAGGAGGCGGTGCCGCCGGTCGCGCCGGTGACGCTCTTCAGCGTGGTCCAGCTCTGGCCGTCGGCGGACGCCTGGATCTGGAACTCCTTGGCGTAGGCGGTCTCCCAGGTCAGGTCCACCCGGCACAGGTTCTGGACCGATCCGAGGTCGACCTGCACCCACTGCGGGTCCGAGAAGGCGCTGGACCAGCGGGTGCCCGGGTCGCCGTCGAAGGCGGCGGAGGCCGGGGTGCCGGCGCTCTCGGTGGAGGAGGCCGACGCGGGCCTGCCCAGGGCGGCGTTGCCGGTGCCGCAGGCGGCGGCGACACCGGCGCTCCGGTCGGACGCCGGCGTGGCGGTCCTGCCCTGGGACGGTGAAGTCCCGGCCGCGGCGGCGACCGAAGGATGGATGGCGGGAAGGGCGACGAGCGCTGCCACTGCGGCGAGCGCGACACCCAGGGATCTGAGTCTCATACGGCTCCCTGCGGGTGCGATGGGTGAGTGTTCGCGAGGAGGGCGGGGCGGCGTACAGCGCGTCGCAAGCTCAACTTCAGTCCTGCGCGGCTTAGTTCACATCTTGATTTAACTGATGATGCCGGAGGGTGGGCAAGCCCCCGGACACGGGAATCTTTTCAAGCGTTGACGACGCCGGTGCCCGCCGCAGGTGGGGTGGTGTTCAGGAAGTGAGGCCGGCGGGACAGAGCTGATCCTTCTGTGGCATGCCTTGACACTCACGCGTCAAGGCCTCAACACTCCCAGGGCGGGAGAGCGTCTGCCCACCGCCGTCGAGGACCGTGACACCCCGTCAGGCCGGTGCCCGCTCGCCCTTCTTCACCCCCCACCTCTCACCCCCTGCGTTCAGGAGGTCTCCATGCCACGGAGATCGAAAGCCCTGTCAGGAATGCTGATCGCCGGAGCGCTGCTGACGACGTCGCTCGGCGTGGCCGGCGTCGCCGCCGGCTCCGGGCCGCCCGCCCCCGGCAGCACGGCGGCGGCGTCCTTCGCGGCCGGCCACTCCGGGCACGCCATGGCCGCGTCGACCGCCTCCTCACCCGAGGACCCGGACGGCGACGGCTACATCCCGGCTGACCCGCCGGTCACCGGCGTCACCCCGTCCACGGAGAACCCGCCCCACCGCTACTTCCATGAGTTCCAGGCCAACTGCTCGGTCACCCATACCAGGCCCGACGACCCCATCGTCTATCCGCAGCAGCCGGGCAAGTCGCACGACCACACGTTCATGGGCAACACCACGACCGACGCGAACAGCACCACCGCGTCACTGGACGCGGGCGGCACCACCTGCAAGGCGCCCGGCGACCGGTCGGGCTACTGGGTGCCGACCCTCTACAACGGCGATCAGGAGGTGCTGCCGGTCGGTCCGCAGACGATCTACTACAAGGCGGGCGTCACCGACTACACCAGCGTGCGGCCCTTCCCCAGGGGACTGCGCTTCGTGGTGGCCAACCCGATGCAGAGCGCCCAGGAGTTCCGCGACAGCCCCGGCTTCGTCGAGGGCTGGGAGTGCGGCGACAGCTACTTCAACGTGGACTTCCCCGCGAGCTGCCCCAACAGGGCCGACGTGCAACTCAACATCCGCTTCCAGGCGCCCAGTTGCTGGGACGGCATCTACCTCGACACCCCCGACCACCGCAGCCACATGGCCTATCCGGTGGTCAGGCCCGGCACGAACGACAACATGTGCCCGGCCGACCACCCGGTCGCGCTGCCGATGATCGAGTTCAAGATGGCGTTCCCCGTCAACGGCGACATGTCCCAGGTGAGGCTGTCGAGCGGGGCCGCCTGGTCCTTCCACTACGACTTCTTCAACGCCTGGGACGCGCCCACGCTGTCGGCCATGGTCGACCACTGCATCGTCGGCGGCCTCCAGTGCGACGCGCGCGGCTACGACGAGACGCACCCCGAGGCGGGAGCCGCGCTGAACGAGGACTACGAGCTTCCCTGAACCGCAGCCCGAGTGGCACCGCCCCTCTTCGCCCCGGGTGGCCCGGCCGGACACGCCCCACCACGGCCGGGCCACCCGACCTCCCCCACCCCCCGCGCATCGGAGACCCTCATGCCACGAAGCCGCAAGCGCCGCATGACCGCACCGCTCACCGCGGGCCTCCTCACCGTCACAGCCCTCACCGTCCTGCCCGGCCAACAGGCCCACGCGGCCGGCAGCGTCGTCAGGGTGACCGGCGGCCGGGGCGCCTGGCAGCTCACCGTGGACGGGCAGCCGTACCAGCTCAAGGGCCTGACCTGGGGTCCGTCCGTCGCTGACGCCGACACCTACCTGCCGGACCTGAAGTCCATGGGCGTCAACACCATCCGCACCTGGGGCACGGACGCGACCAGCAAGCCGCTCCTGGACTCCGCGGCCGCGCACGGCATCAAGGTCGTCGCGGGATTCTGGCTTCAGCCCGGCGGCGGTCCGGGCAGCGGCGGCTGCGTCGACTACGTCACGGACTCCACGTACAAGAGCACGATGCTCGACGAGTTCAGCAAGTGGGTCCAGACGTACAAGGACAACCCGGGCGTGCTCATGTGGGACGTGGGCAACGAGTCGGTACTGGGGCTCCAGAACTGCTACAGCGGCGACCAGCTGGAACGGCAGCGCGACGCCTACACGGGTTTCGTCAACGACGTCGCCCGCAGGATCCACGGCATCGATCCGAACCACCCGGTCACCTCCACCGACGCATGGGTCGGCGCCTGGCCGTACTTCCAGCGGAACGCTCCCGACCTCGACCTGTACGCCGTCAACTCCTACAACGGTGTGTGCGACGTCCGGTCGGCCTGGGAGCAGGGCGGGTACGACAAGCCGTACATCGTGACCGAGACCGGCCCGGCCGGCGAGTGGGAGGTGCCCGACGACGCCAACGGAGTTCCCGCGGAACCGTCCGACCAGGCCAAGGCCGACGGCTACACGAGGGCGTGGAGTTGCGTCACCGGTCACAGCGGGGTCGCGCTCGGCGCCACGCTGTTCCACTACGGCACGGAGTACGACTTCGGCGGCATCTGGTTCAATCTGCTGCCCGCCGGGCAGAAGCGGCTGTCCTACTATGCGGTGAAGAAGGCCTACGGAGGCGACACCTCCCACGACAACACCCCGCCGGTGCTGTCCGAGATCGGGGTCGTGGGCGACCCGGGCGCGGTGGAGGCCGGGCGGGAGCTGACGCTGGACGTGCGGGCCACCGACCCCGACGGAGACCCGGTCGCCTACGAGGTCCTGGACAACAGCATGTACCTCGACGGCAGCGGGCAGTTGAACTCCCTGCGCTTCACCAGTGAGGGCACCGGCCGGCTGAGGTTCACCGCTCCCGATCGCCCCGGTGTCTGGAAGGTCTACGTCAAGGCGACCGACGGCCACGGAAACGTCGGCGTCCAGTCGCGCTCGATCAGGGTGGTCCCACCGGCGATCGACGGGACGAACGTGGCGCTGGGAAAAACGGCCACCGCCTCCTCGTTCCAGCCGTCCGGCGGGGACTGTCCGTGCACGGCCGCCAACGCCGTCGACGGCCGCCTGGACACCCGCTGGGCGAGCGACTGGAGCGACCCGCAGTGGATCCAGGTCGACCTGGGCGCCTCCACCTCCTTCCGGCACGTTCAACTGGTCTGGGAGTCCGCCTACGCCAAGGCGTACACCATCCAGACCTCCGACGACGGCCAGAACTGGCGGACCCTGCGCCAGGTCACCGACGGCACCGGCGGCGTGGACGACCTCGACGTGAGCGGCACGGGCCGGTACGTACGCGTCAACTGCACGGAGCGTGGCACCGGCTGGGGCTATTCGCTGTACGAGCTGGGCGTCTACGCCTGAGCGGGAGGACCGGCGGTCGGCCGTGGCAGCCGCTGGGCGACCTATAGTGGGCTCCATGAGCCGTTGGAGGGAGCTGACCGGGGAGAGCTCCGGCGAGGACTACGCCGCGCGGTTCGCGGCGTTGGCCCGAAGTGGTGCGGACGTGCACGGTGAGGCGCGGTTCTGTGCCGCGCTCGTGCCGGCCGGGGCGCGGGTGCTGGATGCCGGGTGCGGGACCGGGCGGGTCATGATCCGGCTCGCGGAGCTCGGGTACGACTGCGTCGGGGTGGACCTCGACGCGTCGATGCTGGCCGTGGCGCGGCGGCAGGCGCCCGGACTGCCCTGGTTCCAGGCCGATCTGGCCGCGTTCGAGCCGGACCGGCTCGGCATCGCGGCGGACTTCGATCTCGTGGTCGCCGCGGGCAACATCTTCCCGCTGCTCGCCGCCGGCACCGAGGCCGCCGTGGTCCAGCGCCTCACCGCCGCCCTGCGTCCGGGCGGTCTGCTGGTCGCCGGCTTCGGACTGGACGAGGCCCACCTGCCCGTGCCGCCCGGCATCACGCTCGCCGCGTACGACGACTGCTGTGCCGCGGCCGGCCTCACCCTCGTCGACCGCTTCGCCACCTGGGACGCCGGCCCTTACGACGGCGGCGGCTACGCTGTCAGCGTCCACCGCCGGTGACGAGGGTCCCGTAGTCCGGTCCGGCCTCCGCCGTCCCGACTCCGCCGGTGGGCGTGTCCGTCGGCCCTGCGGCGTGCCGCGCGGGAAAGGCTGCACAGATGCACGCCGTACTGCACGCACTGTCGATCACCGGGTCCATGACCTGGGAGATCACCTGGGCCCTGATCCTGGGTTTCGCCCTGTCCGCGGTCGTCCAGGCCGTGGTCCGCAGGTCCACCGTCGTCACGCTGCTCGGCGACGACCGCCCCCGCACCCTCGCCGTCGCCGCCGGACTGGGCGTGGCGTCCTCGTCCTGCTCCTACGCCGCGGTGGCGCTGGCCCGCTCCCTGTTCCGCAAGGGCGCCGACTTCACCGCGGCGATGGCCTTCGAGATCGCCTCCACCAACCTCGTCGTCGAACTCGGCGTCATCCTCACCCTGCTGATGGGCTGGCAGTTCACCGCCGCCGAGTTCGTCGGCGGCCCCGTCATGATCGTCGTGCTGGCCGTCCTCTTCCGGCTGTTCCTGCGCGAGAGGCTGCTGCGCCAGGCCCGCGCACAGGCGGAACGGGGCCTGGCCGGCTCGATGGAGGGCCACGCGGCGATGGACATGTCCGTGCGGCGGGAAGGCTCCTTCACCCGGCGTCTGTTCTCCCGCGAGGGCTTCACCGCAGTCAGCCACGTGTTCGTCATGGAGTGGGCGGCGATCCTGCGCGACCTGGTCGTCGGCCTGCTCGTCGCGGGTGCCGTCGCCGCCTGGGTCCCGGACTCCTTCTGGCGTGCCTTCTTCTTCGACGGCCACCCGCTCGCCGCCAAGCTGTGGGGACCCGTCATCGGCCCGCTCGTGGCCATCGCCTCGTTCGTGTGCTCGATCGGCAACGTGCCGCTGGCGGTGGTGCTGTGGAAGGGAGGCATCAGCTTCGGCGGCGTGGTGGCGTTCATCTTCGCCGACCTGCTGATCCTGCCGATCCTCACCATCTACCGGAAGTACTACGGCGCCCAGACGGCCGCCTTCCTCCTGGGCACCTTCTACTGCGCGATGGTCGTCGCCGGTTACGTCGTGGAATTCGTCTTCGGAGGTCTCGGCCTGATCCCCGACCAGGCCGACGCGAGGCTCCCCATGGAAGGCGTCAGGTGGAACTACACCACCTGGCTCAACATCGCCTTCCTCCTCCTCGCCGCGCTGCTCCTGCTGCGGTTCGGGAGGTCCGGCGGTCCTGCCATGCTGCGCATGATGGGCGGCTCACCGGACACCGGCCACGACCGGACGGGCCCGTCCGTGCCCTGACGGCGCGGACGGGCCCGGTGTGCCGGAGCGGGCGGGTTACGCCACGCCGCTCTCCCACCACCAGGCGGTGGAGCCGTACGAGGGGTACTGGACGCGGCTGTCGCAGTGCTGCCACGAGTTCGTGTACGCCTCGAGGCCGGAGAAGCCGCAGGTCTCGGCGATCCGGTAGGTCTGCAGGGTGCTGTGTCCTGAGACGACGATGTCGGCGGCGACACCGTAGAGGTGCATGCTGTTGGACGCGCCGCCCGACGCCGCGTTGTGCGAGATGCTGCGGAAGCCGGAGTTGATGGTGATCGGGCTGTTGCCGGCCTTCGTGCGCACCGCCTCCAGCTTGTACATCAGCCGGCGGACGTTCTCCTTGACCGTCGCGGCGGCGACCTTGCCGTTGTTGAACTGGGCGCCGTCCTTGGAGTAGAACTCGCTGAAGTTGAAGTGGGCGGTCGATCCGTCGGCCTTCTCCAGGGCGTTGAGGGCGGCCTGGGTCGCCGGGCCGGCGATGCCGTCCGCGGCCAGGCCGTGGGCGGACTGGAAGCGCTGGACGGCCCCGGCCGTGGCCGGGCCGAAGGAGCCGTCCCAGGCGATGTACGTCTGCGAGGCACCGGAGGCGGCGAAGCCTCCGACGCGGATCTGCAGTTCCAGCACGTCGTTGCCGGAAGCGCCCTGCTGAAGGGTACGGGTCCAGCCGTAGGCGGAGGCCGTCCCCGCCGAGGCCAGGTTGGTGACGGAGGCCAGGCCGAGCGCGGCCGTCACGCCGGCCGCGCCGCGGAACAGGGTGCGGCGGTCGATGCCTCGCTGAGGGTGCTGCTGTGAGGGGGTCACGGAAGTCTCCTCTTGTCGGTGTGTGAGCGTGCTGCGGGAGAGGGGAGAAGCGAGAGTGGCCGGCGTCCTGGTGACGGTCAGGCGACCAGGGCCTGCCAGGTGGCGGGTCCGGCGATGCCGTCCACGGAGAGCTTGTGCGAGGACTGGAAGTTGCGCACCGCGGTGTCGGTGGCCGGGCCGAAGGACCCGTCCACGGTCAGCGCCGCACCGTGCGCGTTGAGCTGGCTCTGCAGCGCCTTGACCGCGTCGCCGGATGCTCCCGACTGGACGGTGACGATCAGGGCCTGCCAGGTGGCGGGTCCGACGACGCCGTCCACGGAGAGGCCCTTCGAGGACTGGAAGTTGCGCACCGCGGTGTTGGTGCCCGCTCCGAAGGCCCCGTCCACGGCCAGCCCCGCACCGCGCGAGTTCAGCAGGTACTGGATCGTCTTCACCCGTTCACCGCTGGCACCCTGCTGCACGGTGGGCCAGTCGGTCGCCGGCGGCGGGTTGTAGCCCGCGTTCTTGGCGAAGTTCTGGAGGTCGGTGAGCGTGCCGTTGAAGGTGTCCTGGTCGCCGGGGAAGGTTCCGGAGTCGGCGTACTGCCAGATCGTCTGGGACGACCAGCCGGCGGGCAGCGTGCCCGGGCTGCTGGAATAGCGGGCGATCCACAGGGGGTTGGTGGCACCGAAGCTGCTGTTGTTGCCGGTGCACGTGGTCCACCAGTCGGTGGTGGTGTAGATCGTCGGGTAGCGCCCGACCTTGGCGCGCACCTCGTTGCTGAAGTCCCGGATCCAGGTGACCATCGCGCTCTGGCTCAGCCCGTAGCAGGTGGCCCCGTAGGGGTTGTACTCGATGTCCAGGGCGGGCGGCAGCGTCTTGCCGTCGCCGCTCCAGCCGCCGCCGTGGCTGACGAAGAAGTCCGCCTGCGCGGCACCGCTCGAGTTGCCGGGCAGCGCGAAGTGGTAGGCGCCGCGGATCAGTCCGACGCCGTACGCGCCGTTGTACTGCTGGGAGAAGGAGGGGCTGGTGTAGGTGGTGCCCTCGGTGGCCTTGACGTAGGCGAAGGCGGCGCCCTTGTTCTTGACGGACGTCCAGTCGACGTTGCCCTGGTAGCCGCTGACGTCGAGTCCGGCCGGGCCCGTGCTGACGGCGAGCGCGGCGGCGGCCGACAGCGATCCCGTGCCCAGGCGCTGGAGCCCGGAACCGGCGTGATCCTGTTCCGGGTGCGTCATCTGCACCGGGGTCCCGGTGGCGGTGCCGGGGTCGCCGGCGGCCGTCGCCGAGGTGGTGCCGGGCAGGATCAGCAGGGTCAGGGCGGCCAGCAACCCGGCCGCACGGGCGAGGGGCCGGCGGGGGCCGGTACCGGTGGTGCCGGATCTGAACCGCGAGGGGGTGGCGGAAGGCATGGTGCTCCCAGAGGTGTGGAGGGACACTGCGATGCGCTGGTGCCGGGTGGCCGTGGTGGGGCCACCGACGGTCGGGAGTGGTGCGTCGAAGCGGTGAGCGGCGGATGAGCGCCGGTCGCGGTGGGGGTTCGGCGGATGCGGCACGCCGTCAGATCCACGGCGTACAGCTTGGGTTGACGCGCGTAAACGTAAGGGATGTGTTGACATGCTCGCAACATCTTCGTGGTTGCGAAAATTCGAATCAGGTACGGCGGTTCTCGAGCGGCGCGCGCGGAAACCGGGCAGGAAACGCCGTGCGGACGTTCGTTGGCGGTGAATTGTTCACCTGCGGCTCGGCCGGACGTCACCGGGACGATCCAGTGCATTGGGCGATCGGACACACGCTGACCGTCGACATTCCCCATACCGCAAGGAGCAGGTGTGATGCGCTCTGGATCTCCCTCCCGCCGGGCCTCGGCCCTCGGAGTGGCCCTCGCCGTCATCGGGGTCGGTGCCGCCGCACTGGCGCCGGCCGCCGCCGCTGCCCCCGGTGCTCCGGGCACCCGGCCGTTCTTCTGCGGCCACGACCACCGCAGCACGCCGTTCTCGCCGTACCTCTGCGCCCAGGCCGGCGACCTGCTCGACGTCCGCATCGGCGACGTGCACCCCACCCAGCCGTCCCTCGGCTACGACGAGGTGTACTACAAGCTCGGCCGCTACACCCTCGGCAAGGACGCGATCAACAAGAAGTTCGACGACTGGTGCGAGGCCGACGGCCGGACCGCCGCCGCAACCGTGCTCCCCGGCGCGCGACTTGACGACCCGTCGTCGTTCACGTGCGAACTCCCGGTCGGAGCGGAGACGGTGGACAGCGTCGCCGCGATGAAGACCGTCGTCATCGGCCCCGGTGGCGAACCGTTCCTCACCGACGGGCACCACACGCTCACCTCCTTCTACGAGACCCCCGACGGCGGCGCCGACCTGCACGTCCGGCTGCGGGTGCAGGCCAACTTGAGCAACCTGCCCCGCCAGGCCTTCTGGGACGAGATGAAGGCGCACAAGTGGGTGTACCTGCGCGACCCCGAGGGCAGGCAGGTCACCGTGAACAAGCTGCCGACCAGTGTCGGTCTGGCCAACTTCACCGACGACAGGTACCGCAGCCTGCTCTACTTCGGCCGTGACATCGGCTACGCGCAGAACGGTCTGCCGTTCCAGGAGTTCTACTGGGGCAGCTGGGTCCGCGACACCGAGCCGATCGACCTGGCCGACTGGAACCCGAACGACCTCGCCAACTACCTGACGACCGTCAAGTCCCTGACCGAGACGATGACGGCACTGCCCGAGAACACCGTCGTCGACAGCGGCTTCACCGCCGCCGAACTCGGCGCGCTGGAGCAGTGGAACGACGGCAGCGCGGTGAACAAGGGCGAGTTCAACAAGCTCAGCAAGCCGTACTCCGACGACAAGCCCGGCAAGCTCGCCTACACGCTGGAGTACAAGCGGCTGCACGGCCTGGGCTGAGGCGTTAGCCGGCTCACCGTCGACTCCGGTCACCCCGACCTGGGGGCGCCGGTCGGGGGCGGTATCGCGCAGGCCGCCCCCGACCGCGGACGTCACCGGCCCTTCGGCTCCAGGAAGACCGGGTTGGTCATGGCCGCCATCGGTCCGAACAGCAGGGCGTCGCCCATGGTGTTGCCCTGGCCGGGGGAGCCGTCGGGCATCGGGTGGCGGACCTCGGCGCGCACATAGGCGGCGAGTGAGGCGGTGGTCCGCCACACCACGGTGCCGCTGCCGGAGGCCCCGACCGACTCCTGGTGCATCTGGCCCTCGTCGGTGAGGAACCGGACGGTGCCGTGGGGCACGCCTTGGACGTCGAGGCGAACGTCCACCGGGGCGTCGGCGGGCACGGTGAGCCTCTCGCCGATCCCGGCCTGCCTGCCACCGCCGGTGGCGGTGAACGACAGCTCGACCGAGGAGGACTCGGCGATCCAACTGCGGCCCGCGCGGATGCCGTTCATCAGCGAGTCGGTGGCGAGATCGTCCGCGCGGACGACGTTGTGCGGCAGGCCGATCACCTGCGGCTCGCTGTGCGCGTCGCTGTTGCCCATGGCCGGGAGCCAGCGCTTTCCGGTACGGACGGCCTCACCCAGCTTCTGATCCCAGGTGCTGACCGCGTGCTCGTCGTCGTACGTCCACGGCCCGGTCCACACCTCGGTGGCGTCGGCGTTCTCGAAACCGAACTTCCACTGGCAGGCCACGTACGCGCAGTACATGTGCGCGGGCACCACGAGGCCGTCGTTGCGGTGGACCTGACGCGCGAACCGGTCGAACGCGTCGTCGCGCGAGCGGTAGCGCCAGTCGACCCACTCACCGGCCGGAAGGCCCAGCGCGAGCCAGTGGCCGTTGCGCGTGGTGACCTCCTCGCCCGGGATGATCAGCAGGTCGGGACCGGCGTACTCGCCCCAGACCGCGTGCGAGGAGGACGTGTTGTGGTCGGTGGAGACGATGAAGTCCAGTCCCGCGGCGCGCGCCCCGGCCGCGACCTCCGCAGGCAGGCGCCGGCCGTCGGAGTGGACCGTGTGCAGATGGCAGTCCCCGCGGTACCAGGCGTGGCCGCGGCCCTTCGCCCGCCGCGGAGGGTGGTGCGGAACGAAGGCGGGACCGCGCTTGCCGTACGTGATCGTCACCTCCACCCGGTAGTTCATGCCCTGGGGCGCCACCTGGTAGGGGCCGAGGACGATGTTCCAGGTGCCCGCGTTGACCGGACCGGGCAGGTAACCCGGCGTGGCCTTGCTGTCGCCGATCTCGAACGAGGTGCGGAAACCGCCGGACCAGCCGCGGAAGCCGCGCCCGCCGAGCGCGGTCCCGCGCTCGTCGAAGATGCCGATGTCGCACGAGTTGCCCGGGACACCCGACGGTACGGACGGAGTGTCGTAGGAGTAGGAGACGGCGATCTTCCGCACCCCTCTGGGGACTTCCACCGGCAGGTGGACGAAGTCCGCGACGCCGGTCTCCAGGAAGCCGGTGAGGGTGCGGGTCTCCTCGGTGCCGTCCGCCGGCGTGCCGCCGGCCGGACCCGCGGCCGCCTGGGCGAAGGAGACCGGGGTGAGGGTGAGGGCGACCGCGCCGGCGGTTCCGGCCAGCAGCAGTCGCCGGCGTCCGAGTCCGGCACCGGCGTCGCCGGCGTCCGAGGTGTCGGCGGGGTCGGGTTCCAGGGGCTTCACGTTGTGCTCGCAGTGTCCGTCAAGGCACATGTTCCGTCCTCGGCAAGCTCGGTGATGGATGCGCGGAGAGCCTCTGGAGCCTCATGGGGTTCCGTGAACGACGGATGAGCCGGGCATGGCCCGTTCGGCAAGAGCCCGTGGCCGGTGTGCGCAGACGGTGTGCTGCCGCGCCCTCACCCCCTCGCGCACGTCGGGTGACGCGCGTACTCGACCTGCCGAAACGCCAACGGGGGCCCCAACCATGGTGGTTGGAGCCCCCGCCGGGTGCTGCGGTTCGGTTCAGAGGTGGTTGCCAGGGGTCACCGTGAACGACGCCGGACCGGCGGGCAGGTTCACCGTGTACTGGCGCAGGTAGGTGTCCAGGAACGGGGAACGGGCACCGGCGGTGGCGGTGTCGCGGGCCGGGTCGTCCAGGGCCAGCCTGAGCTGCGCGCCCTTGACCGCGACCGTCTGGCCGGACGGCGTGGCGCGCCAGGAGCCGGTCTGGATCGAGCCGATCTCCACGGCCAGGACGTGACCCGCGGCCATGGTCCAGTCGGTCGCCTTCAGATCGACGCTCATCCGGCCCGAACGCAGCAGGGAGACCTGCTCGTCGAACATGACGGCGGTGCCGTTCGGGGCGACGTCGTACAGCTTGAGCATGACGTTGCCCTCACCCTTGGCGGTCAGGGAGAGCTGCGGGGTGCCGGTGACGCGCACGGCCTGTCCGACCGGCTTCGACCACACGAAGAAGCTCGAGGTGACCTTGCCGTCCTTCTGGAGCTTCGCCAGCCCCCTGGCCAGGCCCTTCGGGGCGGTCTGGTCGGTCGCCGGCGCGTTCTCCATGTCCCACTGGCCGGACGGCTTCCCGAGCGTCTGCGGCGTCGGCTCGCCGGAGGCGGCCAGGGCCGCGCGGCCCGAGGCGCCGCCGTCGTCCAGGTAGGAGCCGTTGCCGAGCGGGAGGGTGACGGACCGCTTCGCGACCGGCCAGGTGCTCTGGGAGCGCCAGGCGCCGGTGGAGTCCTCGACGACGTAGGCCGGGTACTTCACCTGTGGCTTGACGCCCTTGAGGTACTCGTCGTAGAAGGACAGGGTCTCGTCGTACCAGCCCTCGCGGCCCATGGCCAGGCGCCCGTCGCCGACGCGGTCACCGCCGCGCACGTGGTCCCACTGGCCGAGCCAACCACGCTCGGGGCCCACGTGGTTGTCGAGATACTCCTGCATCTCCTCGGGCTTGGTGTTGTTCTCGATGAAGCCCTGGGTGACGAACAGCGGGGTCTTGGTGCCCTTGGCCATCTTCGCCAGGTCGCGGTCGGTCCAGTGCTTGTCCCACTGGTCCGCGATCTTGTACCCGGCCGAGTTCTGCGTGAGGCACTCCGGGTGGGTCTTCTCCCACTGGGCGTTGGCCAGGTAGTGCGGGTCGTCGTCCGGCATCTGGGGGAGCGTGGCGATGTCGTTGTAGGCGTTGGCGGTGCCGGTGACGTTCGGGCGGGGCACACCGTTGGAGTAGATGTACTGGTACATGTCCCACACCGGCTCCTGGGCCACGACGGCCTTGAGGGCCTTCTGGCTCAGGTTGTTGCCGATCAGGCCCGTGACGGCGTCGTACGACTTGCCGTACATGCCGACCGCGCCGGTGCTCCACGACTGCTTCGCCGCCCAGTCGACCGCCGCCTTGACGTCGGCCTGCTCACCGGGGCCGCCCCAGTCCAGGCAGCCGGTGGAGCCGCCGAAGCCGCGCAGGTCCACCATGACGAAGGCGTACCCCTTGGCGAACAGGTCGGTGCCCTCGACGAAGTCCTGGAAGCGGGAGGAGGGCCCGGTGTGCGTCCAGCCCTCGGGATCGGTCTGCCCGGAGTGCCCGAAGTAGGGGCCGATCGACAGGATGACGGGCACCTTCTTGCCCGGGGCCAGTCCCTCGGGCAGCAGGACGTCGGCGTGCAGTTCGGTGTCGGATCCGTCCGAGGACGGGAAGTAGTGCTGCGTCCAGAGCGAGCCCTTCGGGACGCGGTCGTTCTCCTCATGGCTGACGGAGTCGGTCGCGGTGGCGACCGCCCCCGTCCGGGTCTGCTCGGCGGCCGGCTGGGCCGCGGCGCCGGGCACCGCGGTGGCGGGGCCGGCGAGCGCTGCGGTCAGCGCGAAGGTGGTGACGAGTGCCGAAGCGGCCGTGGCGGCCGTGCGACGTCTGTTCACTTGCTCCTCCCGGAGTGTCAGGTACGGGGCGGTGCAGGTGGTGCGGTCGAGCGGCGACGCCTCGCCCGTCGCCGACGGGGCGGCGTCGGGCAGCCGCGCCATGCGGAGAGCTGGATCGCGGGCGCGCGGCAAAGCCGTCGGCGACGGAGCCTATGATCATCATTGAAACGAGTCAACGGTGCTGCGTGTTCTCCGTGTTGACGGTGTGTCCCGGCCGACGGCCGGGGCAGGCGCCGGTCGCGGTGGTGGGCAAGGTGTGCGAGCTCCTGTGCCGGCGCCCGCCGGGACTGGGGCGTGCGTCATCGACGCCTGTGCCCCCTTGCACGGCGGCTACGGCCGCGGGTACGCGTTCCGAGTCGTTTTCAGTCCTGGCGGGACGCCCGGGCGCACTGCCGCGGAAGGCGTTCCAGGAGGGAGCGGATCTCCTCGGCGCGTGCGGTGGTGTCCAGCTGATCGGGCTGTGCGTGCCAGCCGGCCGCGAGTGCGGCGTGCGCCTGCCGCTGGACCGCCTCGCTGACGTCTCGCCAGTGCGTCAGATTCCGGTCGTCCGCGCCGAGTCGGGGCAGCAGGTCGGCGCAGGCGAGCAGTTCGAAGCGCAGGTCGCGGCGGGCCCGCCGGCCGTCTTTGACGCTCGGCTTCGGACTCGGCGCCGGCGTGGCCGGCGCGCTGGCCCAGTGGGGACCCTGGCCGATGATCACCCCGTACCTGGTGCACGTCCTGGTCACCGCGCCCGCCCTGCTCCTGCTGGCGCGCGCCGTGGAGACCCGGGCGCGGACCACCGCCGCCCGCGGCCTGTGGGCGGACCTCAAGGTCCCCGCCGCCGGACACCGCCGCTTCCTGCGCGTGGTGCTCCCGATGGCCCCGTGGGTGTTCGGATCGGCCGGCGTCGCCTACGCGGTCACCCCTCAGCTGGTCGGCGACCGCATCGGGAACTGGGCCCTGGCCTACGCCACCCTGCTGACCGTGTGCACCCTCGGCACCGGGGCACTGGTCCAGCCCTTCGCCAAGCGCCTGGACTCGCTCGACTCGGCGCGGGGCGTCATCGTCTCGATGATCCTCATGGCCTGCGGCATGGCGGTCTGCGCGGGCGACGCGGCCGTCCGCTCGCCCTGGCTCGGCCTCGGCGGCGCCGTCCTGCTGGGGGCGGCCTACGGTATCGGGGTCGTCTCCGGCCTGCTGGAGATCCAGCGGATCGTCACCCCCGACGACATGGCCGGCATCACCGGCGTCTACTACGCCGTGTGCTACCGGCCTTCATTCGCAGTGCACCGGCGTTCACGCGGGTGGTGAGGCGAATCCGGGGGTCGCGACGCGGAGCGTTGCCGGATCGTTCCAGCGGAGCTGGATTCGGCTGATCCGCCCCGGACTGTCGGTGACCGGTGCTAGCGTCCGGATCGTGCAGCTTCGGTACGTCTTCCGTCTCGACCCGACACCCGGTCAGCGCATCGCGCTGGCCCGGGCGTTCGGATGCGCGCGGGTGGTGTACAACGACGCGGTCGCGGCGCGGGAACGGGCCCGGGCGGCAGGCCAGCCGTTTCCCACCGCGGCGGTGCTGTCGAAGACGCTTCTCACCGAGGCGAAGAAGACTAGTGAGCGGCACTGGCTGGGCGAGGTGTCCGCGGTGGTGCTGCAGCAGGCACTGCGGGACGTCGAGACCGCCTACCGCAACTTCTTCACCTCTCTGAAGGGCCGACGCAAGGGCCCGAAGGTGGGCGCGCCGCGGTTCAAGTCGCGCAAGGATGCCAGGCAGGCGATCCGGTTCACCGCGAACGCCCGCTGGAAGATCACCGCCACGGGGCGGCTGAACCTGCCGAAGATCGGCGAGGTGCGGGTGAAATGGTCACGGTCTCTTCCTGCCGTCCCGTCCTCGGTGACCGTGACGAAGGACGCTGCCGGGCGGTACTTCGCCTCCTTCGTCGTCGACACCGACCCGGCCGCCGACGCGGCCCGCATGCCCGACACCGACCGGACGGTGGGCATCGACCTCGGACTCACCCACTTCGCGGTCCTGTCCGACGGCACGAAGATCGACTCCCCGCGGTTCCTGCGCCGGGCGGAGAAGAAACTGAAGAAGGCGCAGCGGGAGCTGTCCCGTAAGCAGAAGGGCTCGAAGAACCGGGCCAAGGCCCGTCTGAAGGTGGCCCGCGC
>NZ_JBQRUW010000068.1:0-71312 GCF_052663305.1 Streptomyces cyslabdanicus
CCGGCCAGCTTCGCCTTGACCTCGTCGATGGACTTCGCACCGAAGTTGCGGATGTCCAGCAGGTCGGCCTCGGAGCGGGCGACGAGCTCACCCACGGAGTGGATGCCCTCGCGCTTGAGGCAGTTGTAGGAGCGGACCGTGAGCTCCAGCTCCTCGATCGGCAGCGCCAGGTCGGCGGCCAGGGCGGCGTCCGTCGGGGACGGACCCATGTCGATGCCCTCGGCGTCGATGTTCAGCTCGCGCGCGAGACCGAACAGCTCCACCAGGGTCTTGCCGGCCGACGCCATCGCGTCACGCGGACGCATGGCCTGCTTGGTCTCGACGTCGACGATCAGCTTGTCGAAGTCGGTGCGCTGCTCGACACGGGTCGCCTCGACCTTGTACGTGACCTTCAGCACCGGCGAGTAGATCGAGTCGACCGGGATACGGCCGATCTCCTGGCCCACCTGCTTGTTCTGCACCGCGGAGACATAGCCGCGACCGCGCTCGACGGTCAGCTCCATCTCCAGCTTGCCCTTGCCGTTCAGCGTGGCGAGGACGAGATCGGGGTTGTGCACCTCGACACCGGCCGGCGGCGCGATGTCGGCGGCGGTGACCAGACCCGGACCCTGCTTGCGCAGGTACATCACAACCGGCTCGTCGTGCTCCGAGGAGACGACCAGCTGCTTGATGTTGAGGATCAGGTCGGTGACGTCCTCCTTGACACCCGGCACGGTGGTGAACTCGTGCAGGACACCGTCGATGCGGATGCTGGTGACAGCAGCGCCGGGGATCGACGACAGGAGGGTGCGGCGGAGGGAGTTGCCGAGGGTGTAGCCGAAGCCCGGCTCCAGCGGCTCGATCACGAACCGGGAGCGGAACTCGTCGACGACCTCTTCGGTCAGTGACGGACGCTGAGCGATCAGCATGAGTGGATCAGATCCTTCAGTCGTGGGCGCCCGCTATATGACGCCCGACCAGGCCGCACCCGAAAGGGTGCGGGTACTGCAAGGGTACGGGCGGCACGACCCGAAAAGGCCGTACCGCCCGGAGACCTGCGCGAAGCAGCCGTGCGTCAGACGCGGCGGCGCTTCGGGGGGCGGCAGCCGTTGTGCGGGGTCGGGGTGACGTCCTGGATGGAGCCGACCTCGAGGCCCGTGGCCTGCAGGGAGCGGATCGCGGTCTCACGGCCGGAGCCCGGACCCTTGACGAACACGTCGACCTTGCGCATGCCGTGCTCCTGGGCGCGACGGGCGGCCGACTCGGCGGCCATCTGCGCGGCGAACGGCGTGGACTTCCGGGAGCCCTTGAAGCCGACGTGGCCGGCGGAGGCCCAGGAGATCACGTTGCCGGACGGGTCGGTGATCGAAACAATCGTGTTGTTGAACGTGCTCTTGATGTGCGCGTGGCCGTGAGCGACGTTCTTCTTTTCCTTGCGGCGCACCTTCTTGGCAGCGCCCTGACGTCCCTTGGGGGGCATGTCGAAAACTCCTACGGGAGGTGGTCGGTCCTACAGCGAAGACCGCTGGACGGCGAGTGTCGCTGCGGACTACTTCTTGCCCGGCTTCTTCTTGCCGGCGATGGCGCGACGCGGGCCCTTGCGGGTGCGGGCGTTGGTGCTGGTGCGCTGACCGCGGACCGGCAGACCGCGGCGGTGACGCAGACCCTGGTAGCAACCGATCTCGACCTTGCGGCGGATGTCGGCCTGGATCTCGCGACGGAGGTCACCCTCGGTCTTGATGTTGTTGTCGACGTACTCGCGGATCGCGACGAGCTGCTCCTCGGAGAGGTCGCGAACGCGGGTGTTCGGGTCGATGTCGGTGGCGGCCAGCGTCTGCTGGGAGAGGGTCCGGCCGATGCCGAACACGTAGGTGAGGGCGACCTCCACGCGCTTTTCGCGCGGGATGTCAACACCGGAAACGCGTGCCATTCAATGGCTCCAGTTGATCTTCGGAGGTCTTCCGCAGAACCGACTCCCGACCGCCGGCCTCTTCTCTTTCGAAGAGTGGGTACGAACCGGGTCCCCGGCCTCCGAACCGGGGGTGTCGAGCCGCGCTGGGCTCGGGTCCTGCGTATGAACAATTCAGCTCGCGTCGCGCGAATCTCTGCGATGAAGGTGCAGAGGGTGCGGTCGGTAGTGCGTCAGCCCTGGCGCTGCTTGTGGCGCGGGTTGTCGCAGATGACCATGACCCGGCCGTGACGGCGGATCACCCTGCACTTGTCGCAGATCTTCTTGACGCTCGGCTTGACCTTCATGGGGTGAGGTTCTCCGGGTCAGTTGCCGGCGGCCCCTCGGTGGAACGTGGGGCCTGGGCAAGATCTACTTGTACCGGTAGACGATCCGGCCACGCGTGAGGTCGTACGGAGACAGCTCCACCACGACCCGGTCGTCAGGGAGGATGCGGATGTAGTGCATGCGCATCTTGCCGCTGATGTGTGCCAGGACCTGGTGGCCGTTCTGGAGCTCGACCCTGAACATGGCGTTCGGCAGAGACTCGACGACAGTGCCCTCGATCTCGATGGCACCTTGCTTCTTGGCCACGCTTCGCCCTTCGAATCGACTACCTTGATCGACTCCAGTTCCCGCATGCGGACATGCGGATACATGAGAGCCGACGAGTCAGTCTACGTCAGCCCTCTGCGAAAGACGAATCGAGAAAGTCTGCCCCAGCTCCGAGATCATCATGCGACCGGGTCCGAACCCGACCGGACCGGCGGACCGTCGGCGGGCGGGGCCGTCAGGCCAGCGGGTCCGGCGCGGCCGTGATGCCGTACTCGGCCAGCTTCGCCCTGCCGCCGTCCGGAGCGGTCAGGACCAGGGGCCCCTGCTCGGTCAGGGCCACCGAGTGCTCCCAGTGGGACGACCAGGTGCCGTCCGTGGTGATGACCGTCCAGTCGTCCTGGAGGACCTGGGTCTTCGGGGTGCCCAGGGAGACCATGGGCTCGATGGCCAGGCAGAAGCCGGGGACCAGCTTCGGGCCCTTGCCGCGCCGCCGGTCGACGTAGTTCAGCAGGTGCGGGTCCATGTGCATCTCGGTGCCGATGCCGTGGCCGCCGTAGTCCTCGATGATCCCGTAGCGGCCGCCGCCCGGCTTCGGCTGGCGGCGGATGTACGTCTCGACGGCCCGAGAGATGTCGACCAGCCGGTTGCCCTGCTTCATGGCGGCGATGCCGGCCCACATCGACTCCTCGGTCACCCGGGAGAGCTCGATCAGCTCCGGGGAGTGACCGGAGCCGACGAACGCGGTGAAGGCCGCGTCGCCGTGCCAGCCGTCGATGATCGCGCCGCAGTCGATGGAGATGACGTCCCCGTCCTTGAGGACGACGTCGTCGGACGGGATGCCGTGGACCACGACCTCGTTCACCGAGGTGCAGATCGTCGCCGGGAAGCCGCCGTAGCCGAGGAAGTTCGGCTTGGCGTTGTGCTCGGCGAGCACCTTGCGGGCCACCTGGTCCAGATCCTTCGTGGTCGCCCCGGGCACGGCCGCCTCCCGGGTGGCCGCGTGGATGGCGGCGACGACCAGCCCCGCCTCACGCATCTTGGCGATCTGCTCGGCGGACTTGATCTGCACCATGGGCACTACGGCCTTTCTCGGACCGGAAGGAGGACGGACACCCACAACAATACGGGGAAGCGGAGCCCGGCCCGTCCGGCATGTGCGGACGGGGCCGTGACGAGGCCTTTCGGGCCGTGAGGAGACCGTTCGGGTTCGGGGCGGCGGTTCAGGGGGCCTCCCCGCGGACGGCGCACCGGCGCCGTGCACGCGTCGGCCGCGGCCCCCGTGGGGAACCGCGGCCGAGCTGCGTGGTTGGGGCCTCGTTTGGATCATGCCGGGCTCGCGGGCCTGATCCAAACGAAAGACCCTAGTCGCGCTTCAGCGCCTCGAGCGCGCGCTGCGTGATCTCGTCCACCGGACCGAGCGAGGAGATCGTCACGACCAGGTCCTGCGCCCGGTAGTAGCCGATGATCGGCTCGGTCTGCGTGTGGTAGACCTCGAGCCGCTTGCGCACGGTCTCCTCGGAGTCGTCGTCCCGCTGGTACAGCTCGCCGCCGCAGACGTCGCAGACGCCTTCCTTCTGGGGCGGGCTGTACGTCACGTGGAAGACGTGCGCCGAGTTGTTGCGGCAGGTGCGGCGACCCGCGATGCGCTTGACGACCTCGTCCTCGGGAACCTCCAGGTCGAGGACCGCGTCCAGGTTCATGCCCTCGCCCTGGAGCAGCTTGTCCAGTGCCTCGGCCTGCGACACGTTGCGCGGAAAACCGTCCAGCAGGAAGCCGCCCTCGGCGTCGGGCTGCTCCATGCGGTCCTTCGCCATGGCGATGGTGACCTCGTCGGGCACCAGGTTTCCGGCGTCCATGTAGGACTTCGCGAGCTTGCCGAGCTCCGTCTGCCGACTGATGTTGGCGCGGAACAGGTCACCCGTCGAGATGTGCGGGATGCGCAGCTTCTCGGCCAGGCGTGTGGCCTGCGTTCCTTTGCCGGCACCCGGCGGTCCGACGAGGACGATTCGCATCAGCGGAGGAACCCTTCGTAATTGCGCTGCTGGAGCTGGCTCTCGATCTGCTTCACCGTCTCGAGTCCGACACCCACGATGATGAGGATGCTGGTCCCTCCGAAGGGGAAGTTCTGGTTCGCCCCGAAGCCGACCAACGCCATGGTCGGTACGAGAGCGATCAGGCCCAGATACAGCGAACCCGGCCAGGTGATCCGGTTGAGCACGTACGAGAGGTACTCAGCGGTCGGTCGGCCAGCCCGGATGCCCGGGATGAAGCCACCATACTTCTTCATGTTGTCGGCGACTTCTTCGGGGTTGAAGGAGATCGCCACGTAGAAGAAGGCGAAGAACACGATCAGCAGGAAGTACAGGGTGATGTAGATCGGGTGATCGCCCTTGGTCAGGTTCTGCTGGACCCAGGTCTTCCATCCGGAGTTGCCACCGGAGAACTGTGCGATCAGTGCCGGAATGTAGAGCAGCGAAGAAGCGAAGATGACGGGGATCACGCCCGCCTGGTTGACCTTCAGCGGAATGTACGTCGACGTACCACCGTAGGAACGGCGACCGATCATGCGCTTGGCGTACTGCACCGGAATGCGGCGCTGGGCCTGCTCGACGAAGACGACCAGACCGACCATGACCAGGCCGACGAGGATGACGGTGCCGAACTCGATCCAGCCCTCGGCGAGCTTGCCCTGCTTCTTGATCGCCCACAGCGCGGACGGGAAGGTGGCGGCGATCGAGATGAACATCAGGATCGACATGCCGTTGCCGATACCGCGGTCGGTGATGAGCTCACCGAGCCACATGACCGTGGCCGTACCGGCGGTCATGACGATCACCATGACGATCGTGTTGAAGATCGCCTGGTTCGGGACGATGTTCCCGGCCGCCGAGCACCCGGAGAACAGGGCACCGCTGCGGGCGGTGGCCACCAGGCCCGTGCCCTGGAGGATGGCGAGCGCCACCGTCAGGTAACGGGTGTACTGGGTGATCTTCGCGGTGCCGGACTGGCCCTCCTTCTTGAGGGCCTCCAACCGCGGGATCACCACGGTCAGCAGCTGAAGGATGATGCTCGCCGTGATGTACGGCATGATGCCCAGGGCAAAGATCGTGATCTGCAGCAGCGCGCCACCGCTGAACATGTTCACCAGGCCGAAGAGGCCCTGGTTGCCCGAGGCCTCGCTGACACACTGCTGAACGGCCTTGTAGTTGACACCCGGGATCGGAATGTGGGTACCGACGCGGTACACCACGATGATGCCGAGCGTGAAGAGCAGCTTCTTGCGCAGGTCGGGCGTCCTGAACGCCCGGGCGAAGCCGGTGAGCACGGTGCCTCCTGCGACCCCCGCGCAAGTGCGTCAGGGTGACGGTCTTGAGGTTCGACGATAAACAACGGTGCAGGCCACCTTACCGGCGACACTGCCTCCCTGAGAACGACCAACCGGGGATACCTCAATGTGAGGTACCCCCGGTCGGGACCGCTTACGTCATCGGGCTCAGACGAGCTCGGTGACAGAACCGCCGGCGGCGGTGATCTTCTCCTTGGCGGAGCCGGAGACGGCGTCCACCGTCACCTGCAGCGCCACGGAGACCTCGCCCTGGCCCAGGACCTTGACGAGGCTGTTCTTGCGAACGGCACCCTTGGCCACCAGACCCTCGACGGTGACCTCGCCACCCTCGGGGTAGAGCTCGGCCAGCTTGTCGAGGTTCACGACCTGGTACTCGGTCTTGAACGGGTTCTTGAAGCCCTTCAGCTTCGGGAGGCGCATGTGCAGCGGCATCTGGCCGCCCTCGAAGCGCTCCGGAACCTGGTAGCGGGCCTTGGTGCCCTTGGTACCACGACCGGCCGTCTTACCCTTGGACGCCTCACCACGACCGACACGGGTCTTGGCGGTCTTGGCGCCCGGGGCGGGACGGAGGTTGTGGATCTTGAGCGGGTTCTGCTCCGCCATGATCAGTCGACCTCCTCGACCGTCACGAGGTGGCGGACGGTGTGCACCATGCCGCGGAACTCGGGGCGGTCCTCCTTGACGACCACGTCGCCGAGCTTCTTGAGCCCGAGCGAACGCAGGGTGTCACGGTGGTTCTGCTTGCTGCCGATGTAGGACTTGACCTGCGTGACCTTGAGCTGTGCCATCACGCACCCGCCCCGGCACGCGCACGCAGCAGGGCCGCGGGGGCGACGTCCTCGAGCGGCAGACCGCGGCGGGCCGCGACCTCCTCGGGACGCTGCAGGCCCTTCAGGGCCTCCACGGTCGCGTGCACGATGTTGATCTGGTTGTCGGAGCCGAGCGACTTCGACAGGATGTCGTGGATACCGGCGCACTCGAGCACGGCGCGCACCGGGCCACCGGCGATAACGCCGGTACCGGGGGACGCGGGCTTGAGCAGCACGACGCCGGCAGCCTTCTCACCCTGGATCGGGTGCGGGATGGTGCCCTGGATCCGGGGGACCTTGAAGAAGTGCTTCTTGGCCTCCTCAACACCCTTGGCGATGGCGGCCGGCACCTCCTTGGCCTTGCCGTATCCGACACCCACGGTGCCGTCACCGTCGCCCACCACGACCAGCGCGGTGAAGCTGAAGCGACGACCACCCTTCACAACCTTGGCGACGCGGTTGATCGCGACGACGCGCTCAACGTACGCGGTCTTCTCGGCGGCAGCTGCGCCGCCGTCACGGCCCTTCCGGTCCCGCCGCTCGCCGCCACCGGCACCGCCACCGCGGCGCTGGGGTCCAGCCATTGGAATTACCTCTCTCTGTTTCCGCTAGCTCGCAGCAACGATCGCTCGCTGCCGCGACGGGCGACTCAGAACTTCAGTCCGGCCTCGCGGGCGGCGTCCGCCAGGGCGGCGATGCGCCCCGCGTACTGGTTGCCACCGCGGTCGAACACCACGGCCTCGACGCCGGCGGCCTTGGCGCGCTCGGCGACCAGGGCGCCGACCTGCTTGGCCTGCGCGGACTTGTCGCCCTCGCCACCGCGGACCGACGTGTCCAGCGTGGACGCCGACGCCAGGGTGTGGCCCTTGAGGTCGTCGATGACCTGCGCCACGATGTGGCGGTTGGAACGGGTCACGACCAGACGGGGGCGCTCCGCCGTACCGGCGATCCGCTTGCGGATCCGGATGTGACGGCGCTTGATCGCGGCGCGCTTGTAGGCGTCGCCCTTGAGGATCTTCTGCCCGTATGCCATGGCTTACTTACCCGCCTTTCCGACCTTGCGGCGGATGACTTCGCCCTCGTACTTGACGCCCTTGGCCTTGTACGGGTCGGGCTTGCGCAGCTTGCGGATGTTGGCCGCAACCTCGCCGACCTTCTGCTTGTCGATGCCCTCGACCTGGAAGCGGGTCGGGGTCTCCACCTTGAAGGTGATTCCCTCGGGCGCCTCGACGGTGATCGGGTGGCTGTAGCCGAGCGCGAACTCCAGGTTCGAACCCTTGGCCGTCACGCGGTAACCGACACCGCTGATCTCGAGCTTCTTCACGTAACCCTGGGTCACGCCGGTGATCATGTTCGCCACCAGCGTGCGGGACAGGCCGTGCAGGGCCTTGTTCTGACGCTCGTCGTTGGGGCGGGTCACCTGCAGGGTGCCGTCCTCGCCCTTGGCGATCTCGATCGGCGCCACGACGGTGTGGGTCAGCGAGCCCTTGGGGCCCTTGACCGCGACCGTACGGCCGTCGATGGTGACGTCCACGCCGGCGGGAACCGCGATGGGGAGCTTGCCGATGCGCGACATAGCTGTTTCCTCCGTTCCCTTCCGCTACCAGACGTAGGCGAGGACTTCCCCACCCACGCCCTTCTTGCCGGCCTGCTTGTCGGTGAGGAGCCCGTAGGACGTGGAGATGATCGCCACGCCGAGGCCGCCGAGCACCTTCGGCAGGTTGGTGGACTTCGCGTACACCCGGAGACCGGGCTTGGAGATCCGCTTGATGCCCGCGATGGAGCGCTCACGGTTGGGGCCGAACTTCAGCTCCAGGACGAGGTTCTTGCCGACCTCGGCGTCCTCGACCTTCCAGCCCGTGATGAAGCCCTCCTGCTGGAGGATCTCCGCGATGTGCGACTTGATCTTCGAGTGCGGCATCGACACGCTGTCGTGGTATGCCGAGTTCGCGTTCCGCAGACGCGTAAGCATGTCTGCGATCGGATCAGTCATGGTCATGAATTGGCCTTCGGCCTCTCTCGCCGGGGTTTCCTGGTGCGCCATCCCTCTCCCCGATCCGAGACGGGACGGGTGCGGCGCGGTGGACCTACGGCGTAGTAAGTCGTAAGGGCGCGGCAGGCGCCCAACCCCGCAAGCCTACGGCATGTGAGGTGGGCCTCCTGCCGACCCCGGTTGCTTACCGAGAGTCCTGCTTCAACCCAAGTGGGCTGTTACCAGGAGCTCTTGGTCACGCCCGGCAGCTCGCCACGGTGAGCCATCTCACGAAGGCACACGCGGCACAGGCCGAACTTGCGGTACACGGAGTGCGGACGGCCACAGCGCTGGCAGCGGGTGTAGCCACGCACACCGAACTTGGGCTTGCGAGCAGCCTTAGCGATCAGAGCCTTCTTCGCCATCTCGCTCACGCCTCCTTGAACGGGAAGCCGAGGTGACGAAGGAGCGCGCGGCCCTCAGCGTCGTTGGTCGCCGTGGTGACCACGGTGATGTCCATACCCCGGACGCGGTCGATCTTGTCCTGGTCGATCTCGTGGAACATGACCTGCTCGGTGAGACCGAAGGTGTAGTTGCCACGGCCGTCGAACTGCTTGGGGGACAGGCCGCGGAAGTCGCGGATGCGCGGCAGCGCGAGCGACAGGGTGCGGTCCAGGAACTCCCACATGCGGTCGCCACGGAGCGTGACGTGGGCACCGATCGGCTGGCCCTCACGCAGCTTGAACTGCGCGATGGACTTGCGGGCCTTGGTGACCTGCGGCTTCTGGCCGGTGATCGTGGTGAGGTCGCGGATGGCGCCCTCGATCAGCTTGGAGTCGCGGGCGGCGTCGCCCACACCCATGTTGACCACGATCTTGACGAGACCGGGAATCTGCATGACGTTCTCGTACTTGAACTCGTCACGCATCTTGCCCGCGATCTCCTCGCGGTACTTCTGCTTCAGACGCGGAGTGGTGGTGGTAGCCATCAGATGTCCTCACCCGTCCGCTTGGCAACGCGGATCTTGTTGCCTTCGTCGTCGAAGCGGTAACCGACACGCGTGACGACCTTGTTGCCGTCCTTCTCAACGACCAGCTGGACGTTGGAGACGTGGATCGGCGCCTCGGTCGTGACGATGCCGCCGGCCTGCGAACCGCGGGCGGTCGGGCCGGCCTTGGTGTGCTTCTTGACCCGGTTGACACCCTCGACCAGGACGCGATCCTCGCGCGGGAAAGCGGCAATGACCTTGCCCTGCTTGCCCTTGTCCTTGCCGGTGATGACCTGAACCAGGTCGCCCTTCTTGATCTTCATGCTCACAGCACCTCCGGCGCGAGGGAGATGATCTTCATGAACTTCTTCTCGCGCAGCTCACGGCCGACCGGGCCGAAGATACGGGTGCCACGAGGGTCGCCGTCGTTCTTGAGAATGACAGCGGCGTTCTCGTCGAAGCGGATGTACGAGCCGTCCGGACGGCGGCGCTCCTTGACGGTGCGAACGATGACCGCCTTGACGACGTCACCCTTCTTCACGTTGCCACCGGGGATCGCGTCCTTGACGGTGGCGACGATGACGTCACCGATGCCCGCGTAGCGGCGACCGGAGCCACCGAGCACACGGATGCAAAGGATTTCCTTCGCACCAGTGTTGTCGGCGACACGCAGTCGCGACTCCTGCTGGATCACGTCTATCTCCTGATTGTCTGCCGGTTCCCGGGGAGGGCCGTGAGTGACTCACGGGCCTTCGCCGAGCCTGGCGGAACCGTCCTGCGGGTAGCTCCCGCAGGAATTACTGGTGTCTCGGGAGGCGGGAACCCACGCCGGGGACTTCGCCGGGTCCGGGTCGGGGCCCGGGGCGTCGCCCCCAGCGGGGGTCAGCGGGGGCGGTGCCCCCGCTTCTTACTTCGCCTTCTCGAGGATCTCGACGACGCGCCAGCGCTTCGTCGCGGACAGCGGCCGGGTCTCCATCAGGAGGACACGGTCGCCGACGCCCGCGGCGTTCTGCTCGTCGTGCGCCTTGAGCTTCTCGGTACGGCGGATGACCTTGCCGTACAGCGCGTGCTTGACACGGTCCTCGACGGCGACGACGACGGTCTTGTCCATCTTGTCGCTGACGACGAGACCCTCACGGGTCTTGCGGAAGCCGCGCGCCTCTGCGTTCTCAGTCACGTTCTTCTCGCTCATCAGGCGTTCTCCACCGTTTCGATGCCCAGCTCACGCTCGCGCATCAGGGTGTAGATCCGCGCGATGTCCTTGCGGACCGCCTTGAGACGGCCGTGGTTCTCGAGCTGCCCGGTCGCCGCCTGGAAACGGAGGTTGAACAGCTCTTCCTTGGCCTCGCGGAGCTTTCCAAGAAGCTCCTCGTTGCCCAGCTCGCGCAGCTCGGACGCCTTGGTACCGGCCGACATCACGCTTCACCTGCCTCGCGCTTGACGATCCGGCACTTCATCGGCAGCTTGTGGGCCGCACGGGTCAGCGCCTCACGGGCGATCTTCTCGTTCGGGTAGGACAGCTCGAACATCACCCGACCGGGCTTGACGTTCGCGATCCACCACTCCGGCGAACCCTTACCGGAACCCATGCGGGTCTCGGCCGGCTTCTTGGTCAGCGGACGGTCCGGGTAGATGTTGATCCAGACCTTGCCGCCACGCTTGATGTGGCGGGTCATCGCGATACGAGCCGCCTCGATCTGGCGGTTCGTCACGTAGGCCGGGGTCATCGCCTGGATGCCGTACTCGCCGAACGCAACCTGCGTTCCACCCTTGGACATACCGTTGCGCTTCGGGTGGTGCTGCTTGCGGTGCTTGACCCTACGGGGGATCAGCATGTCGGTCAGGCCTCCGTTCCGGTGCTCTCAGCCGGAGCGGCAGCGGCCGGGGCGTCGGCCTTGGGGGCCTCGGCGGCCGGAGCCGACTGCTGCTGCGGCTTGCGACCGCGCCGCTCGCCACCACGGCCACCACGGGCCGGGCGGTCGGCGCCACCACGGGCCGGGCGGTTGCCCGCACGGGCGGCGGCGTTCTCGGCGCGGACCTCGGCGATGTTCTTGACGTCGCCCTTGTAGATCCAGACCTTCACACCGATGCGGCCGAAGGTCGTCTTGGCCTCGAAGAAGCCGTAGTCCACGTTCGCGCGGAGCGTGTGCAGGGGCACACGGCCCTCGCGGTAGAACTCCGAGCGGGACATCTCGGCGCCGCCGAGGCGGCCACCGCACTGGATCTTGATGCCCTTGGCGCCGGCCTTCATCGCCGACTGCATGCTCTTGCGCATGGCACGGCGGAAGGAGACGCGGGAGGAGAGCTGCTCGGCAACGGCCTGGGCCACGAGCTGAGCGTCCGTCTCGGGGTTCTTGACCTCGAGGATGTTCAGCTGGACCTGCTTGCCCGTGAGCTTCTCGAGGTCGCCGCGGATGCGGTCGGCCTCGGCGCCACGGCGGCCGATGACGATGCCCGGACGCGCGGTGTGGATGTCCACGCGGACACGGTCACGGGTGCGCTCGATCTCCACCTTGGAGATGCCGGCGCGCTCCATGCCGGACGTCATCATCCGACGGATGGCGACGTCTTCCTTGACGTAGTCCTTGTACAGCTTGTCGGCGTACCAACGCGACTTGAAGTCGGTCGTGACACCGAGCCGGAACCCATGCGGGTTTACCTTCTGGCCCATTACCGGGTTCCTTCCTTGCTGCTGACGACCACGGTGATGTGGCTGGTCCGCTTGCGGATCCGGTAGGCACGGCCCTGGGCACGCGGCCGGAACCGCTTCAGGGTCGGACCCTCGTCGACGTACGCCTCGGCGATGTAGAGGCTGTCGACGTCGGTGTGGTCGTAGTTGTGCGCGGCGTTGGCGATGGCGCTGTCCAGCACCTTGCCGACCGGCACGCTCGCGGCCTGCGGGGCGAAACGCAGGACCGCCTGAGCCTCCGTGGCGTCCATGCCACGGATGAGGTCCACCACACGGCGGGCCTTCATGGGCGTGACGCGGATGTACCGCGCCTGGGCCCTGGCTTCCATGGTTGTCCCTTCAGTGTTTGACACGTTCGTCATGGTCTTTCACCCCGCTGACTAGCGGCGCTTCGACTTCCGGTCGTCCTTGACGTGACCCCGGAAGGTGCGCGTCGGCGAGAACTCGCCGAGCTTGTGGCCGACCATCGACTCGGTGACGAACACCGGGATGTGGGTCTTGCCGTTGTGCACCGCGATCGTGTGACCCAGCATGGCCGGGATGATCATCGAGCGGCGGGACCAGGTCTTGATGACGTTCTTGGTGCCGGCTTCGTTCTGCGAGTCCACCTTCTTGCTCAGGTGGTCGTCGACGAAGGGCCCCTTCTTCAAGCTACGCGGCATCTCAACCCGTCCTTAGCGCTTCTTGTTCGTCTTGCGGCGGCGGACGATGTACTTGTTCGACGCCTTTTTGGGCGAACGAGTACGGCCTTCCTTCTTGCCCCACGGGGACACCGGGTGACGGCCACCGGAGGTCCGGCCCTCACCACCACCGTGCGGGTGGTCCACCGGGTTCATGACCACACCACGGACGGTCGGGCGGACGCCCAGCCACCGCTTGCGGCCGGCCTTGCCCCAGTTGATGTTGCTCTGCTCGGCGTTGCCGACCTCGCCGACCGTGGCGCGGCAGCGCTGGTCGACCAGGCGGATCTCACCGGAGGGCATGCGGAGGTGGGCCATCGTGCCCTCCTTCGCGAGCAGCTGCACGGAGGCACCGGCGGAGCGGGCGAACTTGGCGCCGCCACCGGGACGGAGCTCGATCGCGTGGATCGTGGTACCGACCGGGATGTTGCGCAGCGCCAGGTTGTTGCCCGGCTTGATGTCGGCCGTGGGGCCGTTCTCCACGCGGTCGCCCTGCTGCAGGTTGCGCGGGGCGAGGATGTAGCGCTTCTCGCCGTCGGCGTAGTGCAGCAGCGCGATGCGCGCGGTGCGGTTGGGGTCGTACTCGATGTGCGCGACCTTCGCCGGCACGCCGTCCTTGTCGTGACGACGGAAGTCGATCACGCGGTAGGCGCGCTTGTGTCCGCCACCCTGGTGGCGAACGGTCACACGACCGGAATTGTTACGGCCGCCCTTGCTGTGCAGGGGACGGACCAGCGACTTCTCCGGCGTGGACCGCGTGACCTCGACGAAGTCGGCGACGCTGGCGCCACGACGGCCCGGCGTAGTCGGCTTGTACTTGCGGATTCCCATTTCTCAGTCCTCGTCCGATATCGGACGATCCGGACCGCCGTCAGGCGGTCGGACCGCCGAAGATGTCGATACGGTCGCCCTCGGCGAGGGTCACGATCGCGCGCTTGGTGGCGGAGCGCTGACCGAAGCCGGTCTTGGTGCGCTTGCGCTTGCCCTGGCGGTTGATCGTGTTGACCCCGGTGACCTTGACCTCGAAGACCGCCTGCACGGCCTGCTTGATCTGGGTCTTGTTGGCGTTCGGGTCGACGATGAACGTGTACTTGTTCTCGTCGAGGAGCGCGTAGCTCTTCTCCGAGACGACCGGCTTGAGCAGAACGTCACGGGGGTCCGTGTACGACTTGCTCAGCGGGGTCTCGACGGTGTTCTTGCCCTCGGCGGCGTGGCGGCGCGCCTTGGCGACACGCGCGGCCTTGGCGGCCTTGGCGGCCTTCGAGGCGATGCTCGGGTGACGCGTAGCCATCAGGCCTCGCTCCCTTCGTTGTCGTTGGCCTTGTTCGGGCCGGCGACGAAGGACTCGAAAGCGGCCTTGGTGAAGACCACGTCGTCCGAGACGAGAACGTCGTACGTGTTCAGCTGGCCCGGCTCCAGGATGTGGACCTGGGGCAGGTTGCGGGCGGACAGCCACGCGGCCTCGTCGGCGCGGTCGACGACCAGGAGCAGGTTCTTGCGCTCCGAGATCTTGCCGAACAGCGTCCTGGCGGACTTCGTGGAGGGGGTCTCGCCCTCGACCACGCCGGTGACGACGTGGATGCGGTCGTGGCGGGCCCGGTCGGTGAGGGCGTGGCGCAGGGCCGCGGCCTTCATCTTCTTCGGGGTCCGCTGGGAGTAGTCACGCGGCTGCGGGCCGTGGACGACGCCACCACCGGCGAACTGCGGCGCGCGGGTCGAACCCTGACGGGCGCGACCGGTGCCCTTCTGGCGGTACGGCTTCTTGCCACCACCACGGACTTCACCGCGACGCTTGGTCTTGTGCGTGCCCTGGCGGGCAGCGGCGTTCTGCGCGACGACGACCTGGTGGATCAGCGGGATGCTGATCTTCTCCACGCCGAAGATCTCCGCGGGGAGCTCGACGCTTCCGGTCTTCTCGCCGGCAGGCGAAAGGATGTCAACAGTGCTCATCGGTTACCTCAGGCCCCCTTGGCCGCGGTGCGGACCAGGACGAGGCCGCCGTTCGGACCGGGAACCGCGCCCTTGATGAGCAGCAGACCCTTCTCCGCGTCAACGGCGTGGACGGTCAGGTTCTGGGTGGTGACCCGCTCGTTGCCCATGCGACCTGCCATGCGGAGGCCCTTGAACACACGACCCGGCGTGGCGCAGCCGCCGATGGAACCGGGCGAGCGGTGCTTGCGCTGGGTGCCGTGTCCGGCGCCGAGGCCACGGAAGTTGTGGCGCTTCATGACACCGGCGAAGCCCTTGCCCTTGCTCTTGCCGGTGACGTCGACCTTCACGCCGGCCTCGAACACCTCAGCGGTGACCTGCTGGCCGAGGGTGTACTCGGCGGCGTCCGCGGTGCGGATCTCGACGAGGTGACGACGGGGGGTGACGTCGGCCTTCGCGAAGTGGCCCTTGAGGGGCTTGTTCACCTTGCGCGGGTCGATCTCGCCGAAGGCGATCTGGACCGACTCGTAGCCGTCGACGTCGTTCGTACGAACCTGGGTGACGACGTTGGGGCCGGCCTTGACGACGGTGACCGGAACAACACGGTTGTTCTCGTCCCACACCTGCGTCATGCCGAGCTTCTCGCCCAGGATGCCCTTGATCTGCTTTGCCATCTCTCAGATCACCGGCCTCAGAGCTTGATCTCGATGTCGACACCGGCCGGGAGGTCGAGTCGCATCAGGGAGTCAACGGTCTTGGGGGTCGGGTCGAGGATGTCGATCAGGCGCTTGTGCGTGCGCATCTCGAAGTGCTCGCGCGAGTCCTTGTACTTGTGCGGCGACTTGATGACGCAGTACACGTTCTTCTCAGTGGGCAGCGGCACCGGGCCCGCGACCGACGCACCAGTACGGGTCACCGTCTCGACGATCTTCTTCGCCGAGGAGTCGATGACCTCGTGGTCGTAGGCCTTGAGCCGGATGCGGATCTTCTGTCCCGCCATGGCTACTCCGTAGTCCTGTCTCTCTATACGCTCCGGAACCCGGCGTTCCCTTGGACCTCTCCGACCCACGCGGTCGGGCGTGTCGCGCTCCCGCTGACATGGATGCCCCTTGTTCGAACATCCTTCGGGATTGCACACGGACCCACCGGATACCGCGAGCCGGGGGCGAAGGCCCACCGGGTGCCTGGTCGTTGTCGCACCCACACTTCCCGGAAGATTCCCGTACGTCCGCCCCAGCGCTGCCGTGAGGCAGTTAGGGCGACGAGTACCGTGGGACTCGCTTCCGGTCCTCCCGGCGGGAGGCGCGCGGCATCAACGCTCGACCGAGCAACTCGGACAGTCTGCCACAGTGGGCGGGGGCCTGGCCAATCGAGCCGGGGATATTACCCCGGGCGTGACACAGGTCAAACCAGGGGCCGCCGGGCAGCGCGGTCGGTGATCACCCCGCTAGGGTCTGGCGGCGGCGGAGGAACTCACACCGACACGGGGGGACAGGGTGGCGACAGCCGACGCGCAGGACACCGGAGAGACGGCCGGGGACACCGGGATACCGCGGCGCGGCGGGGCCGACGAGATGTCCCGGGACGCGGAGCGCATGGAGAGGTGGTCGATCGCCTGGGTGCTGCTCGCGCTGGCGATGTGGGGCGTCCTCGTGATCCTGATGGTCTCCTCGTACGGCCCCGACGCCGGCCCCTGGTCCTCCACCAGGAACCCGCGCTGCGAGGGGCCGCTGATCGCCCCCTTCCAGCGGGACAGCTACGCCTGCCACAGCGAACTGCGCCAGTGGCCGGCCCTCCTCGGCTTCCTGGCCCTGGCCGTCATCCCGACGATCATCGCGGCGGCGGTCACCGTCTACGCCAAGGTCCTGTCCCGCCTGGCCAGGACGCTCGGCGAGAAGGACGGCGAGAGGAACCACGGCACGGCCTGAGCCGCTGCCCGCCCTCGCTCCCCCCGAACGACGAACACCGTCCGTCGTCACAGGGGAACGACGGACGGCGGACGACGATCGCGGGCCGGAGGCCGGAACCGGGCGTCAGATGACGCCCTGGGCGAGCATCGCGTCGGCGACTCGTTCGAAGCCGGCGATGTTCGCGCCGGTCACGTAGTCGCCGGGGGCGCCGTAGCGCTCCGCGGTCTCGTGGCAGGTGGTGTGGATGTCGCTCATGATCAGAGCCAGCTCCCGCTCCACCTGGGCGGCCGTCCAGGACGTACGGGAGTGGTTCTGCGCCATCTCCAGGCCGCTGACCGCGACCCCGCCCGCGTTCGCCGCCTTGCCGGGGCCGAAGGCCACCCCGGCCTGCTGGAACAGGCGCACGGCTTCGGGCGTCGCCGGCATGTTCGCGCCCTCGGACACGGCCTTCACCCCGTTGCGGACGAGCGTCTCCGCGTCCTTCTCGTCCAGCTCGTTCTGCGTCGCCGAAGGCAGCGCGACATCGGCCGGGACGTCCCAGACCCGCCCGCCGGGCACGAACCGCGCGGAGCTGCCGCGGCGCTCGGCGTACTCGCTGATCCGGCCGCGCTCGACCTCCTTGACCTGCTTCAGCAGCTCCACGTCGACGCCCTTGTCGTCGACCACGTACCCGCTGGAGTCCGAGCAGGTCAGCGGGTTCGCACCGAGGGCGGCCAGCTTCTCGATGGTGTAGATCGCGACGTTCCCGGAGCCGGAGACGACCGCGGTCTGGCCGTCCAGCTCCTCACCGCGCTCGCGCAGCATCGCCTCCGCGAACAGCACGTTGCCGTACCCCGTGGCCTCCGGCCGGATCAGCGAGCCGCCCCAGTGCGGGCCCTTGCCGGTGAGCACACCGGCCTCCCAGCGGTTGGTGATCCGCCGGTACTGGCCGAACAGGTAGCCGATCTCGCGGGTGCCGACGCCGATGTCACCGGCCGGCACGTCGGTGTGCTCGCCGATGTGCCGGTGCAGCTCCGTCATGAACGACTGGCAGAACCGCATGACCTCCGCGTCACTGCGCCCGTGCGGGTCGAAGTCGCTGCCGCCCTTGCCGCCGCCGATGCCGAGCCCGGTCAGCGCGTTCTTGAAGATCTGCTCGAAGCCGAGGAACTTGATGACCCCCAGGTCGACGGACGGGTGGAAGCGCAGGCCGCCCTTGTACGGGCCCAGCGCGCTGTTGAACTCCACCCGGAAACCGCGGTTGACGTGCACCCGGCAGTGGTCGTCCTGCCACGGCACCCGGAAGACGATCTGCCGCTCCGGCTCGCACAACCGCTCCACGAGCCCCGCCTCCGCGTACTCCGGCCGAGCCGCGAGCACCGGCGCCAGCGTCTCCAGCACCTCGTGAGCGGCCTGGTGGAACTCGGGCTGGGCCGGATTGCGGCGCTCGATCTCGGCGAGCAGGGAGGCGAGCTGGGTCTTGGTGTCGGGTCGGGTCGTCACAGGGTCCCCTTCTGGCACGGCTACTACCGGTGTCACAACCGGTGATGAACGCTCGGCGCCGTTGCCGCGCGCAGGAACTCGGCCGCCCCGGGAGTGGGCATCCGGAAAACGGCCGACTCTTTAGTGTTACTCCTGTGTAAAGCCGGTGGCCAGTGGCCGGGCACCTTTGGTCCACGATGTGAGATAAAGATTCCGAAAAACCGGCTGGTGAGTGCAGCCCGGGGCGGCTACGCCAGGTGCCAGTGGGGCAGGAGTTCGACCGCGAGGTACAGGACCACGGCCAGCAGGACGACCCAAGGGGCGATTCCCGTGCCGGTCGGCCGTCGCTCGACCCGAGCCGTGGGACGTAGATCACCGTGCAGGGCCATGGCACTCAGTGTGTCGGCCGCCCGGCTGCCGCGGTCGGAACGGACGACACGGCTCATCCAGGGCGGCGCGAACAGGCCGGCCATGGGCTCCGGCGTGTGACGGCCGAAGAACTCCAGCTGCCCGTCGTGCCGCATCTCCACCCGGGTGATCGTCGACCACGGCAGGAGCCGTGTGGACCACAGACGGCGGATGTACACACCGTCCCGGTCCGCGGTGACGCGCCACAGCGCGGGCCAGCAGCACGCCCAGCCGACGAACAGCGACGACCACACCGAGACGACCAGGCCAACCGGCCGCGGATGCGTCAGGCTCCCACCCTCCGGGTGCTCGGTCAGCAGGACGAACACGGCACAGACGACCGCGCTCACCATCTTCCCGCCCCACCCGGCGCCCCACACCAACGGCGCCTCCGGCGCCGTCATCGACCCGGCGAGCTCCTCGACCCGGTCCCGGCGCTCCTTGCGCGCCTGCCGCCGCCGCTCCGCCCGGCCCGCTCTCATCTCCACCCCTGCCCCCGCCGTCGTGTGCCGCGGCGAGCTTACCGACCGGGCGGTGTCCCCCCTCGGCCACGGCCGGTGCCTGGGCGGATGCCCCGGCACCGGCCGGTCGGGCCGTCGCTCGGCGAGTCGGGGGGCGGCCGGACCGCCCCGCTGCCCCTACGCCCGCCGGCTCTCCAGCGGTCCCAGATAGGTCTCCGGCAGGCCGCCCGTGTCGATCAGCAGGCGTTGCAGGACCATCGTCGGGTCGACCGTCCAGAACTTCAGGCGGTGCGTTCCGGCGCGGGTGATCGTGTGCCGGGTCGCGGTGCGGTTCACGTTGTCGGAGGTGTTGCGGGCCCACTCCATGTTCATCGTGCCGTCGTCCGCGCCCGTGGCCGCGACGATGTCCACCGTCTGCGGCGCGGCGTCGTCGAAGGAGATCCCGTAGCTCAGGCCGCCTCTCGCAAGGGCCGGGTTCCTCGGGGACACCTCCGCCCACACCGTCACCTCGCCCGCGGAGAGCAGGGTCACCTCGTACTCCAGACGCGGGGAGTTCGAGGCGCCAGGGGTGCGGCGCGGGGCCGTCACCGGCCAGGGGGTCATGCCCGACGTGGTGCGGCCGACGCCGTCCAGGCGGCGCCACTCCCCCACCGCGCGGTCGTGGTGCTCGGCGTCGATCGCCACATAGCCGCCCGCCTCCACGAAGCCCTGCACCAGACGGGGTGAGGTGTTCTCCGCCGTGCAGGAGACCGTCACCGTCCTGCCCGCGCCCGAGATCGTCAGCTTCGCCTCCGCCCGGCCGCTCGGCACCCGGCGCCAGTCCACCCGGACCTCGACCCGCACCTGCTGCTCCACCCGGCCCCGGGCACGGTCGACCAGCAGCCACGGGGCGGAGGACTCGACCCGGTAGTCGAAGGGGGTGCGGCCGCGGTTGAAGAGCTCCACGTACTGCTGCGGGCGGGTCTGGTACGGGCTGAAGGAAGGCAGCCGGGCCGCGCCCGCCGCTCCTCCCGGCCACCAACTGCCCGCGTCCTCCGCGCCGTCCACCGAGACACCCAGTTCGGCGGCGCGCGGCACCTCGATCCGCCGGACCGCGGGGAAGAGGACGTCCTCGATCGCCACGTCGTTGATCTCCGGCTGCTGCCAGGGCGCGTTCGGGCCGTAGCGTTCCACGTCCCCGTAGTCGATGTGCGGCTGGGTCTGGAAGCCGTTCCACTTGCCGCCGGCCACCTCGTGGTTGAAGCGGTCGGCGAGGGCGAAGTCACGCTTCAGGCCCGCCTCCGCCTGGGCCGCCAGGTCGTTGGTCGCCGCCCGGCCCTGCTTGGCGTAGAGGAGGTTGGTGAACTCGGCCTGCCGCAGGTCGTAGAGGTTCGCGGTCGCCTCCACCTCGTAGCCGACGAGTTCGTACCAGGCGTCCTGGCTGCGCGCGGGCAGCTTGCGGGCGACGCGGTCGGCCTTGCGCGCCAGCGCCTTCCACTCGTCGGTGACCCGTTCCAGCTCGCGGTGCGCGAAGTGGAACGGTGTCTGCTCGTCGTTGTAGACGACCTTGCCGCCTTCGAGGGTGATCCGGCGGTTGAGCAACTCCGGCTTGCGGCGGGCCTGGAGCCGGCCGTACTCCGCCAGGACCTCCGCGATCGGCCCGGAGTCCGCCTCGCCGAAGTTCTGGGCGGCGTAGCGGCGTTCCCACTCCCGCAGCCGCTCCTGCGGCCAGCCGTCCGGGTTCCAGGCGTAGTTCAGGAAGAACTCCGTGGGCAGTTCGTTGCCCTTCAGGTCGCCGACGTTGGTGACCCACAGACCGTGGTTGCCGTAGGCGTGGGCCTGGTGGAGCTGATCCCAGAGGTTGGTGAGGTTGGCCGTGTCGACCCACTTGTAGTTGCGGCCGGCGCCCACGTAGTCGAAGTGGTAGTACAGGCCGTACCCGCCGGGCCGGGCAGGCTCCGCGGGGTCCGGGTGCTTGCGGATGTTGCCCCAGTTGTCGTCGGTGAGGACGACCGTCACGTCGTCCGGGGCGCGCAGGCCGCGGTCCCAGTAGCGCTGCACCTCCTTGTAGAGGGTCCACACCTGCGGGGTCTCGGCGGCCGGCCGGCCGGTGACCTCCTCGATGATGCGGCGCTGGTCGGCGATGATCTCCTGCATCAGCTCGATGCCGTCGCCGTCGGGCAGGCTGGTGTCGCCGTTGCCCCGCATGCCGAGGGTCACCACGCCCTCGAAGCCCTCGTCCACCATCCGCTGGATGCCGTCCCGCCAGTACGCCCTGAGCGCGTCGGCGTTGCGGAGGTACGACCACTCGCCGTTGCCGCCGTAGGGATCACTCCCCCCGCTCGCGTGGCGGTTCCACTCCTCGATGCCGCGCATCATGGGGGCCTCGTGGGAGGTGCCCATGACGATGCCGTACTCCGACGCGCGCCGGTGGTTCTCCGGGTCGTCCTCCGCGAAGGCGCGCCCCCACACCGCCGGCCAGAGGTAGTTGCCCTTCAGGCGGAGCAGGAGCTCGAAAACCTTGGCGTAGAAGTCGGCGTTGAGGCCGCCGGGCTGGCCGGGGGCCTTGCCGGGGCCGAAGTACGCGGGCGCCCAGGTGCCCAGGGCCGGGTTCTCGTCGTTGATGAAGACACCGCGGTACCTCACCACCGGGGTGCCCTGCGTGTGGCGCCCCGGCAGGATCCAGACGCTGTCGCGACGCACCGGGGCCACGTCGTCCCACCAGTACCAGGGCGAGACCCCGATGCCGTACGAGACGTCGTACACCCCGAAGATCGTGCCGCGCGGGTCGCTGCCCGCGATGACGAGCGCGCGGTCGACGCCGGGCATCGGATGGTCGACCACTGCCTGGATCGAGGTCTCCCAGCGGCCGCGCACCCCGGTGACGTCCAGCTTCCCGGACTTCACCAGGCCGTCGATCAGCGGGCTGCGGCCGATCGTCCCCACCAGCACCGCGTTGCGGGCGATGGTCTGCCCGGGGCGTACGCCCGTGACCCGCTGGATGTCGGCGCGCAGGTCCCCCGCCGCCCGGACGACTCCGGTGTGGTCGTCGGCGCTGACCACGATCGGGGCGCCGACCAGGGAGAAGGAGCCCGGTTTCGGCTCGTGGGACGCGAAGGAGACGTACGCACCCGGGTCGGTGACCTGTGGCCCGCCGCTGCCGTTGCGGTTACCGTTGCCGTCCTCGTTCTGGTTGCCGTTCCCGTTCTCGTTCTGGTTGCCGTTCTCGTTCCCGGCCGCCCACGCGGAACCCGCCCCACCCACAGCACCCGACGACAGCACCGGCACCGCGGCGAGGCTCGCGCCCAGGACGGCTCTCCGGCTGACGTGCGCAGACATGGCACACCCCTCTACCCACCTGAATTTGGTCACTGGCATGACAAATGTTGGAGGAGGGGTCTGCGGGGAACCAGGGGTCGTGCACGCCGAATAGTTTCGTAACAACAACCGGCCCCGGGCGCGCCGTCACATACCCGGAAGCCGAACTCACGGGGCCGAAACGCCGAAGAGCCCGTACGACCGGAGTCGTACGGGCTCTTGTGGTGCTCGCGAGGGAGCTACCGGGTCGGGGGACCCTTCGGTAAGCCGGAGAGCTTACTTCAGGATCTTGGTGACCTGGCCGGCGCCCACGGTGCGGCCACCCTCACGGATGGCGAACTTCAGGCCCTCTTCCATGGCGACGGGCTGGATGAGCTCCACCTTCATCTCGGTGTTGTCACCCGGCATGACCATCTCGGTGCCCTCGGGGAGGGTCACCACGCCGGTCACGTCCGTCGTGCGGAAGTAGAACTGCGGACGGTAGTTGTTGAAGAACGGCGTGTGGCGGCCACCCTCGTCCTTCGACAGGATGTAGGCCTGGGCCTCGAAGTCGGTGTGCGGCGTGACCGAACCCGGCTTGATGATGACCTGGCCGCGCTCGACGTCCTCGCGCTTGATGCCGCGGAGCAGCAGACCGACGTTCTCACCGGCCTGGCCCTCGTCGAGCAGCTTGCGGAACATCTCGATGCCGGTGACCGTGGTGGTGGTCTTCTCCGTCTTGATGCCGATGATGTCGACGGTCTCGTTGACCTTGAGGACACCACGCTCGATACGGCCGGTGACGACCGTACCGCGACCGGTGATCGTGAAGACGTCCTCGATCGGCATCAGGAACGGCTTGTCGACGTCGCGCTCCGGCTCCGGGATGGAGGTGTCGACGGCGTTCATGAGGTCCAGGACCGACTGGACCCACTTCTCGTCGCCCTCGAGCGCCTTCAGAGCGGAGACACGGACGACCGGGAGGTCGTCGCCCGGGAACTCGTACTCGGAGAGGAGTTCGCGGACCTCGAGCTCGACGAGCTCCATGATCTCCTCGTCGTCCACCATGTCGGACTTGTTCAGCGCGACGACGATGTACGGCACGCCGACCTGGCGGGCCAGGAGCACGTGCTCCTTGGTCTGCGGCATCGGGCCGTCGGTCGCGGCGACCACCAGGATCGCGCCGTCCATCTGGGCGGCACCGGTGATCATGTTCTTGATGTAGTCAGCGTGACCGGGGCAGTCGACGTGGGCGTAGTGACGCGCCTCGGTCTGGTACTCGACGTGCGAGATGGAGATGGTGATACCACGCTGGCGCTCTTCGGGCGCCTTGTCGATGTTGTCGAACGGGGTGGCCTCGTTCAGCTCCGGGTACGCGTCGTGCAGCACCTTGGTAATGGCGGCCGTGAGGGTCGTCTTACCGTGGTCGATGTGACCGATGGTGCCGATGTTGACGTGCGGCTTAGTCCGCTCGAACTTCGCCTTCGCCACTGGGTTCCTCCTGTGGAGTGGTTCTGTACGCCTTACTCATCGGCGCCAGGTGATCTTTGCTGGATGGCCCGGATCTCCGGGGCATCCCTCCGGGTGCGCGGCGAATGGCCGCGAATCCGTGGAATGCCCCGAGAGGCTCCGGAGTCAAGCCTAAAGGCAGGAACTCGGGTGAGTTACTCGCCCTTGGCCTTCGCGATGATCTCCTCGGCGACGTTCCGCGGAACCTCGGCGTAGGAGTCGAACTGCATCGAGTAGCTTGCGCGACCCGACGTCTTGCTGCGGAGGTCGCCGACGTAGCCGAACATCTCCGAGAGGGGCACGAGGCCCTTCACGACACGGGCACCGGCCCGCTCCTCCATGGCCTGGATCTGGCCACGGCGGGAGTTGATGTCGCCGATGACCTCACCCATGTAGTCCTCGGGCGTGGTGACCTCGACGGCCATCATCGGCTCGAGCAGCACGGGGCTGGCCTTGCGCGCGGCCTCCTTGAAGGCCTGCGAACCGGCGATCTTGAACGCGAGTTCGGAGGAGTCGACCTCGTGGTAGCCACCGTCGAGAAGCGTGACGCGGACGCCCGTCATCTCGTAGCCGGCCAGGATGCCGAACTGCATCGCTTCCTGGGCGCCGGCGTCGACCGAGGGGATGTACTCCTTCGGCACGCGGCCACCGGTGACCTTGTTCACGAACTCGTACGAGGCGTCGCCGCCCTCGATCGGCTCGATCGCGATCTGCACCTTGGCGAACTGGCCGGTACCACCAGTCTGCTTCTTGTGCGTGTAGTCGACCCGCTCGACCGCCTTGCGGATGGTCTCGCGGTAGGCGACCTGCGGCTTGCCGACGTTGGCCTCGACCTTGAACTCACGGCGCATGCGGTCGACCAGCACCTCGAGGTGCAGCTCGCCCATACCGCCGATGATGGTCTGGCCGGTCTCCTCGTCCGAGTGGACCTGGAAGGACGGGTCCTCCTCGGCCAGGCGCTGGATCGCGACGCCCAGCTTCTCCTGGTCGCCCTTCGACTTGGGCTCGATGGCGACCTGGATGACCGGCGCCGGGAAGTCCATGGACTCCAGGATGACCGGCTTCTTGTCGTCGGACAGCGTCTCACCGGTGGTGGTCTGCTTCAGGCCCATGACGGCGACGATGTCGCCGGCGCCCACCGACGGGATCTCCTCACGCTTGTTGGCGTGCATGCGGTAGATCTTGCCGATGCGCTCCTTCTTGCCCTTGACGGAGTTCAGCACCTGCGTGCCGGACTCCAGGCGGCCCGAGTAGACCCGGACGAAGGTGAGCTTGCCGAGGTGCGGGTCGCTCATGATCTTGAACGCAAGAGCGGCCAGCGGCTCGTCCTCGGACGGCTTGCGCTTGATGATCTCCTCGGCGTTGCCCACGGCGTGGCCCTCGATGGCCTCGACGTCGAGCGGCGTGGGGAGGTAGCGCACGACCGCGTCGAGCAGGGGCTGAACGCCCTTGTTCTTGAACGCGGTGCCACAGAACACCGGGGTGACGGTGGTCTCGCTGGCCTTGCCGGACGCGATGGTGATGCGACGGATCGCGGCGTGCAGCTGCTCCTCGGTGGGCTCGTTGCCCTCCAGGTACAGCTCCATGATCTCTTCGTCGTTCTCCGCGACGGCCTCGACCAGCTTGCCGTGCCACTCCTCGGCGGCCTCGGTGTGCGTGGCCGGGATGTCGACGACGTCGTACATCTCGCCCTTGGCGGCCTCGGCGGACCACACGAGCGCCTTCATGCGGACCAGGTCCACAACGCCCTTGAAGTCGGCCTCGGCACCGATCGGCAGCTGCATGACCAGCGGCTGCGCGCCCAGGCGGTCCTTGATCATGTCGACGCAGCGGTGGAACTCGGCACCGGTGCGGTCGAGCTTGTTCACGAAGCAGATACGCGGAACGCCGTAGCGGTCCGCCTGACGCCACACCGTCTCGGACTGGGGCTCGACACCGGCGACGCCGTCGAACACCGTCACGGCACCGTCGAGCACGCGCAGGGAGCGCTCCACCTCGACGGTGAAGTCGACGTGACCCGGCGTGTCGATGATGTTGATCGTGTGGTCGATGCTGTCCAGCGGCCAGTGACAGGTGGTGGCAGCAGAGGTGATCGTGATGCCACGCTCCTGCTCCTGCTCCATCCAGTCCATCGTGGCGGAACCCTCGTGGGTCTCACCGATCTTGTAGGACACGCCGGTGTAGAACAGGATCCGCTCGGTGGTGGTCGTCTTGCCCGCGTCGATGTGGGCCATGATCCCGATATTGCGGACATGGGCCAGGTCAAGTGAAGTGGTAGCCATAAGGCTTCAGTCTTCTCTCGGTTCTCGATGGGGTAGCGACTACCAGCGGTAGTGCGCGAAGGCCTTGTTGGACTCGGCCATCTTGTGCGTGTCCTCGCGCTTCTTCACAGCGGCACCGAGGCCGTTGGAGGCGTCGAGGAGCTCGTTGAGCAGACGCTCGGTCATGGTCTTCTCGCGACGGGCGCGGGAGTAACCGACCAGCCAGCGCAGCGCCAGCGTGTTGGCGCGACCGGGCTTGACCTCGATCGGAACCTGGTAGGTGGCGCCACCGACACGGCGGGACTTGACCTCGAGGGTCGGCTTGATGTTTTCCAGAGCGCGCTTCAGCGTGATGATCGGGTCGTTGCCCGTCTTCTCACGCAGGCCCTCCATGGCGCCGTAGACGATGCGCTCGGCGGTGGAGCGCTTGCCGTTCAGCAGCACCTTGTTGATCAGGGAGGTCACCAGAGGAGAGCCGTAGACCGGGTCGATGATGACCGGGCGCTTCGGGGCGGGGCCCTTACGAGGCATTCTTACTTCTCCTTCTTGGCGCCGTAACGGCTGCGAGCCTGCTTGCGGTTCTTGACACCCTGGGTGTCGAGCGAACCGCGGATGATCTTGTAGCGAACACCCGGCAGGTCCTTCACACGGCCGCCGCGCACGAGCACGATGGAGTGCTCCTGCAGGTTGTGTCCCTCACCCGGAATGTAAGCCGTGACCTCGATGCCGCTGGTCAGACGCACACGCGCGACCTTACGGAGGGCCGAGTTCGGCTTCTTCGGAGTGGTCGTGAACACACGCGTGCAGACGCCACGACGCTGGGGCGAACCCTCGAGTGCGGGCGTCTTGTTCTTTTCGACCTTGTCCTGCCGGCCCTTGCGGACCAGCTGCTGGATCGTAGGCACTACTTCTCCGGTTTCTGTGTGCCGATGGGTACAGCTAACCTGGAACGTCGCCGACCCACGCGGTCGGGTGTGTCGAATCCCGCAGACTCCCACCGCCAGGCAGAAAGAGGCGCAGATCACGGTGGCCGTCAGCGGCTCCCAGTGCGGTTTGCAGGCACGCACGAAAGCCAGGGCACACCCCAGGCACAAGGTCTGAGCGTACCTACCTCATTCGCTGCGGTCAAAACAAATGGGCCCCGCCCGCCGCGCCCCGTGGCGCTTGTCAAGCCCCGGCCCCTCGGGCGATCTTCGAATCCACGGAATGTGATCTTCGAACACCGGACGTCCGCACGCGTCATCACACCCCCGCGAATCCCGCGACGACCAGCAAGGTCAGCAACACCGCCCAGCCCGCCACGGACAGCCAGCCCAGGACCAGCCCGGTCAGCGCGAGGCCGTCACCGCTCTCCCCCGTGTGGCTCATCTCCCGGCGGGCGGCGTGTCCCAGGACCACCGCCGGCAGGCCCGTCAGACCGGCTGTCATCAGCGTGAGCACCCCGCAGACCAGGGAGCCGACCGCCTTGCCGTTGGTGGGCGGCGGGGTCTTCGGCAGGAACGTGGCCGGCACGGCCACAGCCGCCGAGGTGAGCGGCACCGGTCCCTGCGGCAGATCCGCCACCAGCAGCGCCAGCTCTCCGACCGTGCGCGTCTGGTACGCCCGTGCGACACGCTGGTCGAGTTCCCGCTCGTCCAGGCGGCCCTCGCTGAAGCCCGCCCTGAGCACGTCCACGGCGCGCTCGCGGTCGGCGTGGGACGCGAGCATCGACGGGGCACCCTGGCCCTGCCACGGCTGTGGAACGCCCTGTCCCCCCTGCCAGCGCTGCATCGGCTGCCATGACGGGTATGACGGTTGGTACGACACTGAGACCTCCCCCGGATCGCGTGTGTCCCTCCATCATGCGCCAAGGGCGGCCATCCCGTGATGGGATGGCCGCCCTTCAGCGCGTCACGCGGACGCTCGCCCGCTTACTGGTTGTACGGACCGTAGTCGTAGTCCTCCAGCGGAACGGCCTGGCCGGAGCCGGAGCCGAACGGCGAGTAGTCGATGTCGTCGTAGCCCACGGCCGAGTACATCGCGGCCTTGGCCTCCTCGGTCGGCTCGACCCGGATGTTGCGGTAGCGGGACAGGCCCGTACCGGCCGGGATGAGCTTACCGATGATGACGTTCTCCTTGAGGCCGATCAGGGAGTCGGACTTGGCGTTGATCGCCGCGTCCGTCAGGACCCTGGTCGTCTCCTGGAAGGACGCCGCCGACAGCCAGGACTCGGTCGCCAGCGAGGCCTTGGTGATACCCATGAGCTGCGGACGACCGGAGGCCGGGTGACCGCCCTCCTGGACCACACGACGGTTCTCGGTCTCGAACTTCGAGCGCTCGACCAGCTCGCCGGGCAGCAGCTCGGCGTCGCCGGACTCGATGATCGTCACACGGCGCAGCATCTGCCGGATGATGATCTCGATGTGCTTGTCGTGGATCGACACACCCTGCGAGTTGTAGACCTTCTGGACCTCGCCGACCAGGTGGACCTGGACGGCCCGCTGACCCAGGATGCGCAGCACGTCGTGCGGGTTGGTGGCACCCACGGTGAGCTTCTGGCCCACCTCGACGTGGTCGCCCTCGCCGACCAGCAGACGGGCACGCTTCGAGATCGGGAACGCCGTCTCGTCGCTGCCGTCGTCCGGGGTGACGACGATCTTCTTGGTCTTCTCGGTCTCCTCGATCCGGACGCGGCCGGAGGCCTCGGAGATCGGGGCGACACCCTTCGGCGTACGGGCCTCGAAGAGCTCGACGACACGCGGCAGACCCTGGGTGATGTCGTCACCGGCCACACCACCGGTGTGGAAGGTACGCATCGTCAGCTGGGTGCCGGGCTCACCGATGGACTGGGCGGCGATGATGCCGACCGCCTCACCGATGTCGACCAGCTTGCCGGTGGCGAGCGAGCGGCCGTAGCACATGGCGCAGGTGCCCACCGCGGACTCGCAGGTCAGGACCGAGCGGGTCTTGACCTCGGCGACGCCGCGGGAGACGAGCTCTTCGATGAGCACGTCGCCCAGGTCGGTGCCGGCCGGGGCCAGCACCTGGCCGTCGACGACGATGTCCTCGGCGAGGCAGCGCGCGTACACGGACGTCTCGACGTTGTCCGCCTTGCGCAGCACGCCGTCCGCACCGCGCTCCGCGATGTGCAGCTTGAGGCCGCGGTCGGTGCCGCAGTCCTCCTCGCGGATGATGACGTCCTGGGAGACGTCGACCAGACGACGGGTGAGGTAACCCGAGTCGGCGGTACGCAGGGCGGTGTCGGCCAGACCCTTACGGGCACCGTGCGTGGAGATGAAGTACTCCAGCACGGACAGACCCTCACGGAACGACGCCTTGATGGGCCGCGGGATGGTCTCGTTCTTGGCGTTCGACACCAGACCGCGCATACCGGCGATCTGACGCATCTGCATCATGTTTCCTCGGGCGCCCGAGGAAACCATCATGAAGATCGGGTTGGTCTTCGGGAAGTTGTCGTTCATCGCCTCGGCGACCTCGTTGGTCGCCTTGGTCCAGATCGCGATGAGCTCCTGGGTGCGCTCGTCCTTGGTGATCAGACCGCGCTCGTACTGCTTCTGGACCTTCTCGTCCTGCGCCTCGTAGCCCTTGACGATCTCCTTCTTCGCCTCGGGAACGACGACGTCGGAGATGGCGACGGTGACACCGGAACGGGTGGCCCAGAAGAAGCCGGACGCCTTCAGGTTGTCGAGCGTGGCCGCCACGATGACCTTCGGGTAGCGCTCGGCGAGGTCGTTGACGATCTCGGAGAGCTGCTTCTTGCCCACCTCGTAGTCGACGAACGGGTAGTCCTCGGGCAGCAGCTCGTTGAAGAGCGCGCGACCCAGGGTCGTCTTCAGGCGGAAGGAGTCACCCTGCTGCCACGCCCTCTCCCCGACGCCGTCGTCCCCTTCCTCTCGGGCCGGCGGGGTCCAGCCGCGCGGCGGGATGGTGCCCACCGGGAAGCGGACGTCCACCCGCGACTGGAGCGAGAGCTCGCCGGCGTCGAACGCCATGATCGCCTCGGCGACCGACGCGAAGGAGCGGTTCTCGCCCTTGGCCGCGCGGCCCTCGCCGTCGGTGGTGAGGAAGTACAGACCGAGGACCATGTCCTGGGTCGGCATCGTCACCGGACGGCCGTCGGCCGGCTTGAGGATGTTGTTCGAGGACAGCATCAGGATGCGGGCCTCGGCCTGCGCCTCCGCGGACAGCGGCAGGTGCACGGCCATCTGGTCACCGTCGAAGTCCGCGTTGAACGCGGTGCACACGAGCGGGTGGATCTGGATGGCCTTGCCCTCGACCAGCTGCGGCTCGAAGGCCTGGATGCCGAGGCGGTGCAGGGTGGGCGCGCGGTTCAGCAGAACCGGGTGCTCCGCGATGACCTCTTCGAGGACGTCGTACACGACCGTGCGGCCGCGCTCGACCATGCGCTTGGCCGACTTGATGTTCTGCGCGTGGTTCAGGTCGACCAGGCGCTTCATCACGAACGGCTTGAAGAGCTCCAGCGCCATCGCCTTCGGCAGACCGCACTGGTGCAGCTTCAGCTGCGGACCGACGACGATCACGGAACGGGCCGAGTAGTCGACGCGCTTGCCGAGCAGGTTCTGACGGAAGCGGCCCTGCTTGCCCTTGAGCATGTCGGACAGCGACTTCAGCGGACGGTTGCCGGGGCCCGTGACCGGGCGGCCGCGGCGGCCGTTGTCGAAGAGCGCGTCGACGGCCTCCTGAAGCATGCGCTTCTCGTTGTTCACGATGATCTCGGGCGCGCCGAGGTCGAGAAGCCGCTTCAGGCGGTTGTTGCGGTTGATGACACGGCGGTACAGGTCGTTCAGGTCGGAGGTCGCGAAGCGGCCACCGTCGAGCTGCACCATCGGACGCAGGTCCGGCGGGATGACCGGGACGCAGTCCAGGACCATGCCCTTGGGGCTGTTGGACGTCTGCAGGAACGCGGAGACGACCTTCAGGCGCTTCAGGGCGCGGGTCTTCTTCTGGCCCTTGCCCGTGCGGATGATCTCGCGGAGCTTCTCGGCCTCCTCCTCGAGGTCGAAGGACTCCAGGCGCTTCTGGAGCGCCGCGGCACCCATCGAGCCGTCGAAGTACGTGCCGAACCGGTCGCGCAGCTCGCGGTAGAGCAGCTCGTCGCCCTCGAGGTCCTGGACCTTGAGGTTCTTGAACCGGGTCCACACCTCGTCGAGGCGGTCGATCTCGCGCTGCGCACGGTCGCGCAGCTGCTTCATCTCACGCTCGGCACCCTCGCGCACCTTGCGGCGCACGTCGGCCTTGGCACCCTCGGCCTCCAGCTCGGCGAGGTCCGCCTCGAGCTTCTTGGCGCGGGCCTCCAGGTCGGCGTCGCGGCGCTGCTCGATCTGCTGGCGCTCGACGGAGACGTGGGCCTCCAGCGACGGCAGGTCGCGGGTGCGGCGCTCGTCGTCGACGTACGTGATCATGTACGCCGCAAAGTAGATGACCTTCTCCAGGTCCTTCGGGGCCAGGTCGAGCAGGTAGCCCAGGCGCGACGGGACGCCCTTGAAGTACCAGATGTGGGTGACGGGCGCGGCCAGCTCGATGTGGCCCATCCGCTCACGGCGCACCTTGGCGCGGGTGACCTCGACGCCGCAGCGCTCGCAGATGATGCCCTTGAAGCGGACACGCTTGTACTTGCCGCAGTAGCACTCCCAGTCCCGGGTGGGACCGAAGATCTTCTCGCAGAAGAGCCCGTCCTTTTCCGGCTTGAGGGTGCGGTAGTTGATCGTCTCGGGCTTCTTGACCTCGCCGTGGCTCCACTGACGGATGTCGTCAGCGGTGGCCAGGCCGATCCGGAGCTCGTCGAAGAAGTTGACGTCGAGCACTATGCGTCAATCCCTCTCAGGGTTGTAAGTCTGTGGTCTGAAACGGGGGCCTGGGGGTCGGTGGGCCTCCTGGTCAGGAGGCCCACCGGACTCCCGTCAGACCTCTTCGACGCTGCTCGGCTCGCGCCGGGACAGGTCGATGCCGAGCTCCTCCGCGGCGCGGAAGACATCCTCGTCGGTGTCACGCATCTCGATGGACATACCGTCGCTGGACAGCACCTCCACGTTCAGGCACAGGGACTGCATCTCCTTGATGAGCACCTTGAAGGACTCGGGGATGCCGGGCTCGGGGATGTTCTCGCCCTTGACGATGGCCTCGTAGACCTTCACGCGGCCGGTGACGTCGTCGGACTTGATGGTCAGCAGCTCCTGGAGGGCGTAGGCGGCGCCGTAGGCCTCGAGGGCCCACACCTCCATCTCGCCGAAGCGCTGGCCACCGAACTGGGCCTTACCACCCAGCGGCTGCTGGGTGATCATCGAGTACGGACCGGTCGAGCGGGCGTGCAGCTTGTCGTCGACCAGGTGGTGCAGCTTCAGGATGTACATGTAGCCGACCGAGATCGGGTCCGGGAACGGCTCACCGCTGCGGCCGTCGAACAGCCGCGCCTTGCCGGTCGGGAGGACCATGCGGTCGCCGTCGCGGTTCGGGATGGTGTGCTGGAGCAGACCCGCCAACTCGTCCTCGCGGGCACCGTCGAAGACCGGGGTGGCGACGTTGGTGCCGGGGGCGACCTGGTCGGCGCCGATGGCCTGGAGGCGCTCCGCCCACTCGTCCGCGAGGCCGGAGACGTCCCAGCCGCGGCTGGCGAGCCAGCCGAGGTGGATCTCCAGGACCTGTCCCGGGTTCATTCGGGACGGCACACCCAGCGGGTTGAGGATGATGTCGACGGGGGTGCCGTCCTCCAGGAACGGCATGTCCTCGATCGGCAGGATCTTGGAGATGACGCCCTTGTTGCCGTGGCGGCCGGCGAGCTTGTCACCGTCGGTGATCTTGCGCTTCTGGGCCACGTAGACGCGGACCAGCTGGTTCACGCCCGGCGGCAGCTCGTCGCCCTCCTCGCGGTCGAAGACGCGCACGCCGATGACCTTGCCGGTCTCGCCGTGCGGCACCTTCAGCGAGGTGTCACGGACCTCACGGGCCTTCTCACCGAAGATCGCGCGCAGCAGGCGCTCCTCGGGGGTCAGCTCGGTCTCGCCCTTCGGGGTCACCTTGCCGACGAGGATGTCGCCGGCGATGACCTCGGCGCCGATGCGGATGATGCCGCGCTCGTCGAGGTCGGCGAGGACCTCCTCGGAGACGTTCGGGATGTCCCGGGTGATCTCCTCGGGGCCGAGCTTGGTGTCACGGGCGTCGACCTCGTGCTCCTCGATGTGGATCGAGGAGAGGACGTCGTCCTGCACGAGGCGCTGCGACAGGATGATCGCGTCCTCGTAGTTGTGGCCCTCCCACGGCATGAACGCGACCAGCAGGTTCTTGCCGAGCGCCATCTCGCCGTTCTGGGTGGCCGGGCCGTCGGCGAGGACCTGGCCCTCGATGACGCGGTCGCCCTCGTTGACGATGACCTTCTGGTTGACCGAGGTGCCCTGGTTGGAGCGGGCGAACTTGGCCAGGCGGTACGTGATGTACGTGCCGTCGTCGTTGGTCGTGGTGATGTAGTCGGCGGAGATCTCCTGGACCACACCGGCCTTCTCGGCCTTGACGACGTCGCCGGCGTCGACCGCGGAGCGGTACTCCATGCCGGTGCCGACGAGCGGGGACTCCGACTTGATGAGCGGAACGGCCTGGCGCATCATGTTCGCGCCCATGAGGGCACGGTTGGCGTCGTCGTGCTCCAGGAACGGGATCATGGCGGTCGCGACCGACACCATCTGGCGCGGCGAGACGTCCATGTAGTCGACGTCCTCGCCACCGACGTAGTCGACCTCGCCGCCACGGCGGCGGACCAGCACGCGGGCCTCGGCGAACCGCAGTTCGTCGGTGAGCGGCGCGTTGGCCTGCGCGATGACGAAGCGGTCCTCCTCGTCGGCGGTCAGGTAGTCGACCTCGTCGGTGACCTGGCCGTCGATGACCTTGCGGTACGGGGTCTCGACGAAACCGAACGCGTTGACCCGGCCGTAGGAGGCGAGCGAGCCGATCAGACCGATGTTCGGGCCTTCAGGCGTCTCGATCGGGCACATGCGGCCGTAGTGCGAGGGGTGCACGTCACGGACCTCGAAGCCGGCCCGCTCACGGGAGAGACCACCCGGGCCGAGCGCGGACAGACGACGCTTGTGCGTCAGCCCGGACAGCGGGTTGTTCTGGTCCATGAACTGGGACAGCTGGCTGGTGCCGAAGAACTCCTTGATGGAGGCGACGACCGGCCGGATGTTGATCAGGGTCTGCGGCGTGATCGCCTCGACGTCCTGCGTGGTCATGCGCTCGCGGACGACGCGCTCCATCCGGGCCAGACCGGTGCGGACCTGGTTCTGGATGAGCTCGCCCACGCTGCGCAGCCGGCGGTTGCCGAAGTGGTCGATGTCGTCGGTCTCGACGACGATCGTCTGACCGCTGTCGCCGACCGTCTCCATCTCGCCCGCGTGCAGCTTCACCAGGTACTTGATCGTCGAGATGACGTCCTCGACGGTCAGCACGCCGGCGTCCAGCGGAGCGTCCGCGCCCAGCTTCTTGTTGACCTTGTAGCGGCCGACCTTGGCCAGGTCGTAGCGCTTGGGGTTGAAGTAGAGGTTCTCGAGCAGCGTCTGCGCGGCCTCACGCGTGGGGGGCTCGCCCGGGCGCAGCTTGCGGTAGATGTCCAGCAGCGCGTCGTCCTGGCCCTGGGTGTGGTCCTTCTCCAGGGTGGCGCGCATCGACTCGTACTCGCCGAACTCCTCGAGGATCTGCTCGTTGGTCCAGCCGAGCGCCTTCAGCAGAACGGTGACCGACTGCTTGCGCTTGCGGTCGATGCGGACACCGACCATGTCACGCTTGTCGATCTCCATCTCCAGCCAGGCACCCCGGGACGGGATGATCTTGGCGGAGAAGATGTCCTTGTCGGACGTCTTGTCGATGGAGGAGTCGAAGTAGACACCGGGGGAACGGACCAGCTGCGACACCACGACACGCTCGGTGCCGTTGATGACGAAGGTGCCCTTGTTCGTCATGAGCGGGAAGTCGCCCATGAAGACGGTCTGGGACTTGATCTCGCCGGTCTCGTTGTTGGTGAACTCGGCCGTGACGAAGAGCGGGGCCGCGTACGTGAAGTCGCGCTCCTTGCACTCGTCGATCGAGTTCTTGGGCGGCTCGAAGCGGTGGTCGCGGAACGTCAGCGACATCGACCCGGAGAAGTCCTCGATCGGGGAGATCTCCTCGAAGATCTCCTCGAGACCGGACTTGGTGGGGACGTCCTGACCGGACTCCAGAGCGTCCTCGACGCGAGCCTTCCAGACCGCGTTGCCGAGCAGCCAGTCGAAGCTCTCGGTTTGCAGCGCGAGAAGGTTCGGAACCTCGAGGGGCTCCTTGATCTTTGCAAAGGAGATGCGCAGCGGGGCGGTGCTGGCGCCGTTGTTCGTATTCGCGGTCGAGGCGTTGCGCGAGGCGGCCAAGAGGGGGTCCTTCCGAGGGCTCGGACTCACTACGCGCGTACCGGCCCCCCGCCGCTGCTTGAGGACAGGTCGTCCTGATCGGGCCGAAAGGCCAGGTCAAAGATGATCTGGTCGACGTTGCTGAGGCGAGGGCATGCCCCTGGTGACGGGCAGGGGACAGCTAACAGGCAGCGCAAAGGGTCAGTGTAGCCACATGGCACACTGATGTCCAGTGCGGGTTTTTGAGACCCTCGTAGTTGTCAACGTCTGCGGCATACCTGCCCTCAACGCACCTTGATACTGCCCTCTTCGTCGCCGATCCATGCCTCGGATTCGGATCGTTGTGACGACGCGTCCTGAGAATTGCGCGCTGCGTGCGGTTCGTCAAGGCCTCCCATGGCCAAGCCGGATGCTGCCATCGTCACGTGCAGCCCGCCACCGGAGCTCTGGAGGCACGACGAAGATCACCATACCCCTCCCCGCCACGGGTGCAAGGCAGCCGCCGCCGGCCCCCTCGAACGCCGAAGAGCGACCACCCGGATGGATGATCGCTCCTCGGTGCGTTCGCGTTACAGCCCTACCGGGCCGTGTTCAGCGCGCGGGAGTCCTTCGCGGACCGTGGGGTCTTACTTGACCTCGACGGAGGCGCCGGCGCCCTTGAGGGACTCGGCGGCCTTCTCCGCGGCCTCCTTGTTGACCTTCTCGAGGACGGGCTTCGGCGCACCGTCGACCAGGTCCTTGGCCTCCTTGAGGCCCAGGGAGGTCAGCTCGCGCACGACCTTGATGACCTGGATCTTCTTGTCGCCGGCGCCGGTGAGGATGACGTCGAACTCGTCCTTCTCCTCGGCGGCCTCGGCAGCCGGGGCGCCCGGGCCGGCCATCATGACCGGGGCGGCCGCGGCGGCGGTGACGTCGAACTTCTCCTCGAAGGCCTTCACGAACTCGGAGAGCTCGATGAGGGTCATCTCCTCGAACTGCGCGAGCAGGTCTTCCTGGCTGAGCTTCGCCATGATGGCGGTCCTTCCACTCAAATCGGCGGGTGCCGGATGTACGGGGTGTGGCGGGCGTACGTCGGCCCGCTGCGATCCTTGCCGCGTCAGGCGGCGCGGATCAGAAAGCGAGCCGAGTTACTCGGCACCGCCCTGCTCGTCCTGCTTGGCGCGCAGCGCGTCCACGGTGCGGACGAGCTTCGACGGCAGTGCCTGGAAGACGGAGGCAGCCTGGGACTGCTTCCCCTTGAAGGCACCGGCCAGCTTGGAGAGCAGAACCTCGCGGGACTCGAGGTCCGCAAGCTTCTTGATCTCGTCGGCGGACAGCGCCTTGCCGTCAAGGACACCGCCCTTGATGACGAGATTCGGGTTGTCCTTGGCGAAGTCACGGAGACCCTTCGCCGACTCCACCGGGTCACCGGTGACGAAGGCGACGGCCGTCGGACCAGCGAAGAGCTGGTCGTCCAGCGTGATCCCGGCCTCGTTGGCCGCAATCTTGGTCAGCGTGTTCTTCACCACGGCGTACTGGGCGTTCTCACCGAGCGACCGGCGCAGCGTCTTGAGCTGCGCCACGGTGAGACCGCGGTACTCGGTCAGCACGGCGGCGTTGGAGCTGCGGAACTTGTCCGTCAGCTCCGCAACCGCGGCAGCCTTGTCGGGCCTCGCCATAGAGCCTCGGCCTCCTTCCGGGTGATTCGGACCGCGCGGACCCGAAGGAGGACTGGGGAAAACGAAACGCCCCGGCGCAGGCGCTCGGGGCGGACTCGACCGGTCGCACACACGGGGATCGACGCGTGCTCCGGGAGTACTTCCACAATCACCTGCGCGGGTCGTCCGCAGTTTCAGCGGATCCTTCGGCCACCGCGCCCTCGTTCGAGCGCACGGCAACGACCAGCGGTCTTTGGCTTCTGTGGGAGCGTACGGGAAGGTGTCAGCGCAAAGCAAATCCGCCCCCGGAGAGCACGCGGGGGGCCACGACGTGGCCCACCCCGCCCCGGGAGCGCGGCTCAGGTGCCGCTGCCGCTGCCGCCCGCGGCGGCGCCCTGGGACGCCATCAGGTCCTTGAAGTCCCCGGTGTCGCCGGCCGGGGGCGCCTGGACGGCGGTCTTGACGCCGTAGTCGCTGTAGTAGGCGGTGTTGGTCATGGTGCCGGTCGCCATGTCCGCCTTCTCGACCTTCTTGACCAGCAGGTTCTTGTCGTTGACCCAGATGTCGACGGACTCCGTGGTGACGCCCGCCTCGTCGAGCTGCTTCTTCAGATCGTCCATCTGGCGCTTGGGCAGGTTCGAGGTCCTGTCGGCGAAGTCGGCGACGTTCAGCGTGCCCGCGTAGTGGGTGGTGTGCTCGCCGCGCACCGTCGCCTCGCCGACCTTCCTGACGTCGCCGGAGGCCAGCAGCAGCTTCACCGACTGGTTCGGCGTGGCGGTCTTCAGCTGCTCCTGCATGTACGCGCCGGAGCCGCCGGCGAGGTCCGCGAGGTCGTCGTAGCGGTACCGGATCCAGTGCTTGCCGCCCGTCTGCTCGGCGTAGGCGTCGGGCATGTGAGCGTAGTAGGCGTCGGGCAGGTACCGCGCCTCCATCGTCGTCGCCCCGATCTGGCGCATCGCCTCGGCGACCGTGCCGCCGGTGTAGGTGAGCGTGAGCGTGCCGGTCAGGCCGTCGGCCCAGTCGAGGGTGCCGTTGCCCTTCATCGACATCAGGGTGCCGATGCTGGTCGTCATCGACACCCTGGCGGAGTGGGCCTCGGCGGTGGAGGTGTCGGCGGAGCGCAGGGCCGCGATGGGGCTCACGTGGACGGCCCCCCGGCCGGCCGCGCCGTCGTCCTTGCCCGAGGCCTTGGAGGAACCGGAGGAGTCCCCGGGGGAGCAGGCAGCCACTGCCCCCAGCGTGGTCACCGCCACGACGGAGAGCGTGATTCTGCGCGCGGTCGTGCTCTTCATTCGTCCCACCCCTATGCGGTTGCTGTGATCATCACGCTGACGCAGGCCTGTGCCAGGCGTACGAGTCGCGCGGGGCGCGTCCCGTACGGACGTACGGAAGACGTTGTACAGGAGTCCCGCAGAAAAGGGACGAGCCCCGCACCCCAAAAGGTTGCGGGACTCGTCCTTTGATTGTGCGAGCCGTGGGGCTCAGACCGCGGCCGGGTCTTCCTCGACGAGGAGGTTGCGGGTGCGGTTCGGGTCGAGCGGGATGCCGGGGCCCATCGTGGTGGTGATGGCGGCCTTCTTGATGTAGCGACCCTTGGCAGCGGACGGCTTCAGGCGGAGGATCTCCTCCAGGGCCGCGCCGTAGTTCTCCACCAGCTTGGTGTCGTCGAACGACGTCTTGCCGATGATGAAGTGCAGGTTCGAGTGCTTGTCGACGCGGAACTCGATCTTGCCGCCCTTGATCTCGGTGACGGCCTTGGCCACGTCGGGGGTGACGGTGCCGGTCTTCGGGTTCGGCATCAGACCACGCGGGCCGAGGACGCGGCCGAGGCGGCCGACCTTGCCCATGAGGTCCGGGGTGGCGACGACGGCGTCGAAGTCCAGACGGCCCTTCGACACCTCGTCGATCAGCTCGTCCGCGCCGACGATGTCGGCGCCGGCGGCACGCGCGGCCTCGGCACGGTCACCGGTCGCGAAGACCAGGACCCGGGCGGTCTTACCGGTGCCGTGCGGAAGGTTCACGGTGCCACGGACCATCTGGTCGGCCTTGCGCGGGTCGACACCCAGACGGAAGGCGACCTCGACGGTGCCGTCGAACTTGGTCGTGGAGGTCTCCTTGGCGAGACGGACGGCCTCGAGCGGGGCGTACTGCTTCTCCCGGTCGATCTTGGCGTCCGCAGCGCGGAGAGCCTTGCTGCGCTTGCTCACAACTGCTCCTGTGTGTTCTGAAAGGAGTCGTGGTACGGGCCGAGCGGGCCCTGCCACGTGCGGCCTCAGCCGCATGTTCTACGAAGGTGGGGTTCAGCCCTCGACCGTGACGCCCATGGAACGCGCGGTGCCGGCGATGATCTTCGCGGCGGCGTCCAGGTCGTTGGCGTTGAGGTCGGGCATCTTGGTCTGGGCGATCTCGCGGACCTGCGCCTGGGTGATCTTGGCGACCTTGGTCTTGTGCGGCTCGCCGGAGCCCTTCTCCACGCCCGCGGCCTTGAGGATCATCTTGGCGGCCGGCGGCGTCTTGGTGATGAAGGTGAAGGAACGGTCCTCGTAGACCGTGATCTCCACCGGGATGACCCAACCGCGCTGCGACTCGGTCGCGGCGTTGTAGGCCTTGCAGAACTCCATGATGTTGACGCCGTGCTGACCCAGCGCCGGGCCGACCGGCGGAGCCGGGTTGGCGGCACCGGCCTGGATCTGGAGCTTGATGAGCCCCGTGACCTTCTTCTTCTTGGGAGGCATTACTCTCCGGGTCCTTTCGATTCGGGTCCTGCCGGCGCCCGGGTACCACCCGAACGCAGGCATACCGCACAACGATAACGGGTATCGCTGCGCGGCTGAAAACCGGGCAGGTCAGGCGCCGCTCGGGAGCGAATCGCCTGACCTGCGCGGAAGCGGTACGTCCAGAGAGAACCGCGGCGAGCTAGTTCTTCTGGATCTGGTCGAAGCTCAGCTCGACCGGGGTCTCGCGGCCGAAGATCTCGACGAGGCCCTTGACCTTCTTGGAGTCCGGGTTGATCTCGTTGATCGTGGCCTGGAGCGTGGCGAACGGGCCGTCGGTGACGGTGACCGAGTCGCCGACCTCGAAGTCCAGCACCTGGACCTCGACCTTGCGCTGCGGGGCCGGCTTGCCCTCGGCCTCGGCGGCCTCGCGGGCGGCCTTCTCCTCCGCCTCGGGGGCGAGCATCTTCACGATCTCGTCCAGGGACAGCGGGTAGGGGTCGTAGGCGTTGCCCACGAACCCGGTGACGCCTGGGGTGTTGCGCACGACGCCCCAGGACTCGTTCGTCAGGTCCATGCGGACGAGGACGTAGCCGGGCAGCTTGTTCTGCCGGACGGTCTTGCGCTCGCCGTTCTTGATCTGGACGATCTCTTCCTCGGGCACCTCGGCCTGGTAGATGAAGTCCTCGACGTTCAGCGAGACGGCACGCTGCTCCAGGTTCGCCTTCACGCGCTTCTCGTAGCCGGCGTAGGTGTGGATGACATACCACTCGCCGGGCAGCGTGCGCAGTTCGTCGCGGAGCTTGGTGACCGGGTCGACCTCGGCCTCCGGCTCCTCCTCCTCGGCCTCACCCCCGGGCGCCTCGTCCACAACGTGGACGGCGGCCTCCTCGGCCGGCTCGCCCGCGGCGGCCTCGGCAGCCTCGGCCTCGTCGACCTCGTCCGCACCTTCGACGATGTCGAGCTCGTCATCCACGGACTCGGTCGGCTCGATGGCGTCGTTCAGGTTCGGGTCAGACACGGTGGCTGCTTCTTCCTGGATACATAGGGGTGGAACATGCGAAAAGGGGCGCCGGTAACCGCGGCGCCCTTCGCTCTTGGCTCAGCCGAAGACGTACTTGGCCGCGTGGTTGAGCCCATAGTCAATCACGGTCACCAGGCCGATCATGATGACGACGAAGACAATCACCACGGTGGTGTACGTCGTCAGCTGATTGCGGGTCGGCCAGACGACCTTGCGGAGTTCCGCGATGATCTGACGGTAGAAGAGAGCAAGGCGCTTCAGCGGGCCCTTCTTGCCCCGCTTGCCACCCTTGCGGGCCTTCTTGGATTCCGTCACCTCGTCCTGGGCATCAGGCGTGTCGAGGGAGCCCACGGCGTCCGTCATTCGTCCTCACCTGATTCCGGGTCGTGGCCGTGCCGCGCCCGGTCGAGCCGCACGGCGGTGCATTGCTGTACGTACATGCGCACACATCCTGGCGAAGGTGTGTGTAGCAGGGCCGGAGGGACTCGAACCCCCAACCGCTGGTTTTGGAGACCAGTGCTCTACCAATTGAGCTACGACCCTTTGTGTGCCCCCCAACGTACCGCATACGACCGGGTGCTCGGTGTGCACCAGGTGCGACAGCGGCTGCTGAAGGCCAACGAGGTGAGAGTGTACGTGTTCCGGCGCCGGTCGTCGAACAGAAAGCAGCCAACCCGCCCCGATCGCTGGAAGATCGGCTGGCCGGGGACGGGATCCGGACGGATGTCCGGAGGTTCCACCGGGCTTGTTCACCCTGTGAAACCCGTGTGCCCCGGGCGTTTCCTGTCTGAAACGATGGACGGTATGAGCGCTGCAACCCCTCCCACCGAGCGCCGGGTCTCCGCCCGCATCGGCGCGATCTCCGAGTCCGCCACCCTCGCCGTGGACGCCAAGGCCAAGGCCCTCAAGGCCGCCGGTCGTCCCGTGATCGGCTTCGGTGCCGGCGAGGCGGACTTCCCGACCCCGGACTACATCGTCGAAGCCGCCGTCGAGGCCTGCCGGAACCCCAAGTACCACCGCTACACCCCGGCCGGCGGCCTGCCCGAGCTGAAGGCCGCCATCGCCGCGAAGACGCTGCGCGACTCCGGCTGGGAACCGGACGTCTCGCAGATCCTGGTCACCAACGGCGGCAAGCAGGCCATCTACGAGGCGTTCGCCGCGATCCTCGACCCGGGCGACGAGGTCATCGTGCCGGCGCCGTACTGGACCACCTACCCGGAGTCGATCCGCCTGGCCGGCGGTGTCCCGGTCGAGGTCGTCGCGGACGAGACCACCGGCTACCGCGTGTCGGTCGAGCAGCTGGAGGCCGCCCGCACGGAGAAGACCAAGGTCGTCCTCTTCGTCTCCCCCTCCAACCCGACCGGCGCGGTCTACTCCGAGGCCGAGACCGAGGCGATCGGCCGCTGGGCCCTCGAGCACGGCCTGTGGGTGCTGACCGACGAGATCTACGAGCACCTGGTCTACGGCGACGCCGTCTCGGTGTCCCTGCCGGCCCTCCTGCCCGAGCTGCGCGACAAGTGCGTCGTCGTCAACGGCGTGGCGAAGACGTACGCCATGACCGGCTGGCGCGTGGGGTGGGTCATCGGCCCGAAGGACGTGGTCAAGGCCGCGACCAACCTCCAGTCGCACGCCACGTCGAACGTGTCGAACGTCTCCCAGGCCGCGGCCCTGGCCGCCGTCTCCGGCGACCTGGAGGCGGTCGCGAAGATGCGCGAGGCCTTCGACCGGCGGCGGAAGACCATCGTGCGGATGCTCAACGAGATCGACGGCGTGCTCTGCCCGGAGCCGGAGGGCGCGTTCTACGCCTACCCGTCGGTGAAGGCGCTGATCGGCAAGGAGATCCGCGGCAAGCGCCCGCAGAACTCGGTGGAGCTGGCCGCGCTGATCCTGGAGGAGGCCGAGGTCGCGGTCGTCCCGGGCGAGGCCTTCGGCACGCCGGGCTATCTGCGCCTGTCCTACGCCCTCGGTGACGAGGACCTGGTGGAGGGCGTGAGCCGGATCCAGAAGCTGCTGGCGGAGGCGCGGGACTGAGGTCCCACTTCCGCCCCTTCGTTTGTGCGAGCAAGACCACGAATGGGGAAACGACTACCGGGGCGCGGGGGACGTGCGGCACCATCCAGGAATGCTGTGCTCTTCAGGGGGACTCCCCCCGAACCCCCCGGGTGTACGTGATGTCTCTGAGCTGCCGAAAGCCCATCTGCACCTGCACTTCACCGGGTCGATGCGGCCCACCACCCTGCTGGAGCTGGCCGACAAGTACCGCGTGCGGCTGCCCGAGGCGCTGACGGAGGCCCTGGTCAGCGGGGAGCCGCCGCGGCTGCGGGCCACGGACGAGCGGGGCTGGTTCCGCTTCCAGCGGCTGTACGACGCGGCACGCTCCTGCCTGCGGGAGCCGGAGGACATCCGGCGGCTGGTGCGGGAGGCCGCCGAGGAGGACGTCAAGGACGGCTCGGGGTGGCTGGAGATCCAGGTCGACCCGACCTCGTACGCACCGCGCCTGGGTGGCCTGATCCCGGCGCTGGAGATCATCCTGGACGCGGTGGACACGGCGTCGCGCGAGACGGGCCTCGGGATGCGGGTCCTGGTCGCCGCGAACCGGATGAAGCACCCCCTGGACGCCCGCACGCTGGCCCGCCTCGCGGTGCGCTACCGGGACCGCGGCGTGGTCGGCTTCGGCCTGTCGAACGACGAACGCCGCGGCATGGCGCGGGACTTCGACCGGGCGTTCGCGATCGCACGGGACGGCGGCCTGTTCGCGGCCCCGCACGGCGGCGAGCTGACCGGCCCCGCCTCCGTCCGCGACTGCCTGGACGACCTCCAGGCCCACCGGGTGGGTCACGGGGTGCGTGCGGCCGAGGACCCGTGGCTGCTGAGCCGTCTGGCCGACCGGGGGGTGACCTGCGAGGTGTGCCCGGCCTCGAACGTGGCCCTCGGTGTGTACGACAAGCCGGAGGACGTCCCCCTGCGCCGGCTGTACGAGGCCGGTGTCCCGATGGCCCTGGGCGCCGACGACCCACTGCTCTTCGGCTCCCGCCTGGCGGCGCAGTACGACATCGCCCGCCGCCACCACTCGTTCACGGACGCCGAACTGGCGGAACTGGCCCGCCAGTCGATCCGCGCGTCGGCGGCCCCCTCGGACCTGCGCGCGAAGCTGCTGTCGGGGGTGGACGACTGGCTGGCGAACTGACGGTGGACTGACGACGGGCCGACGACGGTTTGACGGCGCGGCGGTCAGGACCGGGCCATGGCGCCGATCACCAGGGGCAGCGTCTCCTTGTCGAAGATGCCGCCGGCCAGGGAGTCGTCGATGGTCCTGCCGTCGACCTTCATGGTGGGCGTGCCGGTCACACCCGACGTGTCGAAGGCCTTCTCGGAGGCGGTCACGAAGTCGCGGTGCTTCATGCCCTTGACCGCCGCGTCGAACTCCTCGCCGCGCAGGCCCGGGACCTTGGAGGCCATGTCCAGCAGGAAGGCGTCGGTGTAGCCGTCGACCTCCTCCTCGGGCTGGTTCGCGAAGAGCACCTCGTGGTACTCGACGAACCTGCCCGCGTCCAGGGCGGCCCGCAGGGCGTTGGCGGCCTTCTTCGAGCCCTCGCCGCCGAGCCGGTCGTCGAGGAATGACGCCAGGGTGTACTCGGCCCGCACCTCGCCGGACAGGATCAGCTCGTGCAGGCCCTCGCCGCCGCCCTCCGTCTCGAACTCGGCGCAGACCGGGCAGCGCAGGTCCTCGTACAGGTGAACGACGGTCGGCGCGCCGGGGGAGCCCACGCGGACGGTGGTGCCGTCCGGTGCGAGCGTCTCGTCGATCTCCCCCGCGCTGCGGTACGGCGCCGCCGACTGCGATTCCCCGCCTCCGGCCCGTGCGGCGCCCTTGCCGCATCCCGTGGCGAGCACGCCCACCAGGACGGCGACCGCCACGGCACGCCGGCCGCGTCTCTCCCCCATGCTCTTCCCCTCCCCTTGTGCCCCGTTGTGTTCTGCTGCGTTCTGCTGTGTCCGGCCGAGCCCGACCATGTCCGGCCGTGTCCTGCGGCTACAGGCTGACGCCGACCGTCACCGGCTCGTTGACCAGGGTGACGCCGAAGGCCTCGCGGACCCCGGCCACCACCTCGCGGGCCAGTGCCAGCAGGTCCTCCGTGGTCGCGCCGCCGCGGTTGGTCAGGGCCAGGGTGTGCTTGGTGGAGATGCGGGCCGGTCCGGTGCCGTAGCCCTTGGTGAAGCCCGCCTTGTCGATCAGCCAGGCCGCGGAGGTCTTGGTGTGCCCCTGGCCCGCCGGATAGGCGGGGGGCTCGACGCCGTCGCCGAGCCGCTTCCGCACGCGCGCACGGAAGACGGCGAAGTCGGTGTCCGTGAGGATCGGGTTGGTGAAGAAGGAGCCGGCGGACCAGGTGTCGTGGTCCTCGGGGTCCAGCACCATGCCCTTGCCCGCCCGCAGCTTCAGCACGGTCTCGCGGGCGGTGGCGAGCGGCACCCGGTCGCCCGCCCCGACGCCCAGGACGCGGGCGGTCTCGGCGTACTTGACCGGCGCCGACAGCCCGTCCGCGTCCTCCAGACCGAAGCGGACGCGCAGGACGACGTACCGCTCGGGGTCGGCCTTGAAGCGGCTGTGCCGGTAGGAGAACGCGCACTCCTCGTTGGCGAGGGTCACCGTGCGGCCCGCCCGGCGGTCGTAGGCGACGACCTCGGTGATCGTCGAGGACACCTCCTGGCCGTACGCCCCGACGTTCTGGATCGGGGTGGCGCCCGCGGAGCCGGGGATGCCGGACAGGCACTCGATGCCGGCGAGACCGGCCTCGACGGTGCGCGCGACCGCGTCCGTCCACACCTCTCCGGCGGCCAGCTCCAGGCTCGTACCGGTGAGTTCGACGCCGCGGGTGGCGATGCGCAGCGCGGTGCCGTCGAAGCCCTTGTCGCCGATGACGAGGTTGGAGCCGCCGCCGACGACCAGCAGCGGCGTGCCGTGGGCGTCGGCCTCGCGGACGGCTTCGATCACCTCGGCGTCGGTGGTCGCGGTGATCAGCCGGGTCGCGGGGCCGCCGAGCCGGAAGGTGGTCAGCGGGGCGAGGGGCGCGTCGTGGAGTTCCTGCACGCGCCCAAGACTACGAGACCCCACTGACGGTCCCGCACCTCGGCGAGTGCGGGACCGCGGTGGCCGTCAGGCCAGGCGTACGACGGCCCGGGACATCCCGAGGACCTTCTGCCCGTTGCTCATGGCGGTCAGGTCGACCCGCACGGTGTTGTCGTCGAGCTTGACCGCGACCTTGCCGGAGACCTCGATCACGGCCCCCTCGTCGTCGTTCGGGACGACGACGGGCTTGGTGAAGCGGACGCCGTACTCGACGACGGCGCCGGGGTCGCCCGTCCAGTCGGTGACCACGCGGATCGCCTCGGCCATGGTGAACATGCCGTGCGCGATCACGTCCGGGAGCCCGACCTCCTTGGCGAACTTCTCGTTCCAGTGGATGGGGTTGAAGTCCCCGGAGGCGCCCGCGTACTGGACGAGGGTGGCCCGGGTCACGGGGAAGGTCTGCGCCGACAGCTCGGTGCCGACCTCGACGTCGTCGTAGGCGATCTTCGCCGTCATCGGATTCCTCACGCCTCCTCGGCCGCGCGGGCCACGAGCTTGGTCCAGGCGGTCACGACGTGCTCGCCCACCTCGTCGTGCACCTCGCCGCGGATGTCCAGGACGTCGTTGCCGGCCAGGGACTTGATCGACTCGATGGTGGAGGTGACGGTGAGCCGGTCGCCGGCGCGCACGGGCCGGGTGTAGGCGAACTTCTGGTCGCCGTGCACCACGCGGCTGTAGTCGAGGCCGAGCTGCGGGTCCTGGACGACCTGTCCGGCGGCCTTGAAGGTGATCGCGAAGACGAAGGTCGGCGGGGCGATCACGTCGGAGTGGCCGAGTTCCTTGGCGGCTTCCGGGTCCGTGTACGCCGGGTTGGCGTCGCCCACCGCCTCCGCGAACTCACGGATCTTCTCCCGACCCACCTCGTAGGGGTCGGTGGGCGGGTAGGACCGCCCCACGAAGGACTGGTCGAGCGCCATGGCTCGGCACCTCCTGGTGTCGCTGGGTTGGACGTCGCCCGACGTGCGGGCCCCGGCTGTCATCGGGCCGCTGCCGGACTTCGCCGGGCTTTCGCACATGAAACAACATGAGGCCGCCCCCAGGGTGCGGGGGCGGCCTCATGTCCGAGTCTGATCAGCGCGTCTCGCGGTGCGCGGTGTGCGCGTTGCAACGCGGGCAGTGCTTCTTCATCTCGAGCCGGTCGGGGTTGTTCCGCCGGTTCTTCTTGGTGATGTAGTTCCGCTCCTTGCACTCCACGCAGGCCAGCGTGATCTTCGGGCGGACGTCGGTGGCAGCCACGTGAGTGCTCCTTGACGAACGGGTAGGCTAGTTCAACGCAAGAAAGAGTAGCCGATCGAAGGACCGACCCCGCAATCGGCTACTGTGAGTAGCGGTGACCGGACTTGAACCGGTGACACAGCGATTATGAGCCGCTTGCTCTACCGACTGAGCTACACCGCTGCGATGCGATCGGGCCCCGCCTTTCGACGGGTACCTCTCACACCAGAGCCCCAAAACGGAATCGAACCGTTGACCTTCTCCTTACCATGGAGACGCTCTGCCGACTGAGCTATTGGGGCGAGCGAGGAAGACATTACACGCTCTGCGGCCGTTCACCCAAATCCGTTTCCCGGCGCCGCCGGGGTCCCTCGGCCACACCGGTACGACTATTGCGCTCCTCCCTCGTCCGGCCCGGCGGCCGCCCTAGGCTCGACTCACTCTGCGTGATCTTGCGTGGCCCGCGCGGCCCCGCAGTCCGTGTCCCGAACCCACCCGTCGCCTTTCGTACCTGGAGCGCGATGCCCCCCGGACAGCCGCCGCCCCCCTCGTCCTCCTCGCCGGACCCGTCCGGACGCACGGACCCGGACGGACTGCTGCTGTGCGGGGCCCGGCTGACCGACGGAAGGACCGTGGACGTGCGGCTGGCCGGGGAACGCATCGAGGCGGTCGGCACCGCCGGCAGCCTCGGCGCGGACGGTCCGCGGGGCGGCGCGCCGCGCGTCGACCTCAGCGGCTACCTGCTCCTGCCGGCGCCCGCCGAGCCCCACGCGCACGCCGACACGGCCCTGACCGCCGACAGCGGCGGACCGGTGTCGTACGAGCCGGAGGACGTCCAGCGCCGGACCACCGAGGCCGCGCTGCTGCAACTGGGCCACGGTGCGACGACCGTGCGCGCACACGTGCGCGTGGGCGACGTCCAGGGGCTCGGCGTCCTGACGGCGGTCCTGCGGGCCCGGCGGTCGCTGCGAGGTCTCACCGAACTGACGACGGTGGCGGTGCCGCGCGTCCTGACCGGGGCGGCCGGCGCGGACGGTCTGGCGATGCTGCGGGACTCGCTGAAGATGGGCGCGTGCGTCGTGGGCGGCTGCCCGGACGTGGACCCCGACCCCACGGGCTACGTCGAGGCGGTCCTGGAGGTCGCCTCCGAGCACGGCTGCCCCGTCGACCTGCACACCGACGGCGCCGACCCGGCCCGTCTGTCGCGCATCGCGGCGATGGCGGGCGGGCTGCGCCCGGGAGTGACGCTGGGCCCGTGCGGCGGCCTGTCCCGGCTGCCCGCCGGAGCCGCGGAGCGGGCCGCGGACCAGCTGGCCGCGGCCGGGGTGAGGGTGGTGTGCCTGCCCCAGGGCGGCTGCGGTGGCGCCGAGGGGCACGGGACGCCGCCGGTGCGGCTGCTGCGGGCCGCCGGGGTCCGGGTGGCCGCGGGCAGCGGCGCCCTGCGCGACGTGTCGAACCCGGTGGGGCGCGGCGACCCGCTGGAGGCCGCGTACCTGCTGGCCTCGCGGCACGGGCTGCGCCCCGAGGAGGCCTACGACGCGGTGAGCGCGTCCGCCCGCGCGGGGCTCGGCCTGCCCGAGGTGCGGGTGGAGGCGGGTTTCCCCGCCGAACTGCTCGCGGTGCGCGGCGACCGGCTCGCCGGGGCACTGTCGCTCGCGTACAGCCGGATCGTGGTGCACCGGGGGCGCGTGGTGGCACGCACCAGCGCGGTACGGGAGTTCTGCGACTCCGCGGCCACGGTGGAACTGGGGCTGCCGCGGCAGGGGCGGGGGGAGCTGTCCTGACGGCCGGCGGGGCGGGGACGGCGACAGGCCCGCCGGGGGGGCGCCTGAGGCGCCGCCGCAAGGCATACCGCAGGCACCGCTGGAGGACATGCCGCAGGCGGGCCCACGCACCGCCGGAAGACGTACCGCAAGGGGTGCCGGAAGCGCCGCCGGAGGGGCGTGCCGCGAGGGTGCCGCAGGCACCGCCGGAGGCCCGCCGGGGCGCCACCGGACGGGCGTGCCGCAGGCACCGTCGGAGGGACGTGCCCCGAGGCACTGCCGGGCGCGGCGGAGGGTGCGCCGGACAGGGCCGAAGTCGTACGGCGGATACGGCCGTCCGGGCGTACGGTCGGAAGCATGCGGATTGTCATCGCTGGTGGTCATGGTCAGATCGCGCTGCGGCTGGAGCGGCTGCTCGCCGCGCGCGGGGACGAGGTGGCGGGCATCATCCGCCGTGCCGAGCAGAGCGAGGACCTGCGGGAGGCCGGCGCCGAACCCGTCGTGCTCGACCTGGAGTCGGCGTCGGTCGAGGAGGTCGCGCAGTCGCTGAGTGGCGCCGACGCGGCGGTGTTCGCGGCGGGCGCGGGCCCGGGCAGCGGCGCGGCGCGCAAGGACACGGTGGACAAGGGCGCGGCGGTGCTGTTCGCGGACGCGGCCGTGCGCGCGGGCGTGCGCCGCCACCTCGTGGTGTCCTCGATGGGCGCGGACGCGACGCACGAGGGCGACGAGGTCTTCGACGTCTACCTGCGCGCCAAGGGCGAGGCGGACGACCACGTCCGCCGTCAGGAGGCCCTGGACTGGACGATCCTGCGCCCCGGTTCGCTGACGAACGACGCCGGCACCGGTCAGGTGCGCCTGGAAGCCCATACCGGCCGCGGCCCGATCCCGCGCGACGACGTGGCCGCCGTACTGGCCGAACTGGTGGAGACTCCGGCCACGGCCGGCCTGACCCTGGAACTCGTCAGCGGCTCGGCACCGGTGTCGGTGGCGGTGAAGTCGGTGGCGGGCAACTGAGCACGTCCGGGCGCCTTCCCACGCCGACAACCGCTCAGAACAAGGGCATCTGCCCGGGACACTCCGGAACGGCGTAGCCGTCCAGCGACGGCTGCACGGCGCCGAGTTGCGCCATCCGGCGCGATCCGGCGCAGGAGGTCAGCCCACCGCTCGCCCGTGTCCCGGGCGGATCGTGCCGCGCGAACCGCCCGGCCACGACGGCGATCTCCCGACGACACACGGGACAGAGTCTGCGACGCGAGGACATGGCCCCAGTGTGCACGGCACCACCGACACCACCCTTCGCACCCACACGCAAAACCCCCTCTGATCCACGTTCCCGCAGATCAAAGGGGGTCTTTCCCAGAGTGGCGACGCCAGGACTCGAACCTGGGAAGGCTGAGCCGGCAGATTTGCAGACCGCGCGATCACTCCGCGCTGAGCTGACCGTTCCCGCAGTGCGCCGCTCCGTGCCCCACCCGTGCCCCACGATGCGCCCGGAAGCGTCGCCCTCGCGTTCGGGCAGAACCTTGTTGCTGCGTGGACTCCCTCGACTTGCCATCCGATCCCTGCCTCAGACTGAGGCCGGGATCGGGTGGCGTCCAGGGCGTGTCCGACGGGTCGGCACAGTCCCTGCGACTCTCCCGGCTACGCTCGCGCGGGAGCGCCCCGCGGCGCGTGGCCGCGGGGCGCCCTGTGGGGTTTAGTCGACCCCCCGGCCGTCGTATGTACCGCCCTTGCAGTCGAAGCCCTCTACCGTTCCGCCGCCCTCCCTGCACTGTTCAGAGGTGACAAACCGTTGACCAGGGCTGGGGCTGGGGCTGGGTGTGGCGGCGGTGGCGGTGGCGGCGCCTGTGAGGCCGAGCCCGGCGAGGGCTGCCGTGGCGATGACGGCGGCGAGGATTCGTCGAATGCGCATGTGGTTCCCCTTTCGCGGATTGCCTCGGCTGGGGCACTAGCCAGCTTGATCCTCACCCATGTGGGTGGCACGGCATGTGGCGCCATTCGGGTGACATGGCTGTCGGGAGCGGGGCCGCTGACCCGGCCCGCCCAAGGCGGAGGGGTGCCCGCCCTCGCTCCCAGGTACCAAGCGACCGTCGAGCGGCGGCGCGCCCGGACTGCTGAGCCGCCGCCTGTATGCCGCGGCTGCTTCGTCCAGCTCCCGGCAACTGGCGTCTGCGACTCCTGCTGCTAGGCGACAGATTTGCAGTCCGCGTGGGGCATCCGCTCCGAGCTGGGCTTGTCCACGACCCGAACTTGCTGGCCCCACACCCGCCCCACGTTGCCTTCGAGAACGAATCGCAGCGCTACACAGTTGGCCTCTCGCCGCTTCGGCGCTCGGAGAGCACACGCCTGAGCTGAACGACACCCGTCGCGACGGTTGCGATCAGAGACCCTGTGACGATGACAGCCAGACAGGCAAGCATCGGATTCACCCAGCCTGGAACGAGGTCATACGAGGCGTTGCACATGTTGTGCAAAGGGAACGGCCCCGACGGCTGCGCCCCAAGCCCCTGCCGATAGCTCGCGTCGAAGCGTTGCCCCTCCCCGAGAGTGCAAGTCTCCGCCACATCAAGGCCACCGGAGAACGCTCCCCACAACCAGGTAGGGACGAGCACTATGCCCGCGACTATCGAAGAGCCGAACCAGAAGCCCGGGTTCCACCGAAGACGAGCCTTGCCAGAGACCTTGATCACCTTGCGCTCCCCCTCCCCACAGATGCTGGACACCTTGGTCTAGCTGCGCAGATGCAGCAAGGTGCCGCGGCAACCCGCCGCGCCCCCCTTGTTGGTCATTGTCGGCCGTTGGCGGTTGTCCTTGGCCGCCCTCGCGCGGCCCGGGGACGGCTCACCTCAAGCCGCTAAATGGGAGCCGTGCGGGAGTCGGCGTGCGGTCCGTGAATCCGTGGTCTGCCGGTCGCGCCGCGCGCTGAGCAAGCCACCCCGAGACGCGCGGGCCGCCGTTCACCGCAGTGCCCTCGCGAACGGTACGAACATGCGTGAAGCCTTGCGCGAGGTAGTAGCGCTGGAGTCCATCGCTCGTCGTCCATGCGTCCAGTCGGACCCACTGAGCCCCCGCACGAAGCGCGCGGTCGCCAGCCCAATCGAGCATTCGGCCACCGAGGTTCTGCCCGGCGTACTCACGTGCCACGGTGAGCTTGTTGACGAACATCGACGGTTCGGCCAGTTCATCATCAGTCCGGAGGCCGTCTTCGGCGTCCGGGTGAGCGTGATAGTCCCGGCGGTTGTGTGCCCATCGCGGAGCATGAACACGGTGCCCGCTTCGATCGTCGTCAACAGCTTGTCCGCCGGATACGGACGGCCTGCCACGCCGAAGGTGGGGCACTCTGCGCCTCCGAGAGACCCGTCCGCGCTCCGGGTCGGCCTGGACGGACAGCGGTGAGGCACACGACCGGCGAGGGCTCAAGCACCGACCCCGGAAGGCAGTCCGCACCGTGCCGATCCCGCCCGATCTTGTGAACCTGCTGCGGTGGCACGTCACGGCGTACGGCATCGCCCCCGACGGGCGGCTCTTCCGGACGCAACGCGGCGGACTCATCCAGGACACCGGATACGGCGAGGTCTGGGCGGAAGCCCGTACCCGTGCACTGACGCCCGCTCAGTGCGCGTCACTGCTCGCGAAGCGCCCATATGATCTTCGCCACGCCGCCGTGTCCACGTGGCTCAGCTCCGGGGTGGAACCACAGGAGGTAGCCGCGCGCGCCGGGCACAGTGTGGCCGTGCTGTTCCGGGTGTACGCGAAGTGCCTGGACGGCGGCGCCGCCACGGCGAACGCCCGGATCGAGCGGGCGTTGAAGAACGGCAGCCAGGGAGGCCGGAAGCTGCCCCACGCCTGCCCCACACGGACTGGTCAGCACCCGAATCAGGGTGGGACACACTGGGAAAAAGCGCCCACAACGATCTGGTCGCACCCGTGAACGCCGAAAGGGTCTGCGATCAGCATCGCTGCTGGTCACAGACCCTTTCGGTCCAGTGGCGGCGCCAGGATTCGAACCTGGGAAGGCTGAGCCGGCAGATTTACAGTCTGCTCCCTTTGGCCGCTCGGGCACACCGCCTTGGGATGCCGCCGGTCGTACCGCTTTTCGGCGGTGCTCTCCGGCAACGACGTAAACAATACCCGATGGCGAGGGGTGCTCCGCCACCCTGTTGATCGGCGGTCGGCACGCCCCGGGATGGCTAGGCTGGTGCGGATGCGACCCGCGGCCCGCAGGCCGGGATCGGCGGCCTCCCCCACGCCCGCCGGCACGCATCCGATACACACCCCGATACAAGGAGCCACAGGACATGGCCGACTCCAGTTTCGACATCGTCTCGAAGGTCGAGCGGCAGGAGGTCGACAACGCCCTCAACCAGACCGCCAAGGAGATCTCGCAGCGCTACGACTTCAAGGGCGTGGGTGCCTCGATCTCGTGGTCCGGTGAAAAGATCCTCATGGAGGCGAACTCCGAGGACCGGGTGAAGGCAGTCCTCGACGTCTTCCAGTCCAAGCTGATCAAGCGCGGCATCTCACTGAAGGCCCTGGACGCCGGCGAGCCGCAGCTGTCCGGCAAGGAGTACAAGCTCTTCGCGTCGATCCAGGAGGGCATCTCCCAGGAGAACGCGAAGAAGGTCGCCAAGCTCATCCGCGACGAGGGGCCCAAGGGCGTGAAGGCCCAGGTCCAGGGCGAGGAGCTGCGCGTCAGCTCCAAGAGCCGCGACGACCTCCAGACCGTGATCGCGTTGCTGAAGGGCCAGGACTTCGACTTCGCGCTCCAGTTCGTGAACTACCGGTAGGACAGAGAGAAGGGTGGGCACCTGCACGGTGCCCACCCTCTTCCCACTCGGTCGCCGCTTCCCCTCAGTCGCGTGAGTTGCCGGAGAAGATGCGGTAGGCGATCAGCAGCACGAGCGAGCCGCCGATCGCGGCGACCCAGGTGGCGCCGTCGAAGAGTTGCCGGCTGATCGGGTGGTGCAACCATCGGGCGGAGATCCAGCCGCCGAGGAACGCTCCGGCGACTCCGATGAGGGTCGTGACGATGAAGCCGCCCGGGTCGCGCCCTGGCAGCAGGAGCTTCGCGATGGCGCCGGCCAGGAGCCCCAGGATGATCCAGCTGATGATGCCCATGCTCTGAACCTGCCCTTCCACGCCGTGCCTGCACTGTCCCGGTGCTTCCCGTTGGGTTCGGACAGGCTGTGCTGGTGCGCCCGCAGGCAGCGCGTCGTTCTGTCGTGCTGGTCACGTGTTGTGATCGTGCCTACCACACGCGTGTTCCTCCCGCGCCAGGAGCGCGTCGTGGAGGAGGACGCCCCGGCCGTATCCCGCGGTTGCACCGTTCAGCCGCCATCGCGCCGGTCAGTAGGGTTCGGACCATGACTCGGTCCCCTGCCCCGTCCCCGACCGAGCTGCGGCGCACCCTCGGAGTAGGGGACGCCGTGGTCATCGGGCTCGGCTCGATGATCGGGGCCGGGATCTTCGCCGCCCTGGGGCCGGCGGCCCGCTCGGCGGGCTCCGGGCTGCTCCTCGGGCTCGCGGTCGCCGCCGTGGTGGCCTACTGCAACGCCGCCTCCTCGGCACGGCTGGCCGCCCGGTATCCGGCCTCCGGCGGCACGTACGTGTACGGGCGTGAACGACTCGGCATGTTCTGGGGCCATCTGGCAGGCTGGGCGTTCGTCGTCGGCAAGACGGCCTCCTGTGCGGCGATGGCGCTCACCGTGGGCGCGTACGTCTGGCCCGGGCAGGCGCACGCGGTGGCGGTCGCGGCCGTGGTGGCGCTGACCGCGGTGAACTACGGCGGCGTGCAGAAGTCCGCCTGGCTGACGCGTGTGATCGTGGCGGTCGTGCTGGCGGTCCTCGCCGCCGTGGTCGTGGTGTGCCTGGGATCCGGTGCCGCTGCCGCCGACCGGGCGGCCGTCGGCGGCTCCGTCGGCGCCGGGGGTGTCCTTCAGGCGGCCGGGCTGCTGTTCTTCGCCTTCGCCGGGTACGCGCGGATCGCGACCCTCGGCGAGGAGGTGCGGGATCCCGCGCGCACCATTCCGCGCGCGATCCCGCTCGCCCTGGGCATCACCCTGGCCGTCTATGTGTGCGTGGCGGTGGCCGCGCTCAGTGTGCTGGGGCCGGACGGGCTGGGCCGCGCGGGGGCACCGCTGGCCGACGCGGTGCGGGCGGCCGGGGTGCCGGGGCTGGTCCCGGTGGTACGGACCGGTGCCGCCGTGGCCGCGCTGGGATCGCTGCTCGCCCTGGTCCTGGGCGTCTCCCGGACCACGCTGGCGATGGCCCGGGACCGGCATCTGCCCGGTGTGCTGGCCGCCGTGCACCCCCGTTTCCGGGTGCCGCACCGGGCGGAGCTGGCCGTGGGCGCGGTGGTCGCGGTGCTGGCCGCGACGGTCGACGTCCGGGGCGCGATCGGCTTCTCCTCCTTCGGCGTCCTGGCGTACTACGCGGTCGCCAACGCCTCCGCCTGGACCCTCGATCCCGCTCCCGCCCGGCGCGCGGTGCCGGCGCTGGGCCTCCTCGGGTGCCTGACGCTGGCGTTCGCCCTGCCGTGGGTCTCGGTGGCCGTGGGCAGCGGGGTGCTGGCGGCGGGCATGGCCTCGTACGGCGTACGGCAGTGGTGGGCGGCGCGATAGCCCTCGGGTCGCCTGTCGCGCCCTGTCCGTCAGCGCGTCGCGAACGGCTGGTTCGTGGGGACGATTTCCCGGCCCAGCGGGAACAGGGCGACCGTAATCATCTTGAGGTTGGCGATGGCGAACGGAATGCCGATGATCGTGACGGCCAGCGCGATGGCGACGGCGATGTGCTCGAGCGCCAGCCACCAGCCCGCGAGGATCAGCCACAGGACGTTCCCGATGAGGGAGGGGGCACCCGCGCCGCGGCGCTCGACCGTGGTGTATCCGAAGGGCCACAGGGCGTAGACGGCGATACGGAACGCCGCGATACCGAACGGGATGCCGATGATCGTGATGCACAGCAGCACGCCCGCGAGGAAGTAGCCGAGGAACAGCCAGAAGCCGCTCAGGACCAGCCAAATGACGTTGAGGATTGTCTTCACCGGTGACGACCTGCCATCTGCTCGAGTCGGGCGATGCGCTCCGCCATCGGGGGATGCGTGGAGAACATCTTCGACAGTCCCTGGCCGGGGCGGAACGGGTTCGCGATCATCATGTGGCTCGCGGTCTCGATGCGCGGCTCCGGGGGCAGCGGGAGTTGCTGGGTCCCCCTCTCCAGTTTGCGCAAGGCACTGGCGAGAGCAAGTGGGTCGCCGGTGAGCCGGGCGCCGGACGCGTCCGCCTCGTACTCCCTGGAGCGGCTGATGGCCAGTTGGATGAGGGAGGCGGCGAGCGGGCCGAGGATCATGATCAGGAGCATGCCGAGCAGGCCGGGGCCCTCGTCGTCGTCGGAGCGGCCGACCGGGATCAGCCAGGCGAAGTTGACCAGGAACATGATCACGGAGGCCAGGGCACCGGCGACGGAGGAGATGAGGATGTCGCGGTTGTAGACGTGGCTGAGCTCGTGGCCGATGACGCCGCGCAGCTCGCGCTCGTCGAGGATGCGCAGGATGCCCTCCGTGCAGCACACGGCGGCGTTGCGCGGGTTGCGGCCGGTGGCGAAGGCGTTGGGTGCCTCGGTCGGTGAGATGTACAGGCGGGGCATGGGCTGGCGGGCCTGGGTGGAGAGATCGCGGACCATGCGGTAGAGGGCCGGGGCCTCGAACTCGCTGACCGGACGGGCCCGCATGGCACGCAGCGCCAGCTTGTCGCTGTTCCAGTAGGCGTACGCGTTGGTGCCGAGGGCGATGAGGACCGCGACGACCAGGCCCGTTCGGCCGAAGAAACTGCCGATGAGGATGATGAGTGCGGACAGTCCCCCCAGGAGGACTGCGGTCCTGAGCCCGTTGTGCCGGCGGTGCACGGTACGCCCTCCAGGTGGTGCGGCAGGGGAACCCTTCGCTTCACTGCGCTTCGACTCCACCGGTGCCGTGTGGCGTCCCGTCCAGTGGACCCTTCCGAACTGGTCAACGCCAGGCGGGGGCCACGGGTTCCCTGGTCCGTGCGACGGCGCGCGGGCCGTCCGGGTGAGCGGGGCACCGGTCGGCACACGCGCGTGAGGCCGCGCACTGCCACGCGCGCGTGGCAGTGCGCGGGAGCTCAGAACAGGCCGGTGGCGGCGAAGCGGAGCACCAGTTGGGGTGCTCCGGAGAGGGCCGCGCCGAGGACGGCGGTCAGGGCGAGGGCGGCGGTGAGGGGGGCCGGGACGCGGTGCCGGACGGGTTCGCCCTCGGGCGCGCGGAACAGCAGGGCCGCCCACTGGAGGTAGTAGAACAGTGCGATGACGACGTTGACGGCCATGATGACGGCGAGCCAGCCGAGTCCGGCGTCGACGGCCGCGGAGAACACGGTGACCTTGGCGAACAGCCCGATGACGCCCGGGGGGAGGCCGGCCAGGCAGAGCAGGAAGAAGGCCAGCACCAGGGCGGTCAGCGGGTTCGTGGCGTACAGGCCGCGGTAGTCGCTGACGCGGTTGCGTTCCTTGGTACGGCCCACGAGCGCGGCCACGGCGAAGGCGCCGATGTTCACGGCGGCGTACATGAGCGCGTAGGCGACCGTGGATCCGATCGACCTCTGCGGGTCCCTGGAGTAGCCGGCGGCGGCGATCGGCACCAGGAGGTAGCCGGCCTGGCCGACGGAGGACCAGGCGAGCAGCCGTACCGCGCTGTACGCGCGCGTGGCCTGCTGGCGCAGGGCGCCGACGTTGCCGACGGTCATGGTGAGGGCGGCGAGCACGGCCAGCGCGGGACCCCAGGCGCCGGAGTACGACGGGAAGGCGACGACGGTGACCAGGATCAGCCCGGTGAAGCCGACGGCCTTGCCGACGACCGACAGATAGGCGGCGACCGGCAGGGGGGCGCCCACGTAGGTGTCGGGCACCCAGAAGTGGAAGGGGACGGCCGCGGTCTTGAAGGCGAAGCCGACGAGAGTGAGGACGACGCCGGTCTGGGCGAGCGTCTGGAACTGGCCGTCGACGTGCTGGACGCGTTCGGCGATCCGGGTGAGGTACAGGGTGCCGGTGGTGGCGTAGACGAAGCTGACGCCGAGCAGGCTGACGGCGGTGGCGGTGACCGAGGACAGGAAGAACTTCAGGGCCGCGTCGGAGGACCTGCGGTCGCCGTGCCGGAGGCCGACGAGGGCGAAGGCGGGCAGGGAGGCGACCTCCAGGGCGACGACGAGGGTCGCCAGGTCGCGTGCGGCGGGCAGGAGCGCGGCGCCGGCGGCGGAGGCCAGCAGCAGGAACCAGAACTCCCCTTCGGGCAGTGCCCTGCGCCCGTCCTTCAGGGCGGTGACCGACAGCAGCGCGGTCAGGAGGGCGCCACCGAGGACGAGGAACTGGATGACGAGGGTGAACCGGTCGGCGGTGTAGCTGCAGACGTCGGGGTGCCCGGTCTGGCAGAACGTGGCGCGGTCGCCGTCCAGGAGTGGCAGGAGCAGCAGCGCGGCGGCGGCGAGTCCGGCGACGGAGAACCACCCGAGGAGGGGCTTGCGCGCCTGAGGCACGAAGAGGTCGGCGACAAGGACCACGAGCGCGATCACCGCGGTGAGGGTGGGCGGCGCGACGGCGAGCCAGTCGACGGACTGGACCACCGACTCGGCCGCCGTCTGGGCCAGGGCGCTCATCGGGTGCCTCCTGCGAGGAGCTGCTGCACGGCCGGGTCGGTGAGCCCGAGCAGGGCCTTCGGCCAGAGTCCGGCGAGGACGGTGAGGGCGACGAGCGGGGTCCAGGCCGCGAACTCGTAGCCCCGGACGTCAGCGAGCGGCGGCGCCTGCCGCGGTACGGCGCCCATGCAGACGCGGCGGACCACGACGAGCATGTACGCGGCGGTCAGCAGGGTGCCGAAGGCGCCGATCGCCATGCAGGTGAGGAAGGCGGGCCGACTGAGCCCGGCGGCCGGCTGGAACGAGCCGAACAGGGCGAGCATCTCGCCCCAGAACCCGGCGAGGCCCGGCAGGCCGAGCGAGGCGACGGCGCCGAAGGCGATGAGTGCGCCGAGACGCGGGGCCTTTCCGTACAGTGCGGCGCCGGACTTCTCGGCCAGGGCGTCGAGGTCGGTGGTGCCGGTGCGGTCCTTGAGCGCGCCGACGAGGAAGAACAGCAGGCCGGTGATGAGGCCGTGGGCGATGTTGGCGAAGAGAGCGCCGTTGACGCCGGTGGGGGTCATGGTGGCGATGCCGAGCAGGACGAAGCCCATGTGGCCGACCGAGGAGTAGGCGATGAGCCGCTTGAGGTCGCCCTTCGCACCCTGCCTGACGAGGGCGAGGCAGGCCAGGGATCCGTAGATGATCCCGACGACGGCGAGGGCGGCCAGATAGGGCGCGAAGGTGCGGAAGCCGTCGGGTGCGATCGGCAGCAGGATGCGGACGAACCCGTACGTCCCCATCTTCAGCAGGACACCGGCGAGGAGCACCGAGCCGACGGTCGGGGCGGCGGTGTGCGCGTCCGGGAGCCAGCTGTGCAGCGGCCACATCGGTGTCTTGACCGCGAGTCCGAGACCGATCGCCAGAACGGCGATGACCTGCACGGACGCGGTCAGTGACCGGCCGTTGTCAGTGGCGAGTGCCACCATGTCGAACGTGCCGGCCCTGAGCCCGACGAGGAGCAGGCCGAGCAGCATGACGACCGAGCCGAGCAGCGTGTAGAGGATGAACCGCCAGGCGGCGGCCCGACGGCCCTCGCCGCCCCAGCGGGCGATGAGGAAGTACATCGGGATGAGGACCGTCTCGAACGCGAGGAAGAACAGCAGCAGATCGAGGACGGCGAAGGTCGCGAGGGTGCCGGACTCGAGGAGGAGCAGCAGCGCGACGAAGGCCTTCGGGGTGGGACCCGCGGGCGGCTTGAAGTAGGAGTACAGCGCGCAGAGGAAGGTCAGCAGCGCGGTCAGCACGACGAGGGGGAGGGAAATGCCGTCGACGCCGAGGTGGATGCGCACATGGAGTGCGGGGATCCAGCTGATGTCGGTCGTGGCCTGCATCCTCGACGGGTGGGCGTGGTCGAAGCCGAGCGCGAGGACGATCGCGGCGGCGAGGATCGCGCCGGTGACGGTCACGCCGTGCCGGAGCACGGCCTGCTCGGGTGACTTCCCCTTCAGCCCGGGCGGCGCGGGCAGGAGGGCGGCGAGCGCCCCGAGGAGCGGGCCGGCGACGAGGAACGCCAGAAGGAACTGCATCACGGACTCGTTGATATCGATCACGCCTGCTCACGCTCCCGTGGCGACAAGGACGGCAGCGACCGCCAGGACGACGGTGCCGGCGAGCAGCGCGCTCACATAGGTCTGCACATTGCCGGTCTGGGCGCGCCGTACGACGGCCCCGAGCAGTCGGGGTGCGGCGCCGGCACCGCGTACGTAGGTCTCGACGACCTCCCGGTCGAGGAACCGGACGAGGCTCGCTCCGGCCAGCACCGGCCGGACGAACAGGGCCGCGTACACGGCGTCGAGGTGGAAGCCGACGGCCGCGTGCCGGTGCAGCGGTCCGAGCAGCAGCCGTCCGGGGTCGGCGAGTCCGGCGTCGGCCTCGGGGTGGGCGGCGAGCGCCGTGGCGTGCTGCCAGGCGCCGTAGGTGACGATGCCGCCGACCAGGGCCACCCCCGTGCCGAGCACGGAGGTGATGAGCGTGGGGGTCAGGTCCCGGCCGTCGAACCATCCGGGCAGGACGCGGAAGGCGAGGCCGCCGAAGGCGAGGGAGGGGAGGGCGAGCACCCAGAGCACCGCGTTCATGACGAGGGGCTGCCGGCCGTGGTCGGGGGCCTCGGCGCCCCGGCCACGGAAGGCCAGCAGCCACAGGCGCATGGCGTAGGCGCCGGTGAGCAGGGCCGTGAGGAGGCCGGCCACGAGGACGGTCCAGCCCGCCGCCACGGGGGCATGGCTGGTGTTCCCGGTGGCGACGTGCTCCGCGGCGCCGAGGACGGACTCCTTGGAGAAGAAGCCGCTGAACGGGGGGATCGCGGCGAGCGCGAGGAGCGCCACGGTCATCGTCCAGTAGGCGTCCGGGACGCGGGCGCGCAGGTTGCTCATGCGGGACATGGCGGCCAGCGAGTTGGTGCCGGCGGCGTGGATGATCACGCCGGCCGCGAGGAACAGCAGCGCCTTGAAGGCGCCGTGCGACAGGAGGTGGAAGACGGCCGCGCCGCGGTCGCCGACGGCGAGCGCGCCGGTCATGTAGCCGAGCTGGCCGGTCGTCGAGTAGGCGAGGACGCGTTTGATGTCGTCCTGGGCGAGGGCGGCGAGCGCCGAGCCGGCCATCGTCACGGCGGCCATGACGGCGAGGACGACCATCGCGGCCGAGGAGGCCTGGAAGACGGGGAGGAGCCGGGCGACGAAGTAGACACCGGCGGCGACCATCGTCGCGGCGTGGATCAGCGCGGAGACGGGCGTCGGGCCCGCCATGGCGTCGGGGAGCCAGGTGTGCAGCGGGAACTGCGCGGACTTGCCCGCCACGCCGGCGAGGAGCAGCAGCGCGATCAGGGTCGGGTGGTGCAGCCCGCCGCTCGCGACGGTGCCGAGGACCTGGGTGATCCGGAAGGACCCGGCGGCGGCGCCGAGCGCGAACAGGCCGATCAGGAAGGGCACGTCGCCGAGCTTGGTGACCAGGAAGGCCTTGAGGGAGGCGGCTCGGGCCTGAGGGGTCTCCCAGTAGTGGCCGACCAGGAAGTAGGAGCAGATGCCCATGACCTCCCAGCCGACCAGCAGGACGATCAGGTCGCCCGAGTAGACGACGAGCAGCATCGCGGAGGTGAACAGGGAGACGAGCGCGGCGTACGAGGGGTAGCGCGGGTCCTCGCGCAGGTAGCCCATGGAGTAGATCTGCACGCAGGTGGCGACCACGCCGACCAGGACGGCGACGAGCGCGGCGAAGCCGTCGATGTGCAGGGCGAGCTCGACGGGCACCGAGCCGGTGGGGGTGAGCTCGGTGGCGGCGTCGACGGCCCGGCCGCCGCCCTGGTCCGCGGCGACCAGCACGGCCAGGACCAGGGAGGCCAGGGGCGGCAGTACGGCGAGCGGGCGGACGAAGCCGGGCGCGGTGCGGCCGAGCAGCAGACCGGCCACGGCGCCGAGGAACGGAAGGAGGGGAACGAGGACGGCGAGGGTGGTCGTGGTCACGCGGTGGCCTCAGCCTTCTCAGCGGCCTCTGCGGTCGCGGCGGCGCTGTGGGGGCCGTCGTCGGAGTCGTCGGGGCCCTCGGCGGAGTCGCGGAGCCGGTCGATGTCCGAGGTGCCGCGGTTGCGGTGGACGGCGAGGACGATCGCCAGGCCGATGCCGATCTCGGCGGCGGCGATGGCGATGGTGAACAGGGTCAGGGCCTGACCGGAGTGCAGGGTCTCGATCGCGGCCCTGCTGAGCCAGACGTCGAAGGCGACCAGGTTGAGGTTGACGGCGTTGAGCATGAGCTCGACGGACATCAGGACCAGGATCGCGTTGCGGCGGGCGAGGACGCCGTACAGGCCGGTGCAGAACAGGAGGGCGGAGAGCACGGCGGGATAGGCGAGGTGCATCAGCGGACACCTTCCTTCGCGCCCGGGCCGCTGTGGGCCCCCGGGACCTGGGAGGCGGCGGCCTGGGGGGCGGCGGCTGCCTTCGCCTTGCGGGACAGGACGATCGCGCCGACCAGCGCGGCCAGGAGCAGGACGGAGAGGGCCTCGAAGGGCAGGACCCAGTTCTGGAACAGGCTCTCGCCGGTGGCCCTGGTCGATCCGGCGGCGGCGCCGTCCAGGTCGACCCAGGTGGTGCGGAAGGCGTCGACGACCACCCAGACGAGGGCGGCCGCGGCGGCGACGGCCACGGTCAGGGCGGCCCAGCGGTTGCCGGAGTCGGCGTCCGGGGAGCGGCCGATGGGGGCCTTGGTGAGCATCAGTCCGAACAGGAGGAGGACGACGACGGAACCCACGTAGATGAGGACCTGCACCCAGGCGATGAACTCGGCGGTGAGCAGCAGGTACTCCACGGCGATGCCGCCGAGGGCCACCACCAGCCACAGGGCGGCGTGCACGAGCTGCCGGGTGGTGACGGTGACGAGGGCGGCGCCGAAGGTGACCAGGCCGACGAGGAGGAAGGCGATCTCGACGCCGGTCGGGGAGAGGAAGCCGTGGCTTGCGGCGGCGATGCTCACGCGTCCTCCCCCTCCCGCGGTTCGGCCTGCGCGGCCGCCAGCTTCTCGGCGCTCTTGCGGGCGGCGGCGATCTCCTTGGGTTCCTCCGCGCCGGGATCGAGGGCGGGCGGCGCGGGCACGGTCCACATCCACTCGCGCAGCTTGTCGCGCTCGTGGGTCAGCTCGCGGATGTCGGTCTCGGCGTACTCGAACTCCGGGGACCAGAACAGGGCGTCGAAAGGACAGACCTCGATGCAGATACCGCAGTACATGCACAGGGAGAAGTCGATGGCGAAGCGGTCGAGGACGTTGCGGCTGCGTTCGCGGCCGCCGGGGACCGACGCGGGGACCGTCTCCTTGTGGGAGTCGATGTAGATGCACCAGTCCGGGCACTCGCGGGCGCACAGCATGCAGACGGTGCAGTTCTCCTCGAACAGGCCGATGACGCCGCGGGTGCGGGGCGGCAGGTCGGGCTGGACGTCGGGGTACTGCTCGGTGACGGTCTTCTTCGTCATCGTGCGGAGGGTGACGGCCAGGCCCTTGGCCAGGCCGCTGCCGGGGATGGGGGCCATGGCTACTGGATCACCACCTTGACGATGCCGGTGAGGGCGATCTGGGCGAGGGAGAGGGGGACGAGCAGGGTCCAGGAGAGTTTCTGGAGCTGGTCCTCGCGCAGGCGGGGGTAGGTGACCCGCAGCCAGATGACGACGAAGGCGAGGATCGCGGTCTTCAGCAGGGTCCACAGCCAGCCGAGGCCGTCGGCGCCCCAGGGGCCGTGCCAGCCGCCCAGGAAGAGGACGGTGGTCAGTCCGCACAGGACGACGATCCCGGCGTACTCGGCGAGGAGGAACAGGGCGAAGCGCAGCCCGGTGTACTCGGTGTACGCGCCGAAGATGATCTCCGAGTCGGCGACGGGCATGTCGAACGGCGGGCGTTGCAGTTCGGCGAGACCGGCGACGAAGAAGACGATCGCGCCGACGATCTGCCAGGGCAGCCACCACCAGTGGAAGGCGTGGACGATGCCGGGCAGGGAGACCGTTCCGGCCGCCATCGCCACGGAGGCGGCGGTGAGCAGCATCGGCAGCTCGTAGGCGAGGAGCTGGGCGGCGGTGCGCAGGCCGCCCAGGAGGGAGAACTTGTTGGCGGAGGCCCAGCCGGCCATGAGCGAGCCGAGCACGCCGACGGCCATCACCGCGAGCACGAAGAAGATGCCCGCGTCGAGGACCTGGCCGACGGCTCCCTCACCGGGGCCGATCGGGATGGCGAGCAGCACGAGGAGGTAGGGCAGCAGGGCCACGGCGGGGGCGAGCTGGAAGATCCGGCGGTCGGCGCCGGCCGGGACCACGTCCTCCTTCTGTGCGAACTTCACGCCGTCCGCGACGAGTTGGGCCCAGCCGTGGAAGCCGCCGGCGTACATGGGGCCGAGGCGGCCCTGCATGTGCGCCATCACCTTGTGCTCGGTCTGCCCCACGATCAGGGGGAAGGTCAGGAACACCACGAAGACGACGACCAGTCGCAGGGCGACATCGACGACACCGTTCACCGCGGGCCTCCTTCCGGTTCGTCGGGCGTGGCGGGGGGTTCGGTGGCGTCGGGTTCGTCGTCCTCGGACCTCGGCGCGGACTCGTCGAACGCCGGACGGGCGTGGTGCCAGGGGGCGTCCGAACTGCGCGGCGCCGCCGACGGCTTCGGGCTCGCCGCGTTCCGCCGCCCGGCGTCTTCAGGTGCTCCCTCGGCGGGCGGCCCGGCTTCCGGAGCCGCCTGCGGCGTGGTCGCGGCGCGCTCGGCTGCCGCCACGTCGGCCCGCCCGGGCGCACCCTCGTCGCGGCCGACCACCTGACTCGCCGAGCCCTCGCTCGCGCTACCCATCCGCCGGGGCCGGGCGGCGGGAGCCGTGGGCTGCTCGGGGCCGGGAGCCGCAGGAGTCGCGGCCGCCCGGTCGGCGGAGCCCTCAGCAGGCCCCGTCGCACCCTCGTCGCGGCCGGCCACCTGACTCGCCGAGCCCTCGCTCGCGCTACGCATCCGCCGGGGCCGGGCGGCGGGAGCCGCGGGCTGCTCGGGGCCGGGAGCCGCAGGAGTCGCGGCCGCCCGGTCGGCGGAGCCCTCAGCAGGCCCCGTCGCACCCTCATCGCGGCCGGCCACCTGACTCGCCGAGCCCTCGCTCGCGCTACGCATCCGCCGGGGCCGGGCGGCGGGAGCCGCGGGCTGCTCGGGGCCGGGAGCCGTGGGGGATGTGGCCGTCTGGCCGGCGGAGCCCTCCGCCGCCGTGCGCGTTCGGCGGGCCGGGCGGTCGCCCGCAGGCCGGGCCGCGCCCCGCGCCGGGCGGGACGGGGCGGGCGGGAGCTGGCCCTTCTGGGGGCCCCACTCGTTGGGGTCGGGCACGCCCGGCGGCAGCATCTGGCGGCGCTTGGGCCCGCCGTGGGCGGCACCCGCCGCAGGCTCCCCGGGTTCCTTGGCCCCAGGCCACGCCTTGGCGACCCGCGCCGCCAGGACGAAGTCCTTGCGGAGGGGGTGGCCTTCGAAGGTCTCGGGCAGGAGGAGGTGGTCCAGGGCGGGATGGTCCTGGAAGGAGACGCCGAACATCTCGTGCGTCTCCCGCTCGTGCCAGGCCGCGCCCGCGTAGACGTCCACCGCGGTCGGCAGGACCGGCGCCTCGTGCGGGACCGTCGTACGCAGCAGCAGGCGCCGGACCGGGGCGAGGGCGACGACGTGGGCCGAGACGCGGAATCCCGTGCCTGGCTCGTCGACGGCGCTCAGCCAGTCGAAGTACGTGCAGCCCAGCTCGTCGCGGGCGGTCAGCAGCGCGGAGACCCAGGTGTCCGGCGGCACGTCCACCGTCAGGACCGCGTAGGCCTCCTCCGCCGTCGCCCCGGTCCCGAACAGTTCCTCGACGGGCGCGGGCAGCCAGCCGGCCCCACTCATCGCGGGTCCCCCTCGCCGGTGGCCGCGCCGGCCGGCGGCCGTACGAGGCCGCTCTGCAGCGCCGCCGTCGAAGGACGGGCCGTCCCGGTCGCGTACCGCTCCCCCAGCGACTCGTGCGCGATCTTCTCCTGGAGCTTCAGGATGCCCTGGAGCAGCGCCTCGGGGCGGGGCGGGCAGCCGGGGACGTAGACGTCCACCGGGATGATCTGGTCGACGCCCTTGGTGACGGAGTACGAGTCCCAGTACGGGCCGCCGCAGTTGGAGCAGGCGCCGAAGGAGATGACGTACTTGGGCTCGGGCATCTGCTCGTACAGCCGCCTGATCGCCGGGGCCATCTTGTCCGTGACCGTGCCGGACACCACCATCAGGTCGGCCTGGCGGGGCCCGGGCGCGAACGGGATGACGCCGAGGCGGATGAAGTCGTGCCGGGCCATCGACGCGGCGATGAACTCGATCGCGCAGCAGGCGAGGCCGAAGTTGAAGACCCAGAGCGAGTAGCGCCGGCCCCAGTTCAGGACGACCTTCATCGGCTCCGGGGCGAGCCGGGCGAGCGTGCCCAGCCGCTTCGGCTCCGGCAGCGGTACCGGTTCGGGGGTGATGGGGGTCACGTCCATGTCAGGACGCCCTTCTTGTATGCGTACAGCAGGCCCACGGTGAGGAAGCCGAGGAAGATGAACATCTCCACGAGCGTCGTCGCGCCGTAGCCGGGGGCGGCGAAGACCGTCGCCCAGGGGAACAGGAAGATCGAGTCGACGGCGAAGATCACGTACAGGAACGCGTAGACGTAGTAGCGGACCTGGGTGTGCGCCCAGCCCTCGCCGACGGGGTCGACACCGCACTCGTACGTCAGCAGTTTCTCCGGGGTGGGGACCACCGGGCGCAGCAGGCGTCCCGCGCCGAAGGCGACGGCGACGAACAGCACGCCGACGACGGCGAGCACTCCGACGACCGAATAGGACTGGAAGTAGTCCGCCGCGACGACGGCGGTCGACCCCCGCAACGTCTCCCGCACCGTCCGTTCCTCACTCCCTGGCCCTGTCGGACCTGTTTTCCCGGCCCCGTACGGCCCCGTACTGTTCGGCTGTTCGACGATCTGTACGCACGGGAGTCTAGGCCCTGATAAAGGACGGGTAAGCAGCCCGTCACACCGTGGGACGCGAAGGTGGGGTTTTCCCCAGTGTCCGAGGGCGGCCCACCTCATGGCGCCGGCGGCCGCCGCACGGCACGCTGGCCCCTATGACCGCTCGCATCCCCGCCGCCGATCCGGCGGCCGCCGGCGCCGAGGACCAGCTGCCCCCGGCCCGTTTCGCCTACGACCTGCCCACCTGGAGGGAGATCACGCATCTCCTGGTGAATCTGCCGGTGTCGCTGCTCGGCTTCGTCTATGTGGTGACGGTGCTCTTGACCGGCAGCGCGCTGACGCTCAACGTGATCGGCTTCCCGCTGCTGGCGCTGGGGCTTGCGGGCTCGCGTCTGCTGGGCCGGCTGGAGCGGGCGCGGGCGCGGGCGCTGCTCGGGGTGCGGATCGACGAACCGAGCCCGCTGTCCCTGCACGGTTCGAACGGACTGGTCGGCCGGATGTGGATGGCGTTGAAGGACCCGGTGGGCTGGCGCTCGGCGCTGTACCACTTCATACGGCTGCCCTGGGGTGTGTTCACCTTCGCGCTCACGCTGACCTCGCTCTTCGTGCTCTGGCCGGTGCTGCCCTTCCTCGCGCGGGGCCTGGCGAACGTGGACCGGGCGATGGTGCGCGGCCTGCTGTCGCCGTCCGACGAGTTGGAGCGGCGGATCGCCGAGCTGGAGTCGGACCGGGGGATCGTGGTCGACACGGCCGCCGCGGATCTGCGGCGCATCGAGCGGGACCTGCACGACGGGGCGCAGGCCCGGCTGGTCAATCTGGCCATGGGTCTGGGCCTGGCCAAGGAGAAGCTGCTGGAGGGCCAGTCGGACGAGCATGTCGCCGCGATGGTCGAGGAGGCGCACGGCGAGGTGAAGCTCGCGCTCCAGGAACTGCGCGACCTGGCCCGCGGTATCCATCCCGCCGTGCTGACCGACCGCGGCCTGGACGCGGCTCTGTCGTCGGTGGCCTCGCGGTGCACGGTGCCGGTGCGGGTGACGGTCGACCTGGAGTCGCGTCCGGCCGCGGCCATCGAGGGCATCGCCTACTTCACGGTCTCCGAGCTGCTCCAGAACGTGAGCAAGCACAGCGGGGCGCGGTCCGCCTCCGTCGAGGTGTGGCGGACCGACGGTCGGCTGCTGATCCAGGTGTGGGACGACGGCCGCGGCGGCGCCCGGCTGGACGGCGGGACGGGCATGCGCGGTCTGGCCGAACGGCTGGACGCGGTCGACGGCCTGTTCGTTGTCGAGTCGCCGCCGGGCGGTCCGACGACCGTCACGGCGGAGCTGCCGTGGCGGGACCGTACGGACGGCGCCGGTCCCGCCGGGTCCGGCGTGGCCGCCTCCGGCAGGGGCACCGCCGGCACGAGGTAGGGAAAACCCCCCGCCCAGGACGCCGACGTGCTCCATGGTCCCGCCGCCCGCGGCCGAGCACGCTGGATGTACGGCGGGACAGCCGCAGGAGAAGCACGGACGAGCAGACGGGACGACGCCGATGGCCACCCAGTACCGATCGCAGGACGCACCGGGGTACGGGCCCTACAGCGCGGGCGGATTCCACGACGGTGGCACCGGCCGGGAACGGCACCTGCTGCCGGCCGGGCTGCGGGCGCCGTTCGAGGCCCGCAGTTGGCGCGAGTTCGGGTACGTGCTGCTCAACCTGCCGATCGGCATCATGCTGTTCACGTACGCGGTGACCATGGTGTCACTGAGCGCGGGCCTGCTGGTGACGTTCCTCGGGGTCCCGGTGCTGGCGGCGGCGCTGGCCGGCTGCCGCCTGTTCGGCGTGCTGGAGCGGGCGCGGGCACGCCGTCTGCTCGGCCTGGAGGTGGCCGAGCCGCAGCCGTTGCGGGCGAAGCGGCCGGGCCTGATGGCCTGGACGGGGGCCCTGCTGAAGAGCGGCACCTCCTGGCGGGCCCTGCTCTACGCGGTCCTGCACTTCCCGTGGGCGGTGTTCTCCTTCTCGGTCTCGCTGGTCTTCTGGACGCTGGGCTGGAGCCTGCTGACGTACCCGCTGTGGTTCTGGGTGTTCCCGATGTGGGCCGGTCAGGGCGGGATCCAGCTCTACGGCGACGGCCAGCACGGCATCTACCTCGACAACCCGTTCGAGATCACGGTGACCGCGCTGGTGGGACTGCTGTTCACGCTGGCCACGCCGTGGATCGTGCGGGCCCTGACGATGGTGGACCGGGTGCTGGTGTACGGGCTGCTGGGGCCGTCGCGGCTGTCGGCGCGGGTGGTGGAGCTGGAGTCGGACCGGGGGGTCGTGGTCGACACGGCCGCCGCGGATCTGCGGCGCATCGAGCGGGACCTGCACGACGGGGCGCAGGCCCGGCTCGTCGCGCTGGCGATGGATCTGGGGTTGGCGAAGGAGAAGCTGGCTGAGGACCCGCGGGCGGCGGCGCGGATGGTGGACGAGGCGCACGGCGAGGTGAAGACCGCGTTGCAGGAGCTGCGGGACCTGGCGCGGGGGATCCACCCGGCGGTGCTGACGGACCGCGGCCTGGACGCGGCCCTGTCCGCGGTCGCCTCGCGCTGCACGGTGCCGGTGCGGGTGGAGGTCGATCTGGGCGAACGGCCGGCGGCGGCCATCGAGGGGATCGCCTATTTCACGGTCTCCGAGCTGCTCCAGAACATCAGCAAGCACAGCGGGGCACGGTCCGCCTCGGTGGACGTCTGGCGGACGGAGGACCGGCTGATGCTCCAGGTCGAGGACGACGGGGTCGGGAACGCGGACGTGTCCAAGGGGTCGGGCCTCGCCGGGCTGGCCGAGCGGCTGGACGCGGTGGACGGGATCCTGCTCGTGGACTCGCCGGCCGGGGGCCCCACCCGGGTGACGGCGGAGCTTCCCTGGCGGCGCTGAGCGCGCCCGGCGTCTTCTGACGGCGGCCTGCCGCCGCGGCCACACCGGTCGCGGCGGCAGGCCGAAACGTGTGGTCACCTCTCCTACTTGCCCTGGCCTGGGCGCGGCGCGGTCCGAATACTGGAATGCTGGACCGTGTCGCACGGAAGGCCGTGGGGCGAGGCTGTGGGGGGCCGAGAAACGTGGAGGACAGGGTGCGAGTGGTCATCGCCGAGGATTCAGTGCTGCTCAGGGAGGGCCTGACCCGGCTGCTGACCGACCGCGGACACGAGGTCGTGGCGGGTGTCGGGGACGCCCAGGCGCTGATCAAGACCATCGCGGAGCTGCACGACCAGCAGGCGCTGCCGGACGTCGTCGTGGCGGACGTGCGCATGCCGCCGACGCACACCGACGAAGGGGTCCGGGCCGCGGTGCAGCTGCGCAAGGCGCACCCGGCGCTGGGCGTGCTCGTGCTCTCGCAGTACGTGGAGGAGCGGTACGCCACCGAACTGCTGGCCGGTTCCAGCCGCGGGGTGGGCTATCTGCTCAAGGACCGCGTGGCCGAGGTGCGCGAGTTCGTGGACGCGGTGGTGCGGGTGGCCGAGGGCGGCACGGCCCTGGACCCGGAGGTCGTCGCCCAGTTGCTCGGCCGCAGCCGCAAGCAGGACGTGCTGGCCGGGCTCACCCCGCGGGAGCGGGAGGTGCTGGGGCTGATGGCCGAGGGACGGACGAACTCCGCGATCGCCCGGCAGCTGGTGGTGAGCGACGGCGCGGTCGAGAAGCACGTCAGCAACATCTTCCTCAAGCTCGGACTGTCCCAAAGTGACGGGGATCACCGGCGTGTTCTGGCCGTGCTCACCTATCTGAACTCGTGATCGTCCGACACTGTTTCGGACCGTGCAGGCCGTCTCGTCCGCTCGTCCGCTCGTCCGCTCGTCCAGCATGCGAGCGATACAAGGAAGGCGACCCTTACGGTCGTAGGGTTGAAGCCGGGAAGGTCTTCGGGAAGGCCGCTCCCACACAGCCGCCTCGAAGGAGGACCAGTTCAGTGACCAGCCAGGTCAGCAGTCCAGCGGAGCAGGCCGACGGAACTGTCGTAGGAGAGCAACGCAGGGCGGCCGGGACGAAGGACGTCCGCCGCTTGGATCGGGTGATCATCCGGTTCGCGGGTGACTCGGGTGACGGTATGCAGCTCACCGGTGACCGCTTCACCTCGGAGACGGCGTCGTTCGGGAACGACCTGTCCACGCTGCCGAAC